>NZ_LVYZ01000055.1:0-222580 GCF_001909095.1 Paenibacillus sp. P46E
AGTTTGAACGTCTGGATAAATGGATGCGAATGAGGGTGCGAGCCTTTATGCGCAAAAAGAAATCTACGGTGTCAAATCGGCTGATTCCAATTAAAGCATTGGAATCAGCCGGAATGGTCTTTCTAACAAGTTTACTCACCACACGTTCCTAATTCAGGAGTGAAATAGGCAATCCGGCGACGGATGAAGGAAACTCACTCCTGAAGATGGGGAACTGACGAAGGAAAGCCGTGTGCGGGAAATCTGCATGCACGGTTTGACGGGGAGTCCGAGGGAGTAATCCCTCGTCTTACCCTACTGATCTCTTTATAAAATTGTTCTGCCAGATATATGAATGCTGTTACTTCTTGAAGTTCTCAATAAACTTCTCGGCCAGGGAAGACAAGTATTTGTCCTTTATCCAGACTGCGGCCACCCGGGTATTCAGTGAATCGCTGCGAATTTCCTTGGACAGAACATTGCTGTTATTGGCAAGGATAAAAGCAGACCTTGGAATGATACCGATACCGAGCGCTGCATTGGCCCAGAGCAGGGTGGTGCGGGCGTCATCGTTCATACAGAAGACCTGGGGATCGAAGCCATGCTCCAGACAGGTCTCGCGGATCAGCTGTTCGAAGCGGCGGTATATAATGAGCGGCTGCTTACGGAGCTCCCCAATCTCAATTTCGGGCTCTCCGCCTGTCCAGTCATATTCAGGTGCCATCACGGCAATCATAGGTTCCGATGAGGTGTATACACACTCAAGGCCTGCGGAGTTGAAAGGAGTGCGGACAATGCCGACTTCGACGATACCCTTGTTCAGCAAATCGAGAACGCGATAGGTATTGCCTTCGTGAATCTCGAATTTCACCCCGGAGTAGACCTGATGGAACTCCAGCAGCCGCTCCTGAAGCAGGGTTGCCGCAGAAGAAGAGACGGTGCCGATGGATAGGGTGCCCGAGAAACCTTTGACAAAATCCTTCAGCTCCCGGGTAGTAGAATCGGTTAATTCAAGAATTTGCTGTGCCCGGCCCCGCAGAATGATTCCGGCTTCGGTAAGCTGGATACTGCGCGGCCCGCGTTCTACCAGCTTCACCCCCAGCTCCTCCTCCAACAGCTTCAGCTGCTGGCTAAGCGGCGGCTGGGCCATTTGCAGCTTTCTCGCCGCTGAGGTAATTTGTCCTTCTTCGGCAATAGCCATGAAATATTTCAGTTGGCGGATATCCATAAGTTAACCTCCGTATTGAGCTCGCTGCCATATGCGGATCGTATCGCATGGATACGAAACCAATATTATTAATATGTAAACAGGTATGACATAATCATAACGGGTCTTATTCTATTTTTCTAGCTATTACATACTACATAGGTTAGGTGAGGATTACTTTGTTCAAAATTGCTGTATTTCTTAAGCCTTATAGGAAAGAAGTGACACTGGGGCCGATCTTCAAGCTGCTGGAGGCCATTCTTGAACTCTTACTGCCCACCATTGTTGCACTGATCGTCAATAACGGCATCGGCCGCCATGACAGCGCCTATGTGTACCGGATGGGAGGGCTGATGGTGCTGATGTCCTTGCTCGGATTTGGCTGTTCCATGGTTTGTCAATATTATGCCGCCCGGGCTTCGCAAGGCTTCGGCACTTCACTTCGCAACAAAATGTTCAAACATATTTCGGCCCTCTCCTATGCTGAGCTGGATACCTTCGGTACGCCTTCGCTGATCAACCGGATCACGAATGATGTGAATCAGCTGCAGCTCGCCGTAGCAATGCTGATCCGGCTAGTCATTCGCGCTCCGTTTATCTGCATCGGAGCCATTATCATGTCTATGATTCTCGACTTCCGGCTCTCACTGATTCTGCTCGCGGCGACTCCGGTATTTGGTGTGATTCTGTATTTCATCATCACGCGCAGCTCGCCGCTCTACCGCAAATACCAGCAGAAGCTGGATCATCTGGCCCTGGTACTCAGTGAGAATCTGTCCGGAATCCGGGTGATCCGCGCATTTGCCAAGAGCCGCAGTGAAAAACAGCGATTTAACGCTGCTTCGGAGGATCTGACGGCGACAGCAATCCGCGTTGCCCGCATCTCTGCGTGGCTGGGGCCCATGACAACGCTGGTGGTGAATGCAGCGATTATCGCCATATTGTGGGCAGGCGGCATCCACATTGATGCCGGACGGCTGTCACAGGGCGAGATTATCGCTTTTATCAACTATGTGACCCAGATCCTGCTGGCACTGATCGTGGTCTCAAATCTGGTGATTCTTTTCACCAAGGCCTCATCATCGGCGAACCGTGTGAATGAAGTGCTGGATACAATATCCTCTGTTGCGGATATAGGGAATCAGGGCCTTCCACCGGCAGAGAACCAGGCTCCTGCGATTGCCTTCGAGCATGTCTCATTTGGATACAACACTACAGGTGAGCTGGCATTGCACGATATTTCAGTAACCATTCAACGAGGAGAGACCGTGGGACTGATTGGCAGTACCGGCTCCGGCAAGTCTACTTTTGTGAACCTGATCCCGCGTTTCTATGACGCTGTTGAAGGGGAAATCCGGGTTGACGGGGTGAATGTCAGAAATTATGGACTGGAGGAGCTGCGAAGCAAGATCGGC
The DNA here is from genome assembly GCF_001909095.1 of Paenibacillus sp. P46E. Taxonomy (NCBI): domain Bacteria; kingdom Bacillati; phylum Bacillota; class Bacilli; order Caryophanales; family Paenibacillaceae; genus Paenibacillus; species Paenibacillus sp. P46E. Next base: position 2,602 of record NZ_LVYZ01000055.1, read on the forward strand.
ATCGTGCCGCAGAAGGCAACGCTGTTCAGCGGTACCATTGCTGACAATATCCGCTGGGGCAGGCAAGAAGCCTCACACGTAGAGTTAATAGCTGCTGCTTCAGTAGCCCAGGCCGAGGAGTTCATCCAAAAGCTGCCTGAAGGGTTGGATACTCCAGTCGCCCGAGGAGGTCTGAACCTGTCCGGCGGGCAAAAACAGCGGCTGGCCATCGCCCGTGCCGTGGTGATGCGTCCGCAGATCCTGATTCTGGATGATTCGGCAAGTGCACTCGATTTTGCCACGGATGCGGCGCTTCGACGTGCGCTGAAGGAGAGCAGCGGAGATACTACTGTTCTGCTGGTCTCCCAGCGTGTGAGCACAGTCCGTCAGGCGGATCTGATCATCGTCTTTGATGAAGGACGGATCTCGGGTGTTGGTACACATGAAGCATTATTGCAGACCTGTGGAGTGTACCAGGAAATTTGTCAATCCCAGCTTTCAAGTGAGGAGGTAGATACGCGATGAGCTCCGGATCAACCTGGAAAAGAATGTTTAACTATACCAAACAGCATAGAGGCATCGCCATCGCCGCCGTTTGCTGCGCCATATTGAGTGTCGTTGCCAGCCTGATCGGCCCGCTGCTGATCGGACGGACTGTTGACCAGATGGTGGGTCCTGGACAAGTGGACTTTGACCAGATCCTCCGGCTGCTGCTGATCTTGGCTGTGGTTTATATTGTCGGCAGCTTTTTTGGCTGGCTGCTGACTTACTATACCAACCGGATCGCCTACCGGACGGTTTATGATATGCGGAGTGAGCTGTTCGACAAGCTGAACGTACTGCCGCTGAAGTTCCATGATAATCATCCCCAGGGGGATAGCATCAGCCGGTTCGTCAACGACATGGATGCTGTCTCGGATGGTTTGCTGCAGGGTTTCTCTACGCTGTTGACCGGCGTGGTCACTATTGCCGGAGCCATTGGACTAATGCTCTACATCAGTCCGGTGATGACACTTGTAGTGCTGCTCTCGGCACCGGCAACCTTTTATGTCGCACGTTTCATCACAACCCGTTCCCAGAAGCTGTTCCGGGAGCAGGCCAAAATTCTCGGCGGACTGAACGGGTATATGGAAGAAGTCGTAGGCGGTCAGAAGGTGGTGCAGGCATTCCGATACGAAGACCACAGCTTCGCCCGTTTCTCTGAACGGAATAACGAGCTGTACCATACGGGCATCAAATCCCAGTTCTACGGCTCGCTGTCCAATCCAAGCACCCGTCTGGTGAACAATATTACCTTTTCTGTGATTGCGATGATCGGCAGCGCACTGGTAATCGGGGGCCATTTCTCGGTGGGGGACCTATCCAGTTTTCTAATCTATTCGAATCTCTTCGCCAAGCCGTTCAATGAAATAACCGGTGTGATCACTCAGCTTCAATCAGCTACGGCTTCGGCGCAGCGGATCTTTGCCATTCTTGACCTGCCGCCGGAAACCCAGGATGCAGAGGATGCACAGGTAATGGGGATAAGACAAGGTACGATCGCTTTTGATAAGGTAAGCTTCGCCTATTCCCCTGAGCGTCCGCTGATACGGAACTTCAGTCTGGAGGTCAAACCCGGCACCCGGGTAGCTATCGTCGGACAGACCGGTGCAGGCAAAACAACACTGGTCAACCTGTTGATGCGCTTTTATGACGTGGACAGCGGGAGCATCAGGATTGACGGCACAGATATCCGGGCGATTACCCGCGACAGCCTGCGCCGCAATTTCGGGATGGTGCTGCAGGATACCTGGCTGTATGGCGGTTCGATCCGCGATAATATTGCTTATGGCAAGCCGGAGGCGGATGATGAAGAAGTGGTTGCCGCTGCCAAGGCCGCGAACGCCCACAGCTTCATCAAACGGCTGCCCGAGGGCTATGCGACAAAGATTTCCGGATCAGGGGATAACCTGTCCCAGGGACAGAAGCAGCTGCTCACGATCGCCCGCGTCATGCTTGCCGATCCGCCGATGCTGATTTTGGACGAAGCTACCAGTAGTATCGACACGCTGACGGAGGTTCGTATCCAGAAGGCTTTTCTCACGATGATCTCCGGCCGTACCAGCTTCGTGATTGCCCACCGCCTGTCCACCATCCGTGAGGCAGATGTCATTCTGTACATGAAAGACGGTGATATCGTCGAGAGCGGCACGCACGAAGAATTGCTTAAGGGTGCTGGCCATTACGCCAGACTATACAACAGCCAGTTTGCGGCGGTGTAGCCGCCAGCGGATTCAAATGGTCAATTCCCTGAGGTCATGCTCCATCAGCAACAGATTATTTTTCATATCCTTCATTCCGGCCCGCGACAGCTGGCCCGATTCAAACTTGAGCTGAATCTGATCTCGTTCCAGCTGGATGCCTACTCGTGCCAATTCATCCAGAGTGGTGTCGAAGTCCTGCCTGGAAGAGGAAGAGGAAGAGGATTCACGTCTGCTATATCTGCTGAGCATTCGCTCGTAACGCAGAATCGAAGAGCTGACGTCCTCAACTTCTGTGCCGGCCGTAGGCAGTACGGCATTTAATTTTTCAATAACATACTTGATATTGCGCACTCTGAAGGCATCCAGGGCCTCCCGTTTTTCCTGGAAGCTTAGAGTCGCCTGGTTAAGCATACCGGATACCTCCATCCATTGCCGGAGTGCCAGCAGGTTAGTTTTGTATTGGTCATCCTTGGTGAACCGGAACAGTGTTCTATTGAGCCTATGCAGAGTGCGGTAAGCGATAAAAAGATTCACTTCTTTGTTCTTGATCGCCAAGAGAGTGCTTTCCCTTTGCCATTTGAGTGTGTCGATAAGCAATGGCCGCTGCAGTCTTTCGGCAGCTTCGTCTTTTTTCAGCTTGCGGATTCTAGAATGGTACGTATTAATAATTCTGCCGATGGCAGCTTTATTGTCGTCATTGGTCTGTTCACTTAAGGCAATCACCACATTGCGCAGAATTTCCATTTCAATTAGAGTCTCATCGTTGACCTGGGCGGCTTCCGCATCATCTCCTATTAGAAGAGGCAACAGGTAGTTGGATGCCAGTAAGGTCCACAGAATGACACCTGCCGCCAAAAAGATGATCAGATCCCGCTCCGGGAACGGATTTCCGTTATCCAGGAAAAAGGGCAGTGACAAGGTACTTGCCAGCGTGATCGTTCCCCGTACCCCGGACAGGGTGAGAATGAGCGCGTTTTTGATTGCATGTCCCGGGGCTGGTTGCTGATATCCGGTACCGGGCAGCGTCATTACAAGAACCCAGACAAAGCGCAGGGCCAGTAGAGCAAGTGTCAAGACCAGTGTATAGAGAATCACCTGAGCATGACTAAGACTGGAGCTGTTCCAGATGGTCCGGATAATCTCTGGGAGCTGTGTGCCGAGAAGCAGGAAAACCAATCCATTCAATACATAAATAATTACAGACCAGGTGCTCTTGGAAACGATATTCAGACGGGCGATCTCGGGATTTAATTTTTTATATCCAAAAGAGTGGGCAATACCCGCGCTGACTGCCGCCAGAATTCCGTTGACCCCAAGCTCCTCGGCCATCAGAAAAACAGCAAAGGGAGTTAACACCTCGATCAGCATGTGCAGTGTAACATTCTCCATCCCCAGTCTCCGCAGCCACTTTACAAATACATATTTCACTAGAGTCATTAGAAGTCCTAGCAGAATACCGCCGAGGGAGATCGCCGCAAAGCTGAAGCTGGCCGAACGTAAGGAGAACGCGCCAGTTACCATTGCGGCTGCGGCGAATTGAAAGGATACCAGCCCGGATGCATCATTGATGAGCGATTCTCCCTCCAGGATTTTCATCGTGTGGTGGGGGATTTTAATCTTTTCCTCCAGCGCTCCGACCGCTACAGCATCTGTAGGAGCCAGTGCCGCGGCAAGAGCAAAAGCTGCAGCGAGCGGAATGACGGGAAGCAGCCAATTCAGAAAGAAGCCCAGGATGGCTACAGTCATGAATACCAACCCAAGTGCCAATAAAAGTATCGGTTTCTTTAATCGCCAAAGGGCCTCCTTGTCCGATTGCCGCCCATCATTAAACAGCAGGGGGGCAATGAATAATAGTAAAAACAACTCGGGATTGAGCTTTAACTCGAAATGGAGAGGCAGGTAGGTAATTACGACTCCGAGTATAATTTGAATAATGGGGACAGATACAGAAGGAATAAACCGGTTGACCAGATTGGATAATGCGATTGCCGCCAGCATCAGTAAAATGAACTCAAAGATTTCCAAAAGCATTAACCACCTTATTTGTGTATTGGATTGCAATGTTGCTTTCCCGTGAGGTAGGGTACTGGTTCTTAGGATTCATGCAGCCGCTTGCGCATCATCCCCGGCGTACAGCCGTAAGTATTCCGGAAGACCCGGATGAAATAATTGGTCTCCATGCCCAGTTGCAGGGCGATATCCTGTACCGGTGTATCGGCATTCTCCCGGATGAGCTGCAGTGCACGTTCGAGGCGGAGGTTCTGCAAATATTTATGCGGTGTGATCCCATACTCCTGCAGGAACAGCCGTTGGAAATGCTGTACAGAGTAGCCTACCGCAGCAGCGAGATTTGAGACCAGCAGCGGTTCGGTAAAATGCTCATTAATCAGGCTGACCGCCTTCTGCAAAGCCTCGTTGCGAACGCTCTCCAGCTCAAGACGGCCTGCGGGTCCTGATTCAGAGGCATTGCGGCGGAGTAACAGAAGGAGCCGGTAGAGCGCCACAGAGAGCTCTTGCATCACATGCTCGTCCTGGCGGCTTGCTTGCTGATTCACCGTGTGCCAGATGCTGCCGATCTGTTCCCAGCATTCCTCAAAATGCTCGGGACGCAGCGGCGGGGCGCCTGGCAGAATGCCAATCCCTTCGAGCAGGCCCGGTGATAACTCGCCATGAAAACCGATGAAGCCTACATGCCAAGGGGTGAGCGACAGCGGGTAATACTCATGGCCCCTGTCGGGCGGATAGGCGAAGGCCATACCGGGTTCCAAAATCGTTTCATTTCCGTTCTCCAGGTCCCGGAACAGGCCTTTTCCACTGCGGATCAGAAAAATTTGGTATACGGGGAAGCCGCCTGGACGAACATGATGATACTGGATATGGCGGCCGACTGAATAGGGATACAAGGGGAAACGGTTCAGGTCGCGCGGCATTTCAATTAGGGAGAAAGGTAGCATGATGTTCACCTCGTATTCATTTTGTACTAGTAAAGCGAGTGTATATTCCTACTGCCTGAATGGATTTATCCTATATGATATACAGTATAAAGAATGATTCATGAAATGGACAGGACTTAATCTCAGAATGTATCAGAGAATAATCCCATCCGGACATGGACCACATACCGAAAGGATGAACCCACCCATGAATATGAAATTACCTCCAGTCAGCAGCAAGATTCCAGTCATGCTGCATGGAGCCGACTATAATCCCGAACAATGGTTGAAGTACCCTGAGGTGCTGCAAGAAGATATCCGCATGATGAAGCTTGCCAATTGCAATGTAATGTCTGTTGGAATCTTTTCATGGGTATCCCTGGAGCCGGAAGAAGGCGTATTCACCTTCGGTTGGCTGGACAACATCCTGGATACCTTTGCCGAGAACGATATTTATGCTTTCCTGGCTACACCAAGCGGGGCACGCCCGGCCTGGATGTCGGAGAAATATCCTGAAGTACTGCGTGTAGAAGGAAACCGCGTGCGTAATTTGCATGGCGTCCGGCACAATCATTGCTATACTTCACCTGTGTACCGTCAGAAGACGGCACTACTGAACGGCAAGCTGGCAGAGCGCTATGCACATCATCCGGCAGTTATCGGATGGCATATCTCGAATGAATACGGCGGCGAATGCCACTGTGACCTGTGTCAGGCTAGCTTCAGGGAATGGCTGAAGGTGAAATACAACAACAGCCTGGAAGAATTGAATCATGCTTGGTGGGCTACGTTCTGGAGTCACACGTATACCTCATGGGATCAAGTGGAATCCCCGGCCCCGCATGGGGAGACGCAGGTTCACGGACTGAACCTGGACTGGCGCCGCTTCGTAAGCGAATCTACCATTGATTTCTGTCAACACGAAATTGATTCTGTGCGTGATTATAACCCTGAGCTGCCGGTAACGACCAATATGCACAATATTGACGGCGTGGATTACCGCAAGCTGGCCAAGATTCTCGACGTAGTTTCCTGGGATTCCTATCCTTCCTGGGGCTACTCGGATGATGACGACGACGCTCGTCTCGCTGCTTGGGCAGCAATGCATCACGATATGTACCGGACCTTCAAGCATAAGCCATTCTTGCTGATGGAGAGCACACCATCGCTGCTGAACTGGCAGAGTGTCAGTAAGCTGAAGCGGCCGGGCATGCACAAGCTGTCCTCGCTGCAGGCAGTTGCACACGGATCGGACTCCGTGCAATATTTCCAGTGGCGCAAAAGCCGCGGCTCGAGTGAGAAATTCCACGGCGCTGTTATTGACCATAGCGGGCACGCCGAAACCCGCGTCTTCCGCGATGTTGCCGAAGTGGGCCGGACGCTCTCAGAGCTGCAAGCGGTAGTAGGCACTACTACACCTGTACAGACTGCAATTATTTATGATTGGGACAACCGCTGGGCGATTAAGGATGCGCAGGGTATCCGCAACTCCGGTCTGAAATATGAAGAAACCGTGCTTCAGCACTACCAGGCACTATGGGAGCTGGGAATTCCGGTGGATATTATCGGTTCGGAAGAGGACCTCTCCGCCTACAAACTGGTGATTGCACCTATGCTGTACCTGATCAGCGAAGATAACGGCAAACGGATTGAGAAGTATGTCGAACAGGGGGGGACCTTCCTGGGGACTTACTGGTCAGGTATAGTCGGAGAGACGGATCTCTGCCATTTGGGCGGATTCCCGGGTCCGCTCCGCCGGACGCTGGGGATCTGGGCGGAAGAGACAGAAGGCCTGCACAGCCGGGATCTGAACGGCCTGGTGATGAATTCCGGCAATGCGCTGTGTCTTGATGGAGACTATGATGCACATGAAATTGCCGAGCTGATCCACCTCGAAGGAGCAGAGGTACTGGGAATGTATCGTACGGACTTCTATGCGGGACGACCTGCACTGACGCTGAACCGTCTGGGTGAAGGCCGGGCGTACCACCTGGCTACACGTGTGAAGGATGCTGGTTTCTATGTAGAGCTGTATGCAGCAATTACCAAGAAAGCGGGAATAATCCGTACACTGGATACCGAGCTGCCCGCAGGCGTCACTGCTCAACTGCGGACCGACGGAGACATTGATTATGTATTTGTGCAGAATTTCAGCGGCGTGGAGCAGTCCATAGCGATGGATGCCAGAACGTATACGGTATTAGAATCCGGTGAGCCAGTTCCAGCGGTACTTACACTTCCGGTTCATGGCCTGGCAATTCTGAAACGGGCACACTAGTTCATCAGGCAAGCTAATAGTTAAAAGGCAGGACCCGGTAGTGCCGGGTCCTGCCTTTTTTGGGCTGTGATCATAGTTGTAGCTGTCAGCCACTTAGAGGAAAGCCGCTTCGATTCCTGCGATAATCTGCAGATAATAGTCCGTGTCATGCGGTACAAAATGACTGATGCCTACCTTTTCTTGGACGTCAATCCGCTCACCGCATTCCGTGATACGAAAACCGGAGACATCTAGCTGCTGCAGATCTCCCTGCCAGAATTTGCGGAAGGAGTCAAACTTTGCGGTGACGATCCCGGCAACTTCTTCCGGCTGCAGATGGAATTGGTCCAAGGGGTAAGAATTGTTATACAGGAAAACATTTGCCCGCTCCCTATCGATCATCCCATCCTTAACCATGGTATAGGGGATGACTCCTAGCGGGATGAGCTCGTCATAAGTAATCTGGAGCCCCAGCTCTTCCTCCACCTCACGGATGCCGTCCATGGCCGTCTCTCCCGCCAGTAAATGTCCGGCCGCAGTAATATCAAGCAAGCCGGCATAGTCCCGCTTGTCCTTGCTCCGCAGCTGAAGATAGATATAGAGCGAATCTGCACGCTGTTCTACGAACCAGCAGTGAAAGGTCTCATGCCAAAGCCCGTACCGGTGCACTTCATCGCGCGGGGCGGTGCCCGTCACCTGGCCCTGTGCATCATATGTAGTAAGAATTTCGTCTGACATGTGGATTCTCCTCATTTGCCCAGTTCCTAATAACACTATCACAAAAAATAGGATAATGCTCGGCAATCATGGTTCAGAAAGATATAATATGGCACAGGAGGGGAAAAGCATGCACGTGGGGATAGACAGGAAAGAATTCAATTCATTAACGGATGAAAGACTCGGCTGGGTTTGCATGGAGCCAACCTTCAAGCTGATCCGCGGAAAATCACCGGAAGTGAAGGCTGCGGCAATCAAGCAGTTGGGCAAGGGGCAGACAGCACTTTGCATGTTCCGCATCATGTATGACCATAGCTATAAATCATCAGCAGAGTTTTATGCATGGAGCTCTTACCTGCTGGACCAGCAGGGAACTTGGAACGGAGTGCTGGAGGGTGTGCGTTTTTTTGCAGATGATGCCATGTTTGAGCTGCTTGAAGAGACACGGAAGAGGCTGGAAACCAGAAACCGAAGATTGGGTTTGGGATGGGGCGATGCTCGGCTGAACGATATCGAAACCGATGCTGAACTGCTGGAGATAGTCAATGGCCTGTATGCGCGCTTTAAGCGGCTAATCCCGAATACCCATAACGTTATCGCTGAATATATCCGTGCCCACCCGGACGAGTTCGTGGAATTCATCGGATGAATGGTGGGGTTTTGCAAAGAAGCGGAAATTTTTAATGAGTTGACATATCGGGAAATGTCGATATAATGATGACATGAAACCAATTAGCCCGATTGATGTATTTAAGGCACTTTCGAATGAAGCACGACTTCAAATTTTGGAGTGGTTAAAAGATCCTGCAGCTCATTTTGGACCCCAAGGAGGGGTTGATCTTATCGAAGTCGGGGTTTGTGTAAGCCAGATTACAGCTAAGCTGAATATGACCCAATCCACCACCTCTCAATACTTGTCTGTTCTGCAGCGGGCAGGGCTTGTGCATGCAACCCGGCTGGGGAAATGGACATATTACCAAAGAGATGAAGCAGCATTATCTCAAATAGCCGCTTACATTCAGAAGGATCTCTAGAGAAGAAAGACTGAATTCAAACATGTGAATTCAGTTTTTAAATACAAAACAAATCGATAATTCGTGATATGTAAATTATTTAATTTTTGCTCTATACATCGACATATCACGAATTGTGTGATTACAAAAGGAGCTGTTCCATGTGACCACCCCATCCAAACCTTCTGCCAGCCAGGCAACCCTCGTTATCGTTGCCCATCCACATTTGGAGACATCCCGGATTAACAAGCGGTTGGCGGCCGAGATTGACGGAATAGGTAATGTTACCGTTCACCGGTTGTACGAGAGTTATCCGGACGAAAAAATCGACATAGCTCATGAGCAGGCACTGTTAACAGCTCATGAGCGTATCGTGCTTCAATTTCCATTCTTTTGGTATAGCTCGCCTGCCTTGCTGAAGAAATGGATGGATGAAGTATTCGAGCATGGCTGGGCTCACGGCAAAGGGGGAGACAAACTGAATGGCAAGGAGCTTCTGATAGCGGTCTCTTCCGGAGGCGCTCAAAATATGTACCAGGCAGGGGGGCTTCATAATTACTCTTACAGCGAGCTGTTGCGGCCGTTTCAGCAATCCGCTAACCTGACCGGGATGATCTACCGCCAACCTTTTGTAGTAAGCGGAATTCGCGAAGTAAGTGATGAACAGCTGGAGAGCTATGCCGCAGATTATGGTGTCTATGTGTCAGGTGCGACAGCTCTTTCCGCCGCAAAAGCTTAACTGTTCAAGAGGGCTTGATTCATGAAACGGGTTCCCGGAGCTATTCACCGGAAAATGCAAATAAACTGGACCGTCCTCTGTTGGGATGATCCAGCTTTTTGGGTTGTGATGTGGATAGCAGCAGCTGCCGGCAGAGTAAGCCGATGTCATATCTAACGCGCCAGCAGCCCATTTGTATGTGTATGTCTATATAATAAGCTTGCTAACCATAATGTTTAGGAAGAGAATAGCCGGGTATTATCTAGCCAACCATCCGCCATCCACGTTCAAAATGTGGCCGTTCAGGTAGTCGGAAGCAGCGGATGCCAGGAACACAGCAGGTCCTTTAACATCTTCAGCGGTTCCCCAGCGTCCGGCAGGAATGCGGTCAAGGATAGAATCGGAACGGTTCTGGTCGGCACGGATCGGAGCTGTATTCTCCGTAGCCATGTATCCAGGAGCGATTGCGTTGATGTTCAGACCGGAGCCAGCCCATTCATTGGCAAAAGCTTTAGTCAGACCAGCTACAGCGTGCTTACTTGCTGTATAGCCCGGTACATTGATGCCGCCCTGATACGAGAGCATGGAGCAGATGTTGATGATTTTACCGTTGCCTCTTTCCAGGAAGTGGCGGCCGGCGATCTGCGACAGCAGGAAGACCGTGTTCTGGTTGAGGTTGATGACATCGAACCAGTCTTTTTCACTGTGGTCCTTGGCAGGTGTACGACGGATCATACCTGCGCAGTTGACAAGAATGTCAACGTGGCCTGTGAAGGCAACGGCTTCGTCGAACATACCTTGAAGCTTGGAGTGGTCGCTCAGGTCGCAAGCGATGCTGAGTGCTTTTACGCCAAAGGCTTCAGCAGCTGCTACAGTTTCATCACTGGCATTGAGGGAAGCGGAGATAACGTCTGCGCCTGCTTCGGCAAAGGCAAGAGCAATCCCTTGACCAAGACCTTGGGCCGCACCTGTTACGATAGCTGTTTTACCTGCCAAACTGAATAAAGATGACATATGATTATTCTCTCCTTTTAAAAAACGTTGATGAGTATCTTGATATGGCTTAAATGTGTATTTAAACTACCCGCATTCGATGTTGATGCCTGCGTTTCGGAACTGGCTTACGGCTTCGGCCGCAAGTCCGCTGTCTGTCAGCAGCACGTCCACTTCCTGCAGTGAAGCGAACGTGCGCAGTGCGGTATGTCCGAATTTGTGATGATCGCAGACGGCGAATACCTTGCGGGCTGTGGATACTAAGGCTTGTTTGAAATCGATGAAATCACCGGTGTAAATCGACAGCCCGTGTTCAATATGAACGGCTGTAGCCGACAGAAAGGCTTTTTCTATATTAAGCTTTTGGACATAAGAGACCGCTTCGGGACCGGCCAGCATATTGCGGACCCGGTAACCTCCCGGAACGACGAGACGGATGTTATCTTTCTGAACCAGCTCGCTGATGATGTACACATCATTGGTGATGACCGTCAGCGGAAGATTCTCCAGCCTCCGGGCAATTTCAAGCGTGGTACTGCCGCCATCCAGTGCAATAATATCATCCTCTGCGATATGGGCCAGCGCCAGCTGAGCAATCTCCGTTTTTTCATCGGAGTATTTATCCAGCGGATTCCTCAAGGGCAGAATGCCGAACTGATCGCTTTGAGCCAGCACGGCTCCACCGTGGACACGCATAATCAGTCCTTGTTCCTCGAGCTTGCTTAAATCCTCGCGGATTGTTTTACCCGTGACCTGGAGCTTATCACTCAGTTCGTTCACTGTTACATCCTTCTGGTTCAGCATTACTTCCATAATCATCTCGTGTCGCCGTATCGGGTTCATCCGCCTGCCTCGTCTTTCCGTAGTTGTTTTTGTTCTATTGTAATTCTTTCATGCCTACGGGGTCCATATCATCATAACGCTTATTGTCTCCAGCCATGCTCCAGATGAAGGTGTAGTTGTGTGTGCCTACGCCGCTGTGGATCGACCAGCTTGGAGAAATTACCGCCTGTTCATTGTGCATTACGATGTGACGGGTCTCTGTAGGTTCGCCCATGAGATGGAATACAATGGAATCATCCGGAAGATCGAAGTAGAAATAAGCTTCCATCCGGCGCGGGTGAGTGTGGGATGGCATTGTATTCCACATGCTGCCCGGTTTCAGCTGGGTCATACCCATAACGAGCTGAGCACTTTGCACACCATTGGTGTGAATGAAGCGGTGAATGGTACGTTCATTGGAGTTTTCCAGGCCGCCCATTGCGCCGGATTCGGATTCAGCCAGCGTAGTTTTGGTAGTAGGGTAAGATTGATGTGCAGGTGCAGAATTCAGGTAGAACTTCGCAGGCTTTGCGCTGTCAGCGCTTTTGAAGATAACATCTTTGGCGCCTTGTCCAACGTACAGACATTCCTTGAAATCTATCTCATATTCTGTTCCGTCTACAACCACTGAACCCTTGCCTCCAACATTGATAACACCCAGTTCGCGGCGTTCGAGGAAGTAAGTAACTCCAAGCTCTTTCAGATCAGTAGTGAGCACGACATCTTTATTTACGGGATTAGCACCGCCGACGATCATTCGGTCTTCATGGGTCAGGACAAGCTTCAGTTCATCCGGAGCAAAAATGACAGGAATGTGGAACTCCTTGCGCAAGCGCTCAGTGTCAAATTGCTTAACTTCATTAGGATGGGATGCGAAACGTCTTTCCATTGAATATTCAATCTCCTTCGCAAACATATTTTCGTTCGTATAGGTACAATTTAATCCATATAAGTTCATTTGGCAAGTGATAATCTTTTTTAGTGCGTTTAATTTAGTTCATTTAATGTGTTTTGGCGTTGCTATATGAACTGAAAGCGTGCACAATAGAACTAAAATAAGAATGGATTTCCAGTTCCAGGGTTTTGCTGAAGCAGATCCGACGAGAAGAGGGAAGGACGTACCCATGGGGGGGTTATACAGGTGGTAAACGCAGTTCCGGGAATGAATTCAGTACCATACTGTAATAAGCTACGATCTCAGTAGGTATGAACTTTCCGCCGCATGCCATAACATATTAAGAAATGCTGGAGGGAGAACGAAAGTGGGAGAACTTAAGTCTGCACCGGGTCCATATCAGGCCCGCCAAAAGGAAATCATCTATAATATTGCTATCCGGGCTGAACAGCGTCCTTTGCTGGACAGCGGGCTTTGGTTCCATGATGATGTCCGCAATAACTTTTATTATGCATCTTACCTTTTTGCTGCGGCGGTGGATCCTGGTTTGGAGCTGCCTTTTGAGCGTGAGGAGGCCAAACGCAAGGCAGAGGCCGTGATGCTCGAAACCGTGCTGCTGCAAAACCGGCAGCCTGGAACCCGATTATACGGCCATTGGCCGCTGGGACTGCATCCTCTACCACGCGAGGCAGCGCCGCATGAGCTGCCGGTGGAGATCATGGGAAGCCTGTTGGTCTGGTTCTTCAAGCATTACGGGAGCAGACTGAATGCCGGACTGCGGATTGCTTTTCACACGGCAATCGGACATATCTACCGCAGCGGCTTCTATCGTAAGCCGGTGGTTCACCTTGGACATCATGAGGCCAAATATACGGCGGCGAAGCTGATCTTCGGCCGGCTGTTCGATGATGAGGCACTGCTGGCAGACGGGCGCCAGAGTCTGGAGAATACACTGGCGTACATCCGGGAGAAGGGAATGCCGGAGTACGGGAGCCTGCCCTGGTTCTGGCACTGGGTGCAGGCATTCACCTGTGCCTGGTCGCTGGAGGAAGATATAGGGATTAAGAACACGCTCGGAGAAATGCTGGATTACCTGTGGAATGAACGGGGACAATTCTATCTGCAGGGAGCCTGGGCAGGTACGCATTCCCGCGGCTTGCCGCATGACGTTCCGGCCGATGGCAACGTACTTCACGACTATGTACAATTTGGGGATTTCCAGCTGCCGCAGAGTATGCCACGCACGGAGTATGCTGGGTTTCTGTTCTATGAAGCTCCTGCTCAGGTGCGGGCAGCCGTACTAAACCGCCAGAATCCAGTGGAAGTAACCAAAGTGACGCAAAAAGTCCATCCAGAAGATCCGAAACCGCAGCCGCTAATTCATTCCTATGCTTATATTACCGGAAGCTTCGCCGCAGGAGGTCTATGGGAGCGGGTAGAGGAGTTCGATAACGAACAGCTCCGCTGGGCGTTTTCACTGCCAGTGTCTCCTGAATATGCTGTGAACCGGCTCTACTTCTTCCATCCTGGTCAAGGCTATCACGAAGGTGATCCCCGTCACCAGAGCCGATATATGGAGGTGCTGTATCACCGGAGCGCCATCCTCTCTTTGTTCCCTGTACCGGAGGGTGAAGCAGACACGATAATTGGCGTACTACCCAAAGGCGAGTGGGTGAAGGAGTCCTCTGCGCTGTTCGGCAAGGCGGGTGATGTCTATTTTGCCGTGTACCTTTCCCGCGGTTACCAGCTTATTGACCGGGAAGCTTATCTCGAAGTGTCAGCCCAAGGGATGCCGGGCGGAGTAGTGGTCGAGGCTATAAGTGTCAAGGAGGCTATGGAACGGGGGATCAGCGATTTAATGTTGTTTGCAGCAGAACGGGCAGCACATGCACCCTCTTTTGAGACAGGAGCTATCTTGGCTGTTCAATATAACAATATCGAAGGAGATCAGCTGCAATTAAGCACAGGTGAACATATAGCAACGCAAGCTCTGCTGAACGGCAGCCCGATCTCATTGGAGCATTATACCGTTAGCGGAAGCTAATCAGAAATTCTGGAATTGCCAAAGAACCCGCAGGCAGGATGCGATCCCATGCGGGTTCTTTTTAGATTATACCCTCATGTTGCAGGGGCCCTTTATTTGTCTGTGCATGTCCGTAATCCTGCCTCCATTTGCCTAAAAACTGGTTATCCTTTACAGTTTAAATAACGATGTCTTTCTGCACAAGGTTGCAAATTACCTGACCAGGGAAACCAGAAAGAAACATCATTCAATTCAGGGAGGTTATTCAATTGATTGCTACACTGCAAGCAGCCCCAATGGGGGCAACTGCAACATTTGAACGCTATTATACGCAACCGGTGGACAAGGTGTGGGCGATGCTGACGGATAATGCGCTGCTGGCTAAGTGGTTTCCCGAGTTAAGAGCCCAGGACTTGTCGGCAGGGGGAAGCATGATATTTAACCTGGCGGACGGCAGCTCAATAGTCATGGGAATTAAGGATATCAAGGTCAATTCCGTTCTGGAGTATGTCTGGGGAAATGACAGCGTGCGTTTTGAATTAAGCCCCGATACAGATGGCACCAGACTTCTGCTGATCGAGAGCATCAGTGCAATTACCAGTCATACAGCCAAAGACCTCTCAGGCTGGCATGTCTGTCTGGATGTAATAGGTGCACTTCTGGACGGGGAGGAACTGCGAAACCGCAAGACGGTATGGGAGCAATGGTTCACCGAGTATACCCGGCTGGTGGAGGGATTCCGGTTCACCCGCACAAACAGGGGATAAGGTTCAATGAAATGCGCGTCCATGGTATAATATTCAGGAGCATTCATACGAGACTGAATTTATCCCTGTAATGACTTATTGGAGGAGTAGCGTGGCAAAAGCGAAGGTGGCCAAACGGCCGACAAGAGATGAATTTGTGCTGGAGGAAATCGGCAATCAGCTGACAGAAGCCATGCAGGAGGTCTCCGAGATTTTATTGACCGTCTGGGGCAAAGAGGAGCAGGTCCGCGGGACGATCGTTGGCATGGATTCGCGTACCGGCAAGGTGCATGTGAGTTTTAATGAGGAACTGTTCAAGGTTCCATTTATGGACATAATGGCCTTGGATTACCCGAGAGATTAGCAGGTAAGCAGATAGAACGCAGCCGAAAGGTCGATGAATGATGCAAATCACCAAAACGAACGCCATGCGGATTCTTGATACCCGAAAAATAGCCTATGAGGTTCATCAGTACGACAACGAGGACGGCCAGATTCATGGAACTGCGGTAGCTGAGAAAGTGGGTCTGCCGCCTGAAACGGTCTTTAAAACGCTAGTCGCGCATAACGGACCGAACCTGTATGTGTTTGTCATTCCGGTGGCTGAAGAGCTTGATTTGAAAAAAGCCGCCAAGGCGGCAGGTGAAAAAAAGATTGAGATGCTCCCGGTGAAGGATCTGCTGAAATGGACCGGCTATGTGCGCGGTGGCTGTTCTCCGGTAGGGATGAAAAAGCTCTATCCGACCTTTATCGACAGCAGTGCCGAGACGCTGGCAACTATGGCGGTGAGCGGCGGGAAGATCGGGATGCAGATGGAACTGGCACCCGAGCAGCTCGCCGGAGCTATAGGCGCTAAATTCAGCGAGCTGGTTAAGTGAGGTTCGAGATAAAGTCTCCAACCAAAAAGCAGTGACCGATAAAAGGATTCATCCGGTCCACTGCTTTTTGCTGTTCAAAGGGCTACCCTCTAATTAGAAACGGGCGGCAAGGTAGCCCAAATATTCTTTAAGTGCCGTCCCGGTATTATTCATTGCACCGGGAGATGGAGTGAATCTGGCTAAATAGAGTCGCCGGTCAAGGCTAACAGTATAATCCGTCGGATACGCCAGCGGCATAAGCCCTTTATTCTTAAAATGGATCATGGCACGGGGCATATGAAATGCCGAGGTAACCAGTATCGGGTGGCTGAGTCCCTTGCTTTTCATGAGGAGCGCTGTATGGGCGGCGTTCTGCTCCGTATTCAGTGACCGGTTCTCGGTCAGAATATCGGTCTCCGGGACACCAAGGCCCATTAGCTGGCGCTTCGCGATGTTTGCTTCGTTGCCGCTGTCTGCGAATACTTGGCCGCCCGAGAACAGGATCGGCAGTCCCGTCTCACGGTACAACCGCACTGCGGTCAGCAGCCGGTTCGCCGCCGAACCGTACAAATTGCCTTCCCCGTCGATATCAGGAGTTCCCGAAGTAGCCCCCCCGCCCAGGACGACGATTACATCGCCTTGAATCAGCTCGGGCTTATCATACTGCCGCTCCAGGCTGCTCATCAGCAGATCACCGATCAAGGGAGTCATGGAGAGGTAGAGCAGGATAGTAATGCCGAACAAGGCCAGTGACTTACGGCGGCTCTGCCGCCACAGCCAGATTGTCACACCCAGGAGCAGTACGACGAAGAGACCTGGCGGAAGCATGAAGCTGTAGACGGATTTTATGAAATAAATCAACGAATTCACCTCATTATGTATAATTGCTGCACATATTGTACCATGTTCAGTGGAAGCAGGCCTAGCGGCTGCGGATGTATAGGAGTCTGCTTTCCCGTGAATATCGGTTGATTTTGTGTCACTAAGCACGTACTATAATGGTATTACTTAGGGTTCGAAGGAGTGTAGTCCGTGCTGGAGCTTGGTTTTGATGATCCGGGGAAGCTGGTGGCAGTGGCACATGCATTGTCGACCCGTTCCCGGGTTGATATTCTCCATTTATTAAATTCCCGGAATTTGAATGTGATTGAAATTGCTGAAGCACTGAAGCTGCCGGTGTCCACAGTGGCCAACAATGTGAAGGTGCTTGAAGCGGCCCGGCTGATTCATACGGAGCTGCTGCCAGCTTCCCGCGGGGCGATGAAGGTCTGCAGCCGCAATTACGACGATATACATATTGCTTTGAATGAGGAGAAAGCTGTCCCTAAAGGGGCTGTACGTGTATACGAAATTGAGGTGCCGATTGGCCATTACAGTGATTGCGACGTATCACCTACCTGCGGCATGGCCGATGAAGAGGAGATGCTGATCCGGGAGGATGAACCCTCCGGCTTTTACCATCCCAAGCATATTGGCGCTCAGATCATCTGGTTCCGCAAGGGTTATCTCGAATATTTGCTTCCGCTGGAGGTTCCGAAGGGAGCGAGAGTCGAAACGCTGGAACTGTCGATGGAAATATGCTCGGAAGCCCCCAATTACGACAATAACTGGCCATCAGATATATCGGTCTGGATCAACGGGGTGAAGATCGGCATGTGGACAAGTCCCGGCGACTTCGGCGGCCGGCGGGGCAAGCTGAATCCGGCCTGGTGGAGAGATTCCTCCACACAGTATGGCCTGCTTAAGACATGGCGGATCGACAAGGACCAGACCACACTGGATATGGAAAAAGTATCCGATGTGAGCCTAAGCCAGCTTAATCTGGCACAAAGCCCGAAAATCCGGCTGCGGATCGGTGTCAGCCCGGATTCGGTCCATCAAGGCGGCGTCAATCTGTTCGGGCGGGGGTTTGGTGACTATGCTCAGGAAATCTTGATGAAGCTAAGCTTTACACGGGGCGAAGAAGAACAGGACCATTAGATACAGATAATCTGTATCTAATGGTTTTTTTGCGTTGTATAGCATCAGAAAACAACATGAAAGCGTTGACATAACGTGTTTATATTCTTATAATCGGTATTAAATACAAAAATTCAGAAATAAAACAAAAAAATCGTTTTTAAGAGAGGCATTTGAGAGGGCGGGTGTTATTTACATGACTACTCAAGCATATATCCCCAATTATCCAAGACCACAGTTTGTACGCAAGGCATGGCATGATCTAAACGGAGAATGGAGTTTCAGTTTCGATGATGCCAATCGCGGTGAGGCGGAGGAATGGTATGCAAAATTTCCGGACGCCCGGCTGATTACGGTTCCATTTACTTATGAGACTATTGCCAGCGGCATCGGTATTCAGGAGTTCCACCCCAATGTCTGGTATCAGAGAACACTGGAGCTTCCGGCAGAAAATGCCGGCCAAAGGGCAATCCTGCATTTTCAGGGCGTTGATTACCGGGCGAAATGCTGGGTGAATGGTTCCTATGTCGGCCAGCATGAAGGCGGATATGCCGCCTTTTCCTTTGACATTACTCCATTTGTGACCTATGGTGCTGCCAACCGGATTGTGCTCAAGGCGGAGGATAGTATGGACTGCACTCAGCCCCGGGGCAAGCAGCGCTGGGTAGCCGACAATTTTGAATGTTTCTACGTGCAGACGACCGGAATTTGGAAACCGGTCTGGCTGGAATGTGTTAGTGAAGTCCGGATTGATTCTGTGAAAATGACGCCTGATATCGACCGGCACATGATCCGTTTCGATTTTCGGATTACAGGCCTTAAGAAAGGAATGGACCTGACAGTTGATTCGCTGATTACCCTGAAAGGACGGCAGGTGAAACGGTTCAGCCTGAGTGCTGACCGCGATCTGATGAGTATTGAAGTAGACGTATGGCATGAAGCGGGAGGATCATGGATGCAATCACTGTGGTCACCAGAGGCCCCGAATTTGTATGACGTTGAGTTTAAGCTGCTTCAGGGATCAGAGACCGTAGACCATGTGTACTCATATTTCGGGATGCGCAAAATATCTATTGAAAACGGACAGATTCTCCTCAACAATAGACCGCTCTACCAGCGCCTGATTCTGGATCAGGGGTACTGGAGTGAGAGTCATTTGACACCGCCGAATGAACAGGCACTAATCGACGATATCGAACGGATCGCGGAAATGGGCTACAATGGTCTCCGCAAGCATATGAAAATTGAGGATGCGCGGTTTTTGTATTGGTGTGATGTGAAAGGGATGCTGGTATGGTCAGAGATGGCTGCTACCTATGAATTTAATGATCTCGCTGTTGAACGTTTTACCCGGGAATGGCTGGAAATTGTGCCACAGCAGTACAATCATCCATGCATCATCACCTGGGTTCCGTTCAACGAATCATGGGGAGTTCCCGCCATTGCCAACGATGTCAGACAGCAGAAATTCACGGAAGGCATCTACCACTTGACCAAAGCCATTGATCCTTACCGTCCCGTTATAACCAATGACGGCTGGGAGCATACGGTTTCGGATATTCTGACGCTGCATGATTATGTGGAAGCCGGAGAACAATTCCTGGCTGCTTATACCGACAAGACTTCCATCGTGGATAATGGAATTTCCTTCAATAACTTCAAATTTGCCTTCGCCGAAGGGTACGCCTATACAGGCCAGCCGGTGATTGTCAGTGAGTTCGGCGGCATTGCCTTTCAGACGGAGAGCGGCTGGGGTTATGGAAATCAGGTGAAGACAGAGCAGGAGTTCCTGGAGCGCTTTCAGGCAATTACTGAGGCGATCAAAGCAACGCCATACATCAGCGGCTACTGCTACACCCAGGTCAGCGATGTACAGCAGGAAGTGAATGGCCTATTGACGGAGGACCGCAAGCCCAAGGTTCCGCTCGATAAGATCCGTAAGATCAATCTGAGTGAAGTTCGTCTATAGTGAATATTGTCCACGGAAGACGGTTTTCCATTCGTTCGCTAAATGGGAACCGTCTTTTCATCTTTTCCGGTATGTACAGGGTTCTAAAAAAACTGCTGTTTTATATTAAAAAGCTTCACTTCTCTTCCGGGTCTGACATGCTACAGTAATGTAGGAACGCTCTATTCCTTAAAAGAGCTAATGGGAAATCTTGAGCAATGGGATTGCAGCACACAAAGGTGAGGCGAGGTTTGGTATGATAGTGATACGGGGAGTAGCCTCCTTGTAGACAGATAAATGACGACTTGCGGAGGGATAGCAGTGAACAGGAATATACGCGTGCTGCTGGCAGATGATGAACCGGTTATACTGCGTGGACTGAAGAAGCTGATTTCCTGGGATACGCTTGGCCTGGATATTGTAGGAGAAGCGCGGGACGGGATCGAATTGAAGGCATTGATCGACTCCTGTACACCGGATCTGGTCATCAGTGATATCAGCATGCCGGGATTGAGCGGTATTGATATTATCCGGGATATTCATGAGTCGGGCCGCCCGGTCAAGGTTGTTTTTATAAGCGCTTACCAGGAATTTTCATACGCCCGGCAGGCTGTGCAATATGGGGCGCTTGACTATATCGTCAAACCCGTGAACACAGGCCAGCTGGAGCAGGTGGTAGAGAGAGCTGTGGCAGTGATCCGCCAGGAATCCCAAGAAGAGCGGAACAAGGAAATGCTCAAATCCTATGAACGCAAAAATCATTCTATAACTATAGAGGAACTCTTACAGCTCTTAACCGATGGCAACAAAGGGGCAGCGTCTGCATTGGCCCGTATGGGAAATCTTGCAATCACCCGTTATGCGAGCATATGTGTGATCGAAACGGATGAATATAGCAGCCAGACCTCGCGCTGGGAAGAACGTGAACGCAAGCTTGTGGAATTTGCCCTGTCCAATATTATCAAAGAAACGGTGGATGCCGCAGGCAATGGCTATGTTTTCCGCAAAGGGGAGCGTTTCGCAGTTCTGCTGCAGCATGAGCAGGCAACTGGGCCGGAACAGATTATGCAGGATCTCCATCACCAAATCAACAGCTACCTAAAGCTTCAGGTCTCCATCGGCATTGGGTGGCCGGTCACCGGAATAGAAGAGGCTGATGAATCCTACCGCAGCGCTTTGAAAGCGCTCAAAACCAGGTATTTTGCCGGACTTAACCAAGTGCTTGCAGACCGCGAGGGTCATCAGGAAGGTCCTAGAGCAGTAGCCGAATGGACAGCGGCTCAAGCTTCTTTAACAGATGCGCTTAAATCACTCGACATGGAACAACTGCCTGTCTTGGCTGGAAGACTGCTGGAAACGGTTCGGGTTCTGTCCGGAGATAGCAGGAATCAGGCTGTATCTCATGTGTATAACTCCATCCTACAGCTGGAACAAGAGCTTGCCGGTATTGGAGCGGGCGGGGGGCTTAAGGACCCGGAAGATAAGCCGTTGCTTGAAATGCTTACGGATACCCCGACTTTTGAGGCTTTGAAGCAGCTGTATCTAGATGTGCTGAAGAGACTGGCTGACCAGCTGGCATATAAAATGAATGGAAGAGAAATGCCTCAGCTGCTGCAGGTGAAGGCTTTTGTCGAAGAGCATTATGCGGAGAATATTACCCTGGAGTCGATGGCGGCCCTGGTCTTTATGAATCCCTACTATTTCAGCAGTTTTTTCAAGAAGCATACAGGTCAGAATTTCAAAAATTATATTACTGAGGTCAGAATGGGGCATGCGCTGCGGTTACTGCTTCATAGTGATCTAATGGTCTATGAGATTGCGGAACGTGTCGGCTACAATAACGCCCGGCATTTCAGTGATATGTTCAAGAAGCAATTCGGCAAGCTGCCCCAGGAATATAAACAATCGCTTAAGCGTTAAAAGCCAAGTTCTTATTCAGAGAAAAGAGGGATGTTCTTGCTGATCTGGGGGAGAAGGTCCAAAAGTATTTTCGTCAAATTCTCCGCATCATTCCTGCTGGTCGGACTAATTCCCCTGCTGGCACTCAGTTTCTTCTCAGTGAAGACCTTCTCCAGCTATGTAGAGCGGTATACCACCAGTAATCTGCAGCAGATGGTGCTGTATATGAGCTATAATCTGAACTCCGCGTTCAATCAGTACAATGAAATTTCCAAGCTGATGTATACCGGACGTTACGAAGGTTTCATTGACAGCTATAAGCAGGACCAGACCACCAATGTCAATGAGCTGGAGCAGATTAACACCATTCCGATAGACTCTTATTTGAAGACGGTGCTATTCAGTGATCCGTATATCTCAAGCGCCGTGTTTGTCCGCCAATCCGATGGCAAAATGTATGCCCAGGAAAAGGAAAACCGGTCGCTGGATAATAATTCTTTTCCTGCAGCCGAATGGCTGAAGACGATGGCTCCCAATCCGTCAGAGGTAGCTATTTTCCCTACACATTCGGATTCATATTTCTTCCGCTCCAGCAGAAAGGTGTTTACGATTGGCCGCAGCCTGATCGATACTTCGGGAAAAGTGACTCGAGAACCCAAGGTGGTTGGTACGTTATTTCTGGATATCGATACTTCAATGTTTGAACAATTCTTCAGGGAACTGAGCCTGGGCGCCAAGGACGAGCTATACCTTCTGGATGGGGAGGGTAAAGTGTACTTCAGCAATCAGAACCTTCCTGCGGGAAGCATTGTGGAAGCCCTTAAAAGGGACAGCGAAATGATCGAGCTCAGTGAAGATATCCCTTTTTTGAATGGCAAGGTGATTGCGCGGATTCACCGCGGCAGCCTGTTCGAGCAGCTGTTATCGGCCAGAGCCACCGTCTACATAGCCATTTTGATCTGCGCATTGGTCATGATTGTGATGGGGGCGTGGTTCTCCAGGCGTCTTGCGGCTCCAATCCGCGAATTAATTAAGCAGATGACTATAGTGGAATCCGGCAACCTGGATACTCAGCTGTCTGTGAACACAAATGACGAAATGGGCAGGCTCGCCCACGGGTTCAACCGGATGGTGGAGCGGCTTCAGATCTATATCAATGAGGCGTATGTGGCCCAGATCAAGCAGAAGCAGACGGAACTGAATGCCCTGAAAAGCCAGATCCGGCCCCATTATTTGTATAACACCCTGGAAGTGATCCGGATGAACGCCGTGGATAAGGAAGCTGGTGAGGTCGCAGATATGATTCTTGCCCTGTCCAACGAATTGAAATATGTGATCGACTATGGAGAAGACCGGGTAAGCATTCGCAGCGAGCTGGAGCATCTGCAGAACTATTTCTACATTATCTCTGTACGCTTCGAGAACCGGTTCGAGCTTCAGCTGGATATTGCCCAGGAGGTTCATTTGGATTGGCCGATTCTGAAGCTCTCGCTCCAGCCGATCGTAGAAAATGCGGTTCAGCATGGACTTCGTCGTAAGGGAAAGGGAACCGTGGGGATTACCATGGAACAGAAGGACCGGATGCTTGCGATCACCATTTATGATGATGGCGTAGGGATGAGCCGGGAAGATTTGGCGAGGATCTTTCAAACACTTGAAGATCCCAATGCACCCAGCAAGAATGTGGGTCTGAAAAATGTGCATGAGCGGATACGTTCGACTTTTGGAGAAGAATACGGGCTGTCCATCAACAGCCGGGAGCATGTCGGAACCTCGGTAACGCTGCTGTTTCCGATTACAGACTGAATCCGTGAACTTTAAGTGGAGAAAGAGACCTTGTTCAGCGTCACATCACAAGATTTGCAGGAGATGACCGCTACAAATGCAGAAGAAAAAATGGATGCGGCGGTGGACTGTGCTTCTGGGCGCTATACTCCTCCTGACTGCTTGCAGGAACAACGATACAGGTATTTCTGCCGGTACGCAGGCGCAGGACGGAGCAACTGGCAGCAAGAAAGAAGTGCATTTCACCATCGCTTATGCTACGGGGGACCCGGCGACCAAGCAGGCCATCGCGGCCACCATCAAAGCCTTCATGAATGCCCGTCCGAATATCATAATTCAAGATACCAGCGAGCTGTCCTCCAGCGGTTACCTGGATTGGCTGAAGATCAAGGACGCGGTGGGCGAGTTCCCGGACCTGGTGGAAATCCGGGATACGGATGCTTTTGCAAGTGCCGATAAAATTGTGGAGCTGCCCTCTGACCTGCTGGAATTGTTCGACACCCTTCCGCAGGTGAATGGAAAAGTATGGAATGCCCCTCTGTTCGTTAGTGCGCCTCAAGGCATCATATACAGTAAACAAGCGTACGCCCACGCAGGAATCACCCGGCTGCCGCAAACCTACGGTGAATTCCTGGACATCCAGAAAAAGCTGAGAGCTGACGGGATGACTCCGCTGGTCGTCGGCGGGAAGGATATTTTCCATATCGGCTTTTGGGTGAACAAGTTCCTGATTGATGAAGTTTATGCCAAAGATCCGGATTGGAACGCCAAACGTACGGCTAGGGAGGTCAGTTTTACCGATGAACCTGTGGTTCAGGCCATGACTGATTTCAAGGAGCTGTTTCAAACGGATATCAATGAAGGCTGGCTGAGTACCAGTGATAACCAAACGGCTTCTATGCTTGTATCCGGCCAAGCTGTCCAGCTCTATTCGGGAACCTGGATGTTCACACAGATCGAGGAAGCTGACCCCGGATTTGAATACGGCTTCTATGCGCTGCCTGATCGTGAGGGTAATCGAAACGTAGTGGGTCTGCCCTCGCCAGCCGGGTGGTCGCTGTCAGCAGAAACCGCCGAAGATCCGGATAAAACGGAAGCGATTAAAGAGTTCATCCGTTTCTTTTTTGACCCTGAACCCTACTCGAAATTCTTGGCCAGCATCAATGGTCTTCCATCCACGAAGGAGAAGGTAACCTATGAAACGGGGGAGCAGATGCAAACAGCCTTGAGTCTGATGGCAGATCCTGACGTTACCAAGTCGCTGATGATCAACAACTGGTGGGGGGATAATCTGATTCCGCCGGATTTCCGCAACTGGTTCTACAAGCTGCTGCAGGAGATGATTATCAGGGATGGGGATGTTACCGAGTATATGAAACGGGCAGACCGGGAGTATGACAGGCAGGTGCAGGACAATCAGAAGTAGCTCTGAAGATTTAGGAAGTGCCAATTAACAATAACTGCATAACATAGTAACTCAAAAGGGGGACCCGTGGTCCTTCGTTTTTTTTGTCGCCTGGGGAAGTATTCCTCTTAAATTCACCGCACATGACCCTTAAAAAAGTTCATTCTAACGCTAGTTTAGGAATGCTATTCTTGTAGCAAGGAAACGCTTTCGAACGATGATGCGCACATCGAGACCTGGTTTCTGACCCATTTTAACAAGACTAAGCTAACCACACATTCGAACTGAAACTTATAGGGGGTTACTCTTCATATGCAAAAGAAAACGATAACGAAACTGTCGGTCCTGCTGCTGGCGACCACGACGATCTTGTCGGCTTGCGGCAGCAACAACAATAACAGTACTACTGGCGGAAAGTCGGCTGCCTCGCAATCACCGGGTACCACTGCAGCAGATGGTAAAAAAGAAGTGACCTTCTCCATCGGTTATGCATCCGGCGACCCTGCCACCAAACAGGCCATCGCGGCTACGGTAAAAGCGTTCATGGACGCTAATCCAAATGTGAAGATCAAGGATATCAGCGAAACCAGCTCATCGGCTTATCTGGATTGGCTGAAGACCAAGGATGCGGTAGGAGAATTCCCGGATCTTGTGGAAATGCGTGATACTGAGGTTTTTGCCGATGCAGGAAAAATTGTTGAGCTGCCTAGTGATCTGCTGGATCTTTTCAGTGATCCACCGCAGGTTGAAGGCA
Organism: Paenibacillus sp. P46E; assembly: GCF_001909095.1. Lineage (NCBI taxonomy): Bacteria > Bacillati > Bacillota > Bacilli > Caryophanales > Paenibacillaceae > Paenibacillus > Paenibacillus sp. P46E. The sequence continues at coordinate 28,548 of NZ_LVYZ01000055.1, forward strand.
AGGTGTGGAATGCTCCATTGTCCGTAAACGTGCCTCAGGGCATTATCTACAGCAAGAAGGCGTATGCGGATGCAGGCATTACCGAGCTTCCCAAAACCTATGATGAATTCCTGACTATTCAGGAAAAACTCAAAACAAGTGGAGTCACGCCGCTCGTGGTCGGAGGTAAGGATATTTTCCACATGGGCTTCTGGGTGAACAAATTCCTGATTGATGATGTCTATTCCAAAGATCCGGACTGGAACTCTAAGCGTACGGCCAAGACTGTCAGCTTCACCGATCCTAATGTCATTCAAGCCATGACCGATTTCAAGGATCTGTTCATCAAATATGTCGATAAGGGCTGGCTCAGCACGGGAGATAACCAGACTGCCTCTATCCTCGTATCAGGTAAAGCGGCTCAACTGTTCTCCGGAACCTGGATGTTCTCGCAAATCAAGGAAATCGACCCTAGCTTTGAATTTGGCTTCTATGCCATACCTGACCGTGAAGGCAAAGTCAATGTTGTTGGTCTGCCGTCTCCAGCCGGATGGTCACTGTCTGCTGAGGCAGCCAAGGATGCCGATAAAACACAGGCGATTAAAGATTTCATCCGTTTCTTCTTTGCACCTGAGCAATACGCCACTTACTTGGCAAGCATCAATGCCATTCCGTCCACAAAAGAAAAAGTGACCTATGAAACCGGAGAGCAAATGAAAGTGGCTCTGGGCCTGATTGCCGACCCTAATGTAACTAAGTCCCTGGCCATCAATAACTGGTGGGGAGCTAACCAGATTCCGCCGCAATTCCGCAATTGGTATTACAAGCTGCTGCAGGATCTGGTTGTTAAGAACGGGAACGTAGCCGACTACATGAAGCAGGCGGATACTGAATATGATGCCCAAGTAAAAGCCAACGCACAGTAAACAAAAAAAGGGTCCGGCGGGGAGCGGCTGTGCATGAACGCGCAGGCTCCTCTACCGGAACAGCACAGGAGGGAGAGTAACCATGGCTACAGCAATAGAAAGAGCAGACAAGCCGCTGACGGCAGCCATACCGAAGAAAGAGAAGAAATGGCAGTCCTATGCACTGTTGTTTATTTTACCTTCATTTTTAATCTATACCCTGTTTGTAATCGTTCCTACGGTAGGCAGCATCTATTTGAGCTTTACCTCATGGGACGGCATTAGTGAAGATGTGCGGTATATCGGCTTCGCCAATTTTGTAGAGATTTTGCATAGTCCCCGGGTTCATAATGCCTTGAAGAACACGATGGTCATGACGATAAGCCTCGTGCTGCTGGAAAATATTGCTGCGATTGTACTGGCTATGCTTGTCGATAAGGTCCGCTGGTTCCGGAAGTTGTTCAGAAGTATTTTTTATTTCCCAACGCTCCTCAGCGGCATAGTCATGGGGTTCGTCTGGGCCATGATTCTGAATTACAACTTCGGCGTGTTCAATCAGATTCTGGATTCCATCGGGTTGGGTAGCTGGGTGGTGGATTGGCTCGGAAATCCGAAGTATGCCATGCTTTCGATCATTTTGTCTACGGTTTGGAAAGGCGCGGGTTATTACATGATCATCTATCTGGCAGGACTGCAGGGCATTCCAGCAGAGCTGAATGAAGCGGCGAGCATCGACGGAGCCAACGGACTTCAGCAATTCCGCCATATAACCTTCCCGCTGCTTGCCGGTTCAATGACGGTATGTCTGGTGCTCTCTATGATTAGCGCGCTGAAGATTTTTGATCAGATTGCTGTGATGACCGATGGGGGGCCGGGCTTTGAGACCGAGACATTGACTTATATTATTTACAAGGTAGGCTTTGGCGAACTGCGGCAGGGTTTTGGTACGGCACTCGCCATGGTTCTGTTCCTGATCATCATGCTCATTACCGTCATCCAAGTGAAATTCCTCCGGAAACGGGAGGTGCAGATGTAATATGACACTACAAGCCAAGAAAAGATGGGGAGAAATTGCCCTGCTTACGGTAACTCTTCTGCTGGCTATCCTGTTCTTTTTTCCAATCTTCTTCAACCTGATGTCAGCCTTCAAGAGCAATGCGGAAATTATGAAGGATGCCATCGCATTTCCGAAAGGAATGTATTTGGACAGTTTCAAATATCTGCTAACAGAAACGGAATTCCCCCGGGCCATAGTGAACAGTCTCATTCTGACACTGGTGTCCATTGTGGCACAGGTGCTGATTATTCCGATGGCCGGGTATGCGATAGAACGCAGGGATAGCCGGTGGACGAAGATGGTATTCCTGTATTTCCTGGCAGGGATGATGATTCCTTTTCAGGCGTACATGATTCCATTGTTCAAAGAACTGAGAGGGTTCGGTTTATATGGAAGTCTAGTCGGCCCAATTCTCGTCTATGTTGCCGGTGCGGTTGGTTTCGGATGTCTGCTCTATACAAGCTTTGTCAAAGGGATTCCGAAGGAGATCGAGGAGGCGGCGGAGATTGACGGCTGCAGCCGGTACGGGATCTTCTGGAAAATCGTCTTCCCGCTGCTGGGCCCGGTTACGGCAAGTATGGTTGTGCTGAACGGTCTGGGCATCTGGAATGACTTCCTGATGCCGATGCTGGTGCTGCCTTCGGGCGAGCCGAAGACGATGGTCGTGGAAATCTACCGGTACATCGGTGAATTCTCCTCGCGCTGGGATATGATTTTTGCCGGAACAGCCATGTCGGTGATACCGGTGCTGATCGTGTTCATTTTCCTGCAGAAGTACTTTGTCAAAGGAATTGCTTCAGGGGCAACCAAGGGGTAAGCTCCGTAAGATCTAAGGGCCGGGTAAAATCATTGTTAGTAAATGATTTTACCCGGCCCTTCTTTATATTGAAGACATATATGCGGCCGGATTCAGCTCTACACTTACAATGACGAGGGACGTCATGCCTGACTCGCTCCTGGTTTCATGCCATTCTCCTCCAGATACATGCACCCTATACAAGCAGGATTCTCTGTCTGGATAATACGGGACATGATAAAGTTGGAATGAAAGGCCGTTATCTTTTTTCCGTTTTCTTTGATCAAACGGTAGATCTTCATGGAATGGAATAAAAAGCTGCTTCCATCTGGAGGCTGACATGTAAGGGTAATAGCCGTTATGTGGAAAAGTGAGCACTAGAAATATGGCTGTGCTACGGTTCCCGAACATAAGAAGAACGTTAGAATTCAGACAAAAGCAGCCTGTGGGTCTTTCTTAAACCGACAGACTGCTATTTTTGCTCTGCAGCTAGAAAATCCGGTGTTTCCATCCGTTCAGCTTGGAGACCGCTTCAATATAGTAGTAGTCTGCATAGATCAGCGAGACTTCGATGAAGGAATCCCCGCTGCCAGTACCTTTGGTAAGGATCGCTTCATGTTCCGGCTGATTCCAGGTGGCGTAATTCTCTGTTAATGAGCGGAGGATACGTTCCGCCGCATCGGCATACAGGCTCTTTTCACCCAGTGGAACCAGATCGGCAAGCTCCAGCAGGCCGGAAGCGGCAATGGCTGCAGCCGAGCTGTCCCTATATTTACGTTCGTCATTTCCGGTTCGAAAATCCCAGTAAGGAACCTGATCCTCCGGCAGCGCCGCGATGAAATAATGGGCAATCCGTTTGGCGGTATGGAGAAAGCGCACATCTCCGGTATGCCGGTACGTATTGATGAATCCGTAGAGGCCCCAAGAGGCTCCGCGGCTCCAGCAGGACTCTGGCGAATATCCCTGTCCGCCGAAGTTCTCAATATACGCGCCGGTCTCCGCATCAAAGGAGAGGATATGCTTCGTGGAACCATCCTCCCGAATCCCGTACTGCATCGTTGTTTCCGCATGGCTGATTGCAATGTGCTTGTAACGGGGATCACCGGTAACCTTGCTGGCCCAGAACAGGAGCGAGATGTTCAGCATGCAGTCGATGATCACCCAGCCGTATTTGTCCGCATTCCAGGCACGGATGAACCTGCCGGCAGGATTATAGCGGGCGGCCAGGAAGTTGGCGGCCTCGATTCCTCTACGCAGACCATCCTCATCGCCGGTCAATGTATGCTTGATGACAGCAGTAGGCAGGAACTGAAAGCCCACATCATGGTGCAATTCCTCAGTCGGCTTGACGAACCATTCCTCCAGGGTAGCGTCCCAATGCCAGGCAGCCTCTTTATATACGTCTTTTCCGGTCATATCATGCATGATCCAGAGTAGTCCCGGCCAGAAGCCTGAAGTCCACCAGTCTGATCCGATATCATCGAATTTGCCGTCTTTACCGGCATAATGCGGACATTTGCCGCCGATTTGTTCTACCATGCGTGTAACCTTTGTATCCAGTTTGTCCATAACTTCCTGCCAATAGGCTGTGCTCATTGCGGATGCCTCCAATATATAAGAATGTGTCCTGAGTATATCGTGAAGGAGCTTAAGGAAGTTGCAATTTTATATCCCAAAATATCGAAATCTTGTCATGTTCCTCAGGAAGATTTCCAACCTTAATAGTTTATGTTAACGCTGTTATTGCGACAAAATACCAACATTTCTGTGTAACCCAGCCAAACTATAAATCGAAGAAGAACGGTATGCTTGAGACATTGAACATCCCAGGGAGGTTATTGGACAATGAATCAGCTGCAAGTGTATGAAGCGCCTAAGAATATTCCGGGCCGGCAGGATTATCAGGTGAAGGTAAGGAAGCCGGGTGAAGACTGGCAGATGCTGTTTGTTTATGAGGTCAAAGTAGACATGCATGAGGTCCGTCCGGCGTCAATGGCATTTTTTGATTTTGAGGGAGAAGCGGACGTAGAGATTACCTGCCTGTATTCAAGGATTGATAGTGTGAACATTTCCCCGGGTGCACGCGGAGTAGACTTTACCCATGACGGGCGCAAGATCAGCTTCAAGCTGAACGGTCCGCAAAAGCTTTCGATCGAGATTAACGGTGACCGTTTCCGTAATCTGCACCTTTTTGCCAACCCCTTGGAGGTTCGTCCGCCCCGGCCGGATGGTGCGGGTGTCCATCTGATTCAGCCTGGGATACACCGTTCGCCGGATCTTCTGGCCTTGCTGAAGTCAACGGAAGTGCAGATGAACCGGCAGCCGCAGACACTCTATTTTGCCCCCGGAACCCATTACATAGAAGAAACTGTATTTGCTGTTCCGTCCGGAACGGTCATCTATTTAGCTGGCGGTGCGGCGTTTGTTGGTTCTTTCGTCTGCGAGCATGTGGAGGACATTGTGATTCGAGGCCGGGGCGTAGTATACTTGGCGGATTTTCACCGGTTTTCAGCTTTTCGCGGAGTGCGGATCGTCTATTCGCGCCGGGTGAGTATTGAAGGGATAACGGTAATGGACCCGCCGCACTACAGTGTTCTTATCGGCCAGTCCGCAGACATTGATATCACGAATTTCAAAGCATTCAGCACGCGCGGCTGGAGTGACGGCATTGACATTATGTCCAGCAGCTGTGTTGAGATCCGGGATGTATTCATGCGTAATTCGGATGACTGCATCGCCATTTACGGCTCCAGATGGGATTTCTATGGTGACAGCCGTAACATCAGTGTGCGCGACTCTGTTCTGTGGGCGGATGTGGCCCATCCACTCATGATTGGCACACATGGCGATCACCGGCGCGGCGGGGATACGATTGAGAATATCGTGTATGAAACCATAGACATCCTGGAGCATCACGAGCCGCAGGAGAACTATTGGGGAGCATTGGCCATTAATGCAGGGGACCGCAACCTGGTGCGGAATGTGCTGTACAGCGACATACGGGTGGAGAGGATTGAGCAAGGACAGCTGTTTGATCTGCGGGTAGTGAGGAACAAGGATTACAATCCCGAGCCCGGTACTGGCATCGAAAATATCACGTTTCGCAATGTCCGCTACGATGGGGGAATAGCACAGCCTTCGCGCATTTACGGGTACGATGAAGACCGTGGTGTGAATGGAGTAGAATTCATCAACCTGCAGATCCATGGGGAAAAGGTAGAGGAAGCGCGCACAGACCTCATTCTGGTGAATGCCTATGCGCGGAATGTAACGTTTACAATCGAAGAAGCTCTTTAATTGCTTTTTCTATACTTCAGTGGCGTGGTTCCCAGGACTCTTTTGAAGAGCTGGTTAAAGTAAGAGGCATTCGGAAAACCGACCTTGATGCCAATCTGCTCCACCGGCATATCCGTAGTGGCGAGCAGTCGGCAGGCCTGCTTAATCCGCCGGGCTGTCAGGTAATCTACCAGACGTCCGCCCGTTTCCTGATGAAACACTCTGGAGACATAGGACTTGGACAAATGAGTCTCGGCAGCGAGCTGTGCCAGATTCACTTCCTCCTGGTAATGCTCCTCAATCCAGTTCATGATCTGTTCGGAATAACGGAGATTCCTCCGTTCCTCCGGATGAATGAGGGAGTTCTCGGTTCCGAGACAGCTCAGCAGCTGAAGAAGCATCATCGTGATGTCCTCCGGATCTTCTTCCATGGCGCTGTTGCGGCACTGGTTGTAATTCTTGTAGATCCATTCCACTGCTTCAGTGCTGCCACTGAGATCGAAGCCGCAGCTGGTATTCTGGCCCTGCCATAGAGCGGAGAAGATGGCCTTGCGTTTGGCGAAGCCCTGGAGCAGATTCTCGGCGGTATGCGGATCAACATAGAAAATCGTACGCTTAAAAGGACACTCGGGAGAGACCTCTGAAAAGATCCGGTGCAGCTGGTAGGGCTGGAAAAAGAACAGCATTCCGGAGCGGATATCGTACATCTGCTGATTAACTACAACATTCCCCTGGCCGCTGTGGACATACATCACTTCACAGCACTGATGCCAGTGGTAATACCCCTTGTAATAATCGTCAGTATAGATCTGATAGTCCCAAATCAGTGACTTGTGGTCCGCAAAAATGACAGGTTCGAACAGCTGCTTCATAGCTCCTCCATCATGACAAAATATAAACATTTTCTTAAAACTCATTATAACTTTTATAAGTGGTAACCGCTACAATGAAAGGTAGATATTCCTCATGAATTGAATATTTAGCTACTTACTAACAGGAGGGTAAAATCCATGGCTTCAACGATTCTGAATCCGGTTCTGACTGGCTTTCATCCCGATCCGTCGTTTCTCCGTGTCGGGAATGACTACTATATTGCCACTTCCACCTTCGAATGGTTTCCGGGTGTGGAAATCCACCATTCCCGCGATTTAGTGCATTGGCACTCGCTAACCCGGGTCCTGACGGAAGCATCACAAGTGGACCTGCGCGGCAACGGGAGCTCCGGTTCAATTTGGGCGCCGGCATTATCTTACGATAACGGGGTCTATTATCTGCTTTTTACCGATGTGAAATCACGCAAGAGTGTCTACAAGGATCTGCATAATTATCTCATCACTGCTGCAGATATTACTGGACCCTGGAGCAAGCCGGTACGGCTGAATGGCAGCGGTTTCGATCCGTTCTTGTTCCATGACACGGACGGCACCAAATGGCTGCTCAATATGCGCTGGGATTTCCGCAAACAGCACAATAACTTCTCCGGCATCATCATGCAGCAGTATGATCCTGAGAGCCGTAGTCTGACAGGGCCTGTCCATGAATTATACAAAGGTACACCGATAGGGGTAACCGAAGGCCCGCAGCTCTATCAAAGAAACGGCTATTACTATCTGCTTGTGGCCGAAGGCGGGACTGGCATCAATCATATGGTTACGCTGGCCCGCAGCCGCAACCGGACAGGGCCCTTTGAAACAGATCCGGATTTCCCGGTCATGACCACTGCACATGATCTGACCTTTCCGTTCCAGCAGGCGGGACATGGCTCATTGGTCGAGACACAGTCCGGTGAGTGGTATATGGCTCATCTCTGTACACGGCCAATTCCGGGAACCGGGAAGATGAATCCTCTGGGCCGGGAGACGGCTATTCAGCGTGTTGTATGGACGGATGACGGCTGGCTGCGCCTGGCCCACGGCGGCAAGCTACCTGCGCTGACGGTTGAAGCACCGGAGCTACCGCCGCACCCGTTTCCGGAACTGCCGGAGCGGGATGATTTCGATGAGGAGACGCTGGGCTATCCATATCAGAGTCTGCGGGTTCCTTTTGATCCTTCCTGGGTCAGTCTGACAGAGCGGCCCGGCTTTCTACGGCTGCGGGGGAGGGAATCGCTGGCCTCGCTGCATGACCAGAGTCTGATAGGACGTCCAATACAGCATTTTGCCTGCACGGTATCCACCTGTCTGGAGTTCAAACCCGATTCCTTCATGCAGATGGCCGGACTAGTCCTTTATTATGACGATAGTGACTACTATTATCTGCGGGTGACCGCTGACGAGATCAGAGGGGTAAGCCTTGGCGTTGTAATGTGCAGAGCGGGGGTATATGACGAAGTCTCCTCGATGCAGATATCGGTGAAGGACTGGGAGCGTTACTACCTGAAGGCGGAGATCAAAGGCCGGGACATTATATTTTATGCTTCCCCGGACGGAGAAGAGTGGACCACGATGTGCACGCCGCTTGATTTCGGCACATTGTCCGATGAATACGGCGGCAAACTCGGCTTCACTGGCTCCTATGCCGGAATCTGCGCTCAGGATCTGGATCAGCAGGCAAAAGCAGCGTATTTTGACTACTTTGAGTATAGAGCGGACTAGTACGGCAGAAGGAATAGTATAGCAACAGCTAAAGGCTCCTCGTTTTCTGGAATCCAGCAGAAAGCCCGGAGCTTTTTTGTGCTGTGCCGATGATCATTATGTTATGTGAATTATAGTCAACATAAATATGAATCAATTTAGTTGTTTTAAAATTTCTAATTGACTAATAGCTGTTTTAGCCATTAGAATATAACCGTCAAAGGCATTTTTCTATAAATTGTTTTATGAAAATTTAAAATAAAATCAAATTTATGAAGGATGTCTTTTCAAAAAAAGAAGATGTAAGCGTTTTATATGAATTTCATCAAGAAAGGAGGACGGGCTTTAATCATTAGGTGCATTTTTTTGGAACATTTTGATCTATTTAAGCTAATCTTTTTATTCAAAGGGAGGACGATGATCTGTGGGAAGAACGACGGGTAAGCTATCTGCCGCACTTCTGGCACTGGTGCTGCTAGTGCCTCCGCCGCTGACTATGGCGGCAAGCGGCGAATCTAGCGGGCAGACGGATGGAGTAAAAGTGCACAAGCAGGTCACAGACTATATGGGCCACTGGGCACAGAAAGACTTTCAGACATGGGCAGACAAAGGTCTGATTACGGGATACGGAAATGGTAACTTTAAGCCTGATCAGGCGATTACCCGTGCAGAATGGGTGGTTCTGATCAACCGGGTTTTCAATTTACAGGCAGAAAATGAAAGCGGATTCTCAGATGTTGCGGAGTCCAGCACGTATTACACGGATATCCATAGAGCGGCAGCGGCCGGATATGTATCGGGCTACAGCGACGGCACCTTTCGCCCGAACCAGGAGATAAGCCGGCAGGAAGCAGCCGTCATGCTGTTCCGGCTATTCCGGCTTAATGCTTCGCCTGATACAACTGCGCCTAAGGATGCCGCGGATTTGCCGGTGTGGAGCCGGGATGCCGTACTCACGCTGCTTGGAGAGGGCTATTTGAGCGGGTATGAGGATGGCAGCTTCAAGGGGGCTCACCCGGTTACAAGAGCAGAAGCGTTGCGGATGATCGGTAAGCTGACAGGTGAAAGCATTCTGCAAGCAGGTACGTATTCGGAGATTGCAACCCGGAATATGGTCATCAGCCGTCCGGGTATTGAATTGAAGAATTCCACCATCAACGGTAACCTATATCTCACTGAGGGCATTGCCGAAGGGAACATTACACTGGATAGCGTTGAAGTCACAGGCAAAATATACGTGTCCGGCGGAGGCGGGAATAGTGTCATTTTAAATGATGTTAACGCTTCCGAAATCGTTGTGAATAAGAAGAATGGCCAGTTGCGTATTTTGGCTCAAGGTAATAGTGCCGTTCCCTCGGTCCGGGTTCAGTCCGGGGTCAAATTGGAGGAAGACAGCACCGTTCCCGGAGCCGGTTTCAACCGGATCATCATTGAGAAGCAATTGCCGGAGAATTCGATAATCCAGCTTGGCGGAGTCTTCGAGTCAGTCGATGTGCAAGCGCTTGGCAACCCTTTGCTGTATTTATCCCGGGGAAGCATCAATCAACTGACCTTGAACCAAAAGGCCGGGCTGCGTGTAGATTCCCAAGCGGCAATCGGCAATCTGGTTCTCGGAGTGAACGAGCAGATTCTGATTCAGGGCACTGGAAAAGTTTCTTTTGACAGCAAATTCAGCGGGAACGTCAGATTCGAAACCCCGCAGGCAACAGCTACTGGATCGGCTAATCCTGTTTCTAACGGAATTGGAGGTGGAAACGCGACATCCGCGCCAACAGCCACTCCACCAACTGCAACAGCCACGCCAATAGCAACACCGATAGCAACACCGATAGCAACAGCAGCGCCAACAGCGGCACCATCGGATAATCCCGGAACTATACCGGCAGCTACAGCACCAGTATTCTCTAACGTATCCGTTCATGACCCCTCGGTTGTGAAAAATGGCGGAACCTATTATGTCTTCGGTTCCCATATTGAAGCGGCCAAGTCAGAAGATCTGATGAACTGGTCCACCTTCACGAACGGATATTCAACTCCGGATAATGCGCTCTATGGGGATCTGTCTGCGAATCTGGCGGGTTCCTTTGCCTGGGCGGGTGAGAATGACTCGGACAGTAAAGGCGGCTTCTCGGTGTGGGCACCATTTGTATTCTGGAATGGGGATTATGTGAATACGGATGGAACCAAAGGCGCATTCATGATCTATTACTGCACTTCTTCCACCTATATCAGGTCAGCGATCGGTTTTGCAGTATCCCGGAATATCGAAGGACCTTATGTCTATGCGGATACAATTGTATACTCCGGGTTTACCAAGGATGAGCAGTATGATACGAACAGTTCCATCAACAAAAAATGGACACATACAAACATTCAGGCACTCATCGGCGATGGCACATTGGATGGGGTGAACCCCAGCTGGTTCAATGCAGACGGTTCTTATATGAACAAAGTGTACACGAATGCGATTGACCCTAACCTGTTCTATGACAAGAGCGGTAAGTTGTGGATGACTTATGGCTCGTGGTCGGGCGGTATCTTCACCCTGGAGATCGATCCGCTTACCGGTGAACCGAAGTTCCCTGGCAAAGACGGTACGACTTCCGACGGCCGGCTCATTGACCGTTACTTCGGAACCAAGATTTCGGGCGGCAACTATAAATCAGGAGAAGGTCCCTATGTTGTCTATGACAAGAATACCGATTATTACTATTTGTATGTAACCTATGGCGGGCTTGCCTCCGATGGCGGATATAACATGCGGCTGTTCCGTTCGGCAAACCCGGATGGCCCATATAAGGATGCGGCGGGTCAAAATGCTGTGCTGTCCACCGATGGAGACCACTCGGCTATTGGGAACAAGCTGCTGGGAAACTTCATGTTCAGTAATCTGAATGGAGTTGCTGATTTCCATGCCTATGGATATGTATCCTCCGGCCATAATTCGGTATATTACGATGAGCAAGAAGGAAAACTCTTCAATTTCTTCCATACCCGTTTCCCGGCACGGGGAGAAACCCATGAACTGCGGGTACATCAAATGTTCATGAACGAGGATGCCTGGCCCGTTGTTGCACCTCACCGCTATTCCGGTGAAACCCTTGGAAAGGTAGAGCGCAGCGAGGTTACCGGAGCCTATCAGTTTGTCAATCACGGCAAGGATACCTCAGCTAAGATAAAATCAACCGTTGATGTCCAACTGCTTGAGGATGGTACGATTGCCGGCTCTGTAACCGGCACCTGGGAGTTGAAGGATGATTATTACGTCCATCTGCTTCTTGACGAAACAGATAATGGCAGCCCGGTCCAAAGACTGTACAAAGGTGTATTCGTGAAGCAGTGGGACTCCTCGCGAAATACCAATGTGATGGCGTTTACAGCCATGTCGGATCAAGGGGTAATGGTCTGGGGCAGCGCGATAGAGCAGCTAAGTGACGAACAGCTGGTGGTCAATGTAGCTGCTGGGCTGACCCTTGGTGACACAAGCAAGGTTTATAAGGATCTAGATCTTCCTATAGCGGGTGTGCACGGCTCGGCAATAACTTGGGCTTCTACTAATGAAGCCGTGGTTGGAGCAAACGGCAAGGTAACCCGTCCGGAAGCGGGGACGGGAAATACAGCCGTTGAGTTGACAGCGACAGTTACGCTTGGCTCAGCTAAGGCCACCAAAACTTTTACTATTGTTGTGGTTGAACTAAGCGGCAAACTGCTGGAGGACGGATTGACTGCAGCCTATGATTTTGAAGGGAACCTTGCCGAGAGCGGAGAACGCCTTGCTGCAGGACAGGTAACCGGCAAATTCCTCAACACCACAGATGGAACCGTAACCTATGAGGAGGGTGAGGACGGCCAGGCGGTTAAGCTGAACGGCAGCTCCGGCATCCGCCTGCCTGACGGCCTGATCAACGGCAAAGCATATACGATTAGCTTATGGCTGAAGCCAGAGCAGCTCACAGCCTATACGCCTGCTTTCTTCGGTGCCAAAACCGGAACCAACTGGGTCAGCCTTCTGCCTTACGGCAATGCGGGAGCTACCTCGCGGATGTGGTTCGGCAGCGAAACCTGGCTTGATGCAGACGCAGGCGTGCAGATTCCAACGGGGCAGTGGTCGCATGTGGCCTTCACGTACGATGCCGGCACAGCCAAATTGTATATTAACGGCGTACTGAAATACACCGGAACATCATATACCGATGTGTTCCAAGGGACAGATAGTGTATTCGCTCTGGGTGTTAATTACTGGGATGTCCCTTACAAAGGGATGATTGACAAGTTCCGGGTCTACGAGAAGGCAGTGACTCCTGAAGTGGTCGGCTGGCTGGTGAACGGCGAGCCGGATACCGGGGTCAAGGTTAGTTCCATTTCTTTCACCGATGCAGTTAAGAGCATAGCATTAGGCAATATGTATACACCACAGACCACGATTCTGCCGGCCAACGCAGGCGCCCGGGGTCTAGTCTGGAGCTCAAGCGCCGCTGAAGTGGCAGCAGTTGATGCGGTTACCGGTGTAGTGACTGCCAAGGCTATGGGCGGAGCATTGATTACCGCAACAGCTGCCGACGGCAGCGGTGTAAGTGCTAGCTATACAGTAACGGTAACGGATGGAAAAGTGGCCTACTACGCTTTTGACGGCAATTTGAAGGATTCGCTTCTGCTGGCTGGGGAGGGCCGGGCTACAGGCATGCTGATTACCAGCGCTACTGTGGGTAGCGTCACTTACGGCGATGGCGTTTCCGGCCAGGCAGCGCTGTTCGACGGTGCAACAGGGATACGCCTGCCGGATGGGCTGATTAACACGGACACCTACTCTGTATCCATGTGGCTGAATCCAGATCAGCTTACGAATTTTACGACAGCCTTCTTCGGAGCCAGAACGAACAGCAACTGGATCAGCCTGGTTCCACAGAGTCCTTCGGACAAGACGATGTTATGGTCCAACGCGGCATATGAAGCGGATACAGGGATGAAAATTCCGGCCCATCAGTGGACACATGTTGTGTTTACCGTGAATAACGGGACGGTTAAGGTCTATATCAATGGAGGGGAAAAATTTTCCGGCATAGGCTTCCCGAGCATTTTTACAAACAATAATGGAGTATTCTCACTGGGTGTGAATTATTGGGATACGCCTTATAAGGGACTTATGGACGAACTTAAGATATACAGCAATGTACTCACACCAGAAGATGTGAAGACAGAGTATAATCTGGCGGGTAAGTAAATCTAGCATAAAGAGCGGGGAGCGGGATTGTAATCCCGTCCCCTTTTAGCATATTTTCACAACGGCATAGTTACCGCTCAAAATCTTCGTTAAACTGGTAACTGCACGGATAGAAGCAGGACTTCAGCCAGAATAATGATTCCTGCAATTACTAACCCTCCAATACTAAATACTGTAGACAAGGGGGTTCCCTTGGAGCTTTCCGCTGATATACTATATAGAAATGAACTTCTGGAAAAGAGAGAATGCAGAGGGAATATAGAGAGTAGGGAACCCATACATGTCCAGCTTATTGGAGATTTTGCACAAGGAAGTTGTCCCGGCAGAAGGGTGTACTGAGCCGATTGCGGTTGCGTATGCTGTCTCCTTGGCGGCAGAGCTTCTTGAGGAAGATATCACGGCCATCCGGCTGCAGCTTAGCGGAAATATCATTAAGAACGCAATGGGTGTGGGCATTCCCGGTACAGGTCAGACCGGACTCCCGATCGCAGCAGCACTCGGAGCGGTGGTCGGCCGTTCCCACAAAGAGCTGGAAATCTTGTCTGGCCTGACTCCGGCCGAACTGAAGCAGGCTAATGATCTGTTAGAACGGGGACTTCTTGAAGTAGAATTGAAGGATACCCCTGAGAAGTTGTATATTGAAGCCCAGGTATATTCGCATAACCATTTAGCGACTGCCATTATTACCGGAGAACACACTCATGTAGATTTTTTGGCACTGGATGGGGAGAAAATTACACCGGCCAAGTCCAAGGCAGATTGCGGCAAACCCGGACGGTCAGATTCAGAGACGTATGCGGGTTCTGTTGAAGGGATCTTTGAGTTTGTCCGCACCGTTCCTTTCCAGGATATCCGTTTTCTTCTGGAAGGAGCCAGAATGAACAAAGCTATATCCGATGAAGGATTGCGCGGGGATTACGGCTTGCAGGTGGGCAAGAAAATGAGCCAGCAATCGGCGGTGAACTTGTTCGGCAATGATGTGGCAAGCAAAATCATCGCCGCGACGGCTGCCGCCTCCGATGCGAGAATGGACGGCAGCGCAATGCCGGTAATGACTACGGCAGGCAGCGGCAACCAGGGCATCGCCTGCACGCTTCCTGTGATTGCTTTGGCAGAGCTGCTGGGCAAGGATGAGGAAATGCTGGCCCGGGCGCTTGCGCTGAGCAATCTGGTTACTGTCCATATTAAGCATTACATCGGGCGGCTATCGCCGCTTTGCGGTTCAGGGATTGCCGGCGGAGTAGGAGCGAACAGCGGAATTCTATTTCTTATGGGCGGAACCCTTGCCCAGATTAAGTTTGGCATACAGAATACCATTGCTTCCCTTTCAGGCATGATCTGCGACGGGGCGAAATCAACCTGTGCGCTCAAAATCTCTACCTCTACCAATGCGGCTATTCAGGCAGCTACGCTGGCAATGAACAACATTGGGCCAACGACGAAGGATGGTGTGATCTTTGAAGAGGTGGAAGACACGATCCGCAACATGGAGCGTCTGGTTCATGAAGGCCTGGCGGATACCGATGCTACAATCTTGAACATCATGCTCTCCAAAGGCGGAGTGCTGTAGCTGTATAATTTTACAATCCTTACCGCCCCCGAATAAAACATGCGTTTTCATACTTAAATACAAGACCGCCCGGTTCCCTGCGCAGTAAACACAGGAGACCGGGCGGTCTTTTTAATACAATACCTCGATATTCTCTTCAGCAAGCCGCTTCAGCCAAGGATCTGCAGGTCTGCGGTCCGTAATCAGCACATCGATGCTGCCAAGTGCAACCAGCCTTGTAAAGGCGGTTTTGTCAAACTTGGTATGGTCGGCAAGCAGCACAACCCTTTCCGCCTGACGGAGCATGTGTTTCTTCAACTCACACTCCGGTTCATTGGAATCGGTAATTCCCCGTTCCATATCAATACCTTTGCAGCTAATGACTGCGGTATCCACATTATAGCGCTGGATGGTATCATGGGCGACCGGCCCGACCAGCGAGAGTGAACGGTGGCGCAGTGAACCGCCGGAGGAAATGATATTCAGGCCGGAGTTCGCGAACTCATGCAGAATATTAATGGAATTGGTGATGATCGTCAGATTGTTCTTGTTACCCAGCAGCTTCAGAAATTCAAAAGAGGTAGAGCTAGGGTCGACCATCAGTGTATCCCCATCATTAATCAGGTCCAGCGCTTTAAGCGCAATATTTCGTTTGATATCGGTGTTGAGCGCATTGCGCGTCACAAAAGGCAGGTCCTCATTCGTATGCCTATTCAGCATGGCACCGCCATAAGTCCGGTTTAGAATGCCGTCTTTCTCCAGCTTCTCCAGATCTCTGCGGATCGTTTCTTCGGTTACCTCGAACATTCGGCTGAGATCGGAGACGAGGACCCGTTTATCCTGATGTACAAGATCTATGATTTTCTTGCGTCTTTCGGCTGCCAGCATATGTATCCCCTTTCCGGAACGTTATGGTCTAACTATAGACTTCAATATCTGTGTTTTGCAAGAAAATTAACGAAAACCACAGGTATTATATATATGTTTCTTCGTGAAACGGACATTAAACAAATAAAAACAACATTAATATTATTTTATATGTTGACAACAAAGATTTATGAAGATACGATGAGGATGTTAATGCTCTGACTGTAAGCGATACCTTTTGGAGAGGCGCCATTGCCGGTCGGCTGATATGCTCAGAGACCAGCCTGAGGTGCTGAAGACGGCATATAGCTTGAGGCTTACGAAGAAGAACATTAATCCGAATAACACCGTTATAACTAAATTGCCTGGGAGGCTGGTCAATCAATGAGTACTCATGTCTATTATGTTCCGTCCACCAACATTATGGGTAAAGGCTGTCTGAAGGAAATAGGTCCTTACATTCAGGAATTGAATTTGAAGAAGGCGCTTGTGGTCACCGACAAATTTCTGGTCAAGAGCGGCATTGCCGGCAAATTGCTGGCTGTGCTGGATGAAGCGGAGATTCAATATGCCCTCTATGATGATGTCAAACCTAATCCAACGTGTAAAAATGTCCATGACGGTGTGGATTTTCTGAATGCGCAGGGCTGTGATTATCTGATCTCCATCGGCGGCGGCTCACCGCAGGATACTGCCAAAGCGATTGGAATTATTGCCACCAATGGCGGGCATATCAAAGATTATGAAGGCGTTCATAAATCCAAACATAAATCTCTGCCAATCGTAGCAGTCAATACAACTGCCGGTACTTCTGCCGAAGTCACTATTAATTACGTAATTACCGATGAAGAACGCAAAGTGAAGATGGTTATGGTCGACAAAAACAGCATCGCTACCATTTCTGTGAATGATCCTGAGCTGATGATCGACAAACCGGCCGCGCTAACCGCCGCGACAGGAATGGATGCGCTCACCCATGCCATCGAAGCACTGGTGACGCCTGGAGCCTATCCGGTAACCGATGCTACTGCACTGGCTGCAGTGGAGCTGATCTTCGCCAATCTGGCGAGGACCGTGAAGAACGGACATGATATTGAAGCGAGGGAGCAAATGGTCTATGCCATTTTCCTGGGCGGTCTGGCCTTCAATAATGCGGGTCTCGGCTACGTGCATGCGATGGCGCATCAGCTGGGCGGCGTATATGATCTGCCCCACGGTGTATGCAATGCAATGCTGCTGCCATATGTGGAAGAAGAAAATGCAAAACATGTACCCGAGAAATTCAGAAGTATTGCCAAAGCGATTGGACTGCAGATTGAAGGCAAAACCGATCAGGAATGTGCGGCATTCGTTATAGAATCCATCAAGGCGTTGTCCAGGGAAGTGGGCATCCCGTCCAAATTGTCTGAGCTTGGCGTAGATGAAGTTGACCTGGATCTGCTCGCTGAGAACTCGATGAAGGACGCCTGTGCTCCTGGTAATCCTTTTATACCTACCAAAGAAGAAGTAATTGCCCTGTTCCGCAAAATTCTCTAGTACAACATTTAGTAAGGAGAGCTTCTATGAACAAACATATCGCCGTCGATATCGGCGCCTCCAGCGGCCGGCTTGTGCTTGGGACCCTCAGGGACGGTATCCTGACACTGGAAGAGCTCCACCGGTTCAGTAATGGATTCACCGAGCATGAAGGCTCCTGCTTCTGGGATATTGATTATTTATTCGACCAGATTATTACGGGTCTTCAGAAAGCCAAGGCACATGGCATTACAGAGTGCACGTTAGGCATCGATACCTGGGCGGTGGATTATGTGCTCCTGGACGCGGAAGGCAACCGCATCCAGGAGGTGTATGCCTACCGGGATTGCCGGACGGAAGGAATGATGGAGGAAGTGGCTGCGCTCATTCCGCCAGAGACGGTGTATGCCAAAACAGGGATTCAGCAATTAACCTTTAATACGCTATACCAGCTGTATGCCCATGACCGAAATGAACGGGCTGCAGCAGAACAAATTCTGCTGGTGCCGGATTATCTCTACTATAGATTAGGCGGTCGGAAGATCAATGAGGTTACCAATGCCTCGACCACTCAATTGCTAAATTTGCAGACTGGAGATTTCGACGCTGAACTGCTGTCCCTACTTCATCTGCGAAGAGAACAGTTTGCCGTACTGACAGCACCTGGCCAGAGTCTAGGATACATTCAGCAGCCGCTCGTAAACCGTTATGATCTGCCCCGGTGCGAACTGATATGTGTAGCTACCCATGACACTGCTTCTGCAGTGCTTGGTGTACCTGTGCCAAAAGGCCGCTCATCCGCTTATCTTAGTAGCGGAACCTGGTCGCTGCTGGGTGTGGAGCTTGACCAACCCATTAACAATCCGCATGCGATGGCAGCCAATTATACTAACGAATGGGGAGCTTTCGGTACCTACCGGTTCCTCAAGAACATCATGGGACTGTGGCTGATCCAGGAGGTGCGCAGATTGGACGGCGAACGCTACAGCTTCGCCGAGCTGGCCCGGCTGGCCGGGGAAGCCGAAGGCTTCCGCAGTCTGATTCCCTGCAACGATCCGCGGTTCCTGAACCCGGATCATATGATTGAGGAAATCCGTGCCGCTTGTGTGGAGAGTGGCCAGCCTGAGCCGCAGACACCGGGACAGCTAGCCCGCTGTATATTTGACAGCCTGGCCTTGTCTTACCAGAGTTATCTGCAGGAGCTTGAAGCTCTGACGGGAACGGCGGTTGAGGTGCTGCAAATCGTAGGCGGCGGTGCGAATAACGGACTGCTGTGCCAGCTGACCGCCAACGTTATCGGCAGGGAAGTGCTGGCTGGTCCGACGGAGTCGACAGCACTGGGGAATCTCGCGGTTCAGCTGATTCATGAGGGCAGTGTGACCCATATAGCTGAAGCCAGAGAGATCATCGGGAACTCTTTTCCGATTGCATCTTATACCCCTCAACCGGTCCCTGAGCTGCAGCATCTGCTGGAGCGCTGGGAGGCCCTTCTTGTACCCGATATCCATTAGGCAGTGCATGATCACCAAATAATGGTTTTTTGTTTTTGCAGCCATTTTATACGAAGTGAAATCAAAGAGCGGATGCTCACAATACTTTTAGGAGGCTACAGCATGGATCAGAGCATCATCAACAGTTATCACGAAGCCCAAAAATTATATGCCGCCCATGGAATCAACGTGGATGAGGTTTTGGAGAAGCTTGCACAGATCAAAATTTCACTCCACTGCTGGCAAGGGGACGACGTCAAAGGATTTCTTTTCAAAGACAAGGAGCTGAGCGGGGGGATTGCTGTAACCGGCAGTTACCCTGGCCGTGCCGGTTCGCCGGATGAGCTGCGTAAGGATTTGGAAAAAGCCTTGTCGCTGATTCCAGGCAAACACAAAGTAAATCTGCATGCCATCTATGCCGACACGGATGAACAGGTGGATCTGGATGAGCTGGAACCGCGCCATTTTGCACCTTGGGTCGACTGGGCGAAGGAACAGGGGCTGGGTCTGGATTTCAATCCAACCTGCTTCTCCCATCCCAAAGCGGCAGACGGCTTCACCTTAAGCCACGCGGATGAGGAAATCCGCAG
This sequence comes from Paenibacillus sp. P46E, assembly GCF_001909095.1. Classification (NCBI taxonomy): domain Bacteria; kingdom Bacillati; phylum Bacillota; class Bacilli; order Caryophanales; family Paenibacillaceae; genus Paenibacillus; species Paenibacillus sp. P46E. The sequence goes on from NZ_LVYZ01000055.1 coordinate 48,366, forward strand.
CTTCTGGATCAAGCATTGCAAGGCTTCGCGCAAGATTTCCGAATATTTTGGCCGCGAGCTGGGACAGACCTGTGTGACGAACTTCTGGGTACCGGACGGTTACAAGGATACTCCCGTAGACCGCCTGTCCCCGCGCGTACGGCTGAAGGAATCTCTCGATGAGGTGTTCAGTGAAGAGATTGATCCTAAGTACAACATCGATGCGGTAGAGAGCAAGCTGTTCGGAATTGGTTCGGAGAGTTATGTGGTTGGATCTCATGAATTCTATATGGGCTATGGATTGACTCGCGGCAAGGCGATCTGCCTGGATGCCGGACATTTCCATCCGACAGAAGTGATTTCTAATAAATTGTCCTCGATTCTGATGTTCAGCGAACAACTCCTGCTGCATGTCAGCCGCCCGGTCCGTTGGGACAGCGACCATGTAGTCACTATGGATGATGAGCTGCTTGAAATCGCACGTGAGCTCGTTCGCGGAGATTTGCTGGACCGCACGAATATCGGTCTGGATTTCTTTGACGGCAGCATCAATCATATCGCAGCTTGGGTTATAGGCACACGCAATACCATCAAGGCGCTGCTGCGTGCCATGCTTGAGCCGGTGGCAGAGCTGAAGGCTGTGGAGTTGGCAGGAGACTATACCTCCCGTCTGGCCCTGGTCGAGGAATTCAAGTCATATCCATTTGGTGCCGTCTGGGATTATTACTGCGCTTCGCAGAATACACCGGTACGCGAACAATGGCTGGCTGAAGTGAAGAGCTATGAGCAGGAAGTGCTGTCCGCAAGATAACGGCTGATCCGAAGTAATGGGCTACGGCTAGCAATGCATACAAAGGAGAGAAAACATATGAGTACATCCGTAATTGAATCTAAAGGTTATATTGCCTCTATAGAAGCGCCATTTATACAGGAGATGTCGGAAATTACCCATCACATGTGGTCGCTCGGCTGGGATGAGCTGAACGGCGGCAACGTGAGTTACTTGCTGGATGAGGAAGAGGTAGCGAAGTATATCAACATCCGCGAGTCTTTACGGACGATTAAGCTGACTTTTCCGGTACAGGAGCTGGCTGGGAAATATTTCATCGTCACTGGTTCGGGCAAATACTTCCGCAATGTGATCAAGGATCCGGAAGCGAATCTCGGCGTCCTGCGTGTCAGTGACAGCGGAGAGAGTGTAGAAGTGCTGTGGGGCCTTCGTGACGGAGCAGTGCCGACAAGTGAGTTGGCTTCGCATTTCATGAGCCATATTGAACGTCTTAAGGTCGATCCTACGCACCGCATTGTGCTGCATACTCATGCTACGAATGTCATCGCTATGACATTCACCCATGATCTGGATGAGCTGAAATTCACCAAAACCCTCTGGGAAATGTGCACGGAATGTCTGGTTGTTTTCCCGGATGGTGTCAGTGTCATTCCTTGGATCGTTCCGGGCAGCAGTGAAATCGGCCGGGCTACCGCCGACAAAATGAAAGAATATCGCGTGGTGATCTGGCCGCAGCACGGGATATTTGTCACCGGTGCAACCATGGATGCTACCTTCGGGCTCGTGGAAACAATCGAAAAGGCGGCAATTGTCTACAATCTGATTGGCGGCAGAGAAATCAAACAGAAGATTACGGACCGGCAACTGGCCGATCTGGCCGCAGCCTTCCGCGTAACGCCAAAAGCAGGAATTTTGGAATTATAGAATTGTAACGAATCCTGAAGCAGAGACTTTATCTGAATCCTATGGCCGGACACAACAGTGAACTGTTGTGTCCGGTTTGTGTGTGCATAGTCCCCCAGCTCCTTCATTTGCTTTTAATAGTTACAACAGGCATAATATGCTTACTTAAAGTAATTATATTAATTAACGGAGGCTGAATATGAACACTGATAAATTGTTTGCTCCATTTCAGGCAGGAAGCTTGTCCCTTCCCAATCGTATCGTAATGGCACCTATGACCCGCGTGTATTCGCCGAATGGCGTCCCTGGTGAAGAGGTTGCTGCCTATTACCGCCGCCGTGCTGAAGGCGGAGTGGGCCTGATCATTACCGAAGGGACGGCGATCAACCATCCGTCAGCGGTCAGCCATCAGAATATCCCGAATTTTCACGGGGAAGCCTCACTTAAAGGCTGGGCACAAGTTGTGGAAGAGGTTCATGCCGCTGGCGGCAAGATCGTTCCACAACTCTGGCATGTCGGCATGGCCCGTTCCATTGGCCAGTTACCGAATGTAGAGGCACTGCCGGTTGGCCCTTCCGGACTGGACCTGGCTGGTGAACAGATTACAGAACCAATGACCAAGCCGGAAATTGACGGAATTGTAGCTGCCTTCGCCCGGGCTGCTGCTGATGCCAAAGCAGCAGGCTTCGACGGAATTGAGCTGCATGGTGCACACGGCTACCTGATCGACCAATTTTTCTGGGAAAAAACCAATAAACGGACGGATGAGTACGGCGGCGATCTGGAAGCACGGACGACATTTGCCGTTGAAATCATCGATGCCTGCCGCCGCGCGGTCGGTCCGGATTTTCCAATCATTCTCCGTTTTTCGCAGTGGAAGAGCGGGGACTACTCCGCCAAGCTGGCGCAGACACCGGAAGAACTTGCTCGTTTCCTCACTCCGCTTAGCAATGCCGGTGTGGATATTTTCCACTGCTCGACGCGCCGCTTCTGGCTGCCTGAATTTGAGGGCTCCGAGCTGAATCTGGCGGGCTGGACGAAGAAAATCACTGGAAAACCAACAATTACTGTTGGTTCTGTTGGTTTGAACAGTGAGTTCGTAACCGCAGTTACCGAAAAAAATGAAGAAGATAATATCGAACGTCTGCTGGAGAAACTCGAAAATGCTGAATTCGACTTAGTTGCTGTCGGCAGAGCTCTTATCAGTGATCCTGCCTGGCCTGCAAAGGTACAGAGTGGCAGAACAGACGAGATTATTGCTTTTACTTCTGAAGCGACGAAGACTCTATATTAAAGTGGTTAGGATATACTGAATTTATAGCCGCCCTGGCCAGGGCGGTTTTTTCTTTAAAAAGATAAGAATTTATATGTTTCACGCTATAAAGTTATCCTTCTCTTTCTCGCTGAAACGGTGCCGTCCTTAAAAAAGGACGGCGAAACCGTTTCCACTTGGCCCGCTGATTACCGGAATGGATGATTTATGCTATAATTTTTACTTGAGCATTACAATTTCAGCCTTGCAGATACTGCAGAGCTTCATGAATAAAGGACGTGAAACCATGACAATGGGGAATAACTCACCGGACTTAAAATCCGGCAAGGGTAGTTCGAAGGATTACTCGAAATATTTTGATTTCTCTGATGCCAAAGTCATCAGTGAGGAAGAAGGCAAAACCACCTACCGGATCAAGGGCCGTACTGTTCAGATCAATTCCAACCCGGATTACAAGGAAGGCAAACGCCGGGGCAAGCAGGAAATTGAGGTTATTGACTTCGAGAACACGGAAACGAACCGGATTATGGAAGAATTCAGAGAGATCAACCGGCACAAGCAGCATTATTACTCCATAGCCACCTACGGCTGCCAGATGAATGAGCATGACACTGAAACCATGAAGGGGCTCCTGGAGCAGATGGGATATCTCGGCACCGAGGACCGTAATCAGGCGGATATCATTCTGTTGAACACCTGCGCCATCCGGGAGAATGCGGAAGATAAGGTATTCGGCGAGCTTGGACACCTGAAGAATCTGAAGCTGGAGAAACCGGGTCTTTTGCTTGGCGTCTGCGGCTGCATGTCCCAGGAGGAAGGCGTGGTTAAGCGGATAATGTCCAAGCATGGGTTTGTGGATATGATTTTCGGTACCCATAACATCCACCGCCTGCCTCACCTTGTGAAGGAAGCGTACTTTAGCAAAGAACTCGTCGTAGAGGTCTGGTCCAAGGAAGGCGACATTATTGAGAACCTGCCCAAGAAGCGGGAGGGCATGCGTGCATGGGTGAACATCATGTATGGCTGCGACAAGTTCTGTACCTATTGCATTGTACCGTTTACGCGGGGTAAGGAGCGCAGCCGCCGTCCTGAAGATGTAATTGCTGAGATGCGTGAGCTGGCACGGCAAGGCTTTAAGGAAGTAACATTGCTGGGGCAGAATGTTAATGCCTACGGCAAGGATTTTACTGATATAGACTATACATTCGGGGACCTGATGGACGATATGCGGAAGATTGATATTCCGCGCATCCGCTTCATGACATCGCACCCCCGCGATTTTGACGATAAATTAATTGAAGTGCTCGGCAAAGGCGGGAATCTGACGGAGCATATCCATTTGCCGGTGCAGTCGGGAAGTACCGAGGTGCTGAAGAAAATGAGCCGGAAATACAGCCGCGAGACGTATCTGGAGCTTGTCCGGAAAATCAAGGCCAGCGTGCCGAATGCCGTGCTGACTACAGATATTATTGTTGGCTTCCCTGGTGAAACCGAAGAGCAGTTCGGGGATACATTGTCCCTGGTACGCGAAGTGGGCTATGATATGGCATATACTTTCATTTATTCTCCGCGTGAAGGTACACCGGCAGCTTCCATGGAGGACAATGTGCCTCTGGAGGTCAAGAGTGAACGTCTGCAACGGTTGAATAATCTGATCAAGGAGCAGAGCCGGGACAGCAATGACCGGATGCTTGGCGAGATCGTCGAGGTGCTGGTGGAAGGCGAGAGCAAGAACAATTCGAATGTGCTGTCCGGACGCAGCCGCGCCAACAAACTGGTGCATTTTGAAGGGCCGAAGGAATGGATCGGAACCTTTGTTCACGTTAGAATTACCGATACGAAGACATGGTATATCAAAGGGGATTGCGTAGCTGAAGCTGCGGCAATTCTATAATCATAGAGGAATGGGGCGATAGAAATGAGCCAGGAAGAACCGCGTGTGAACCAATACGGAATGAACACCTACAATACCCGTGACCTGATTGTGCGAGAGGATATTATGGGCAAAGCCAAGGAGCTTGCCTCGCTCATTTCCACCAGCGAAGAAGTGAAGCATTTCCAGCAGGCTGAGCAGAAGATACAGAATCATGAACGGGTGCAAGGCCTCATCGCTACAATCAAGAAGAAACAGAAAGAGATTGTGGCGTTTGAAAGCTTCAAGAACAAGGAAATGGTCGCCAAAATCGAACGCGAAATTGAAGTCCTGCAGGATGAGATTGACGGAATTCCGGTCGTAAATGAGTTCCAGCAAAGCCAGAGCGACATTAACTATCTGCTGCAGCTCGTCATTTCTGTGATCCGGGACACCGTCTCGGAGAAAATCAATGTAGAAGCGGGTACCGAAGCTCCTCCTTCGACCTGTGGTGACTAAATCAAGAATAGACCACATTAAATAAGCTGCGGCAAAGGATGATTCATTGTGAGTGAGAACGGGGAACAAACCTATAACGTCAAAAAATACCGCACGCCGGACGGTGTTCCGGCCGATATTGTCATGTTTACCCTGACCAAACGCGAGCGGAAGACCGTGACCAAGACGCTTCCGCTGCGTGAACTGAAGGTCATGCTCGTGAAACGCAAAAAATGGCCGTGTGCCGGGATGTGGGCGCTGCCGGGCGGCTTTTGCCAGGAAGATGAGTCCATCTATGATGCCGCGACCCGTGAGCTGAAGGAAGAAACCGGTGTAGACGGCGGACATTTGGAATATCTGGGCGTCTACAGTAAGCCCGGACGCGATCCGCGCGGATGGATCATCAGCCATGCGTTCTTTGCGCTGGTGGAAGAATGGATGCTGGAGCATAGACAAGCTTCCGATGATGCGGATGAGGTTGGACTGTTCACGCTGCAGGAAGCGCTTGAGGAGCTTGAGCTTGCTTTTGACCATCATGACATTATTTCGGATGCTTATTTGCGGATTCAGCAGCAAATGCTGCAGACGACGATTGCCAGGCAGTTTCTGCCGCGTCACTTCACACTAAGTGAACTGTATCAGGTGATCCAGACTGTCGTACCTGAATTCAAAGAGCCCAATTTTATCCGCAAAATCACTTCAACCCGCAGCCGTCAGGGCATATTAAAGGAAGTACGGGATGAAGCCGGCAATCCGGTCAGCTCCAACCAGTATTCGCAGCGTCCGGCTCAGCTCTACATGTTCACGGATCATGAGCCTTTGTTATCAATCTATACCTAGGAGGGATAGTGAAATGAGAGCCTTGATCGTAATTGACTTCACTAATGATTTTGTGGACGGCAGTCTGCCCGTGGGGCAGCCCGGTATAGATATTGCACCACGGATCAGTGAGCTTACACAGAGGTTCGTGGATAATGGGGATTACGTGGTGATGGCTGTCGATCTGCATGAGGAGAATGATCCCTATCATCCGGAGAGCAAGCTGTTTCCGCCGCATAATCTGCGGGGTACCGGGGGTCGTGAGCTATACGGCAGTCTGAAAGACGTATACGATCAGAATCAGGATTTAATATATTGGATGGACAAAACACGTTACAGCGCCTTTTGTGGTACGGATCTGGAACTGAAGCTGCGTGAACGGGGGATTACCGAGCTGCACCTAACCGGAGTATGTACAGATATCTGTGTATTGCATACCGCAGTGGATGCCTATAACAAGGGCTTCAGTATTGTCGTTCACAAGGATGCGGTGGCCAGCTTCAATCCGGAAGGGCATGCCTGGGCGCTTGGACATTTCATCGGAAGCCTCGGAGCTAACGTTGTAGCAGCAGAATAACCACCAGTTCACCATTTATAGAGAGCATCAGCGAAAAGCTAGGAGATGAGGATTTTGAGGAGAGAACTTGCTCTACATACAGACAAATATCAAATCAATATGATGTACGCCCATTGGGTGAACGGAAGTCATAAGCGCAGAGCCGTGTTTGAAGCCTATTTCCGCAAGCTTCCTTTTGGGAATGGCTTTGCCGTATTCGCCGGGCTGGAGCGTATAACCCAGTATATAGCCGAGTTGCGTTTCACGGAGGATGATATCCGCTACCTGTCGGAGCAGGAAGAGAATTATGCACCTGCTTTTCTCGAAGAGCTGCTGCAGTTCCATTTCCAGGGCAGTATACATTCCATGAAGGAGGGTGCCCTGGTTTTCCCGGATGAGCCGCTTATCCGCGTCGAGGGGACGATCATGGAGGCGCAGCTGGTAGAAACAGCTATTCTGAACTTTATGAACTACCAGACTCTGATTGCCACAAAGGCCTCGCGGATTAAGCAGGTAGCTCCGAAGGATACACTTCTGGAGTTCGGTACACGGCGTGCGCAGGAAGCAGATGCAGCTGTATGGGGCGCACGGGCAGCTTATATCGGGGGCTTCCATGCAACCTCGAATATGCTGGCCGGCAAAAAGTTCGGTATCCCCACAAAGGGAACCCATGCTCATTCCTGGGTACAGAGCTTTGCCAGCGAGCAGGAGGCCTTCGATGCTTATGCCAAGGTGATGCCAGATGGTGTTACCCTGCTGGTGGATACGTTCGATACGCTGCGTAGCGGTGTGCCGCATGCGATCAATACGGCTAAGAAGCTGGAAGCGGCAGGCAAGCGGATGAACGGTATCCGGCTGGACAGCGGTGACTTGGCTTATTTGTCCATCCAGGCGCGCAAAATGCTGGATGAAGCCGGACTGGACTACGTGAAGATCGTAGCCTCCAATGATCTGGATGAAAATACGATTATGAACCTGAAATCCCAGGGAGCGGCCATTGATACTTGGGGTGTCGGTACACAACTCATCACGGCTTCGGATCAGCCATCCTTGGGCGGTGTATACAAACTTGTCGAAATTGAATCGCCTTCCGGCGAAATGGTCCCGACGATCAAGATTTCATCCAACCCGGAGAAAGTATCCTCTCCAGGCAAAAAGGATGTTTTCCGGATCATCGGGCCCAAAGGCAAAGCTCTCGCTGACTATATCAGCTTCCCCGGGGAAAAAGAGCCGCAGAGCGGTGCCCGCCTGAAGCTGTTCAACCCGCTGCATCCCTATCTGCAGAAGTATGTAGAGAAATATAAGGCTATGCCGATGCTCGAGCCGATCTTTGTGAACGGGTTCCAGGTCTATACTTTGCCGGATCTGGATGAAATCCGCCGCTATCATCAGGAACAGATTGATTTGTTCTGGCCGGAGTATCTCCGCAAGCTGAATCCCGAAGTATACCGCGTGAATCTCAGTGAGCAGGTATGGACCCGCAAGCAGCAGCTGATTGCAGAGCATTTGATGCCGGACCCGAACGATGAAATGAGCTGAAACCCAATAGTGAGCGATGACGGCGAGGCCGTTCCTGCAGTAGAGCTTCTCTGTGGAACGGCCTTTTTTATATGTAGAAAAGCAGTATCCCTACAATTCAGCTATCCACACTTTACCTGGTAAATTTATTCCATAGGACAATCTGCCTATTTACATCAGAGCGTTGGAATAATATATTAATTATGTTCTTATTTTCAAATTATCAGGTAGTTTTCAAATTATCAGGTAGTAATGTTTTATTTTTTTGTCGCAAAAGTTAAAGCGCTTTAACTTTTGCGTCCCGGAAGCTGCTGTTTTCTAGGCTGCCAGGGAGGTGAGGGTCCAGTCTGTATGATATTTGGTCCGAAAAGTTTCTTACTCACGGGTATGCTTCCAAGGCGTGTTTTACACAAAGCTCATTGATGAAGCCGATGTCTACCAAACTTTGAGGAGTGATTGTTGATGGAAAATCAAGGAAAGCGCAGGTTGCACTGGAAATCGCTAGTATTGTTATGTCTGGCCATATTTATTCTGCCTGCGGGCTCTGCATTTGCAGCTGTGAACAAACCGTTTCCACAGCATACTACGTATACTAGCGGGACGATCAAGCCGAATAATGTAACTCAAACCGTGATGGACAATGCCGTGAAGACCAAATGGGACGCATGGAAAGCAGCATATCTCAAGCCGGCAGGTACGGGCAAATATTATGTCAAATATAATTCGGACGGGGAAACAGTATCAGAGGCGCATGGTTATGGCATGCTGTTCACGGTGCTAATGGCCGGCTACGACAGCAACGCGCAGACATACTATAACGGGCTCTATAACTATTACACTGCGCATCCGAGTGCGATCAACCCTTATTTAATGTCCTGGAAACAAAACAGCAGCTTCCAGAATATTGAAGGCGAAGACTCCGCAACCGACGGTGACATGGACATTGCATTCTCCCTTCTGCTTGCCCATAAGCAGTGGGGCAGCAATGGAACGGTCAACTATCTGCAGGCGGCTAATCAGATTATTGACGCTATTATGGATAACGAAATTAATTTGACCCAGTGGACGATCCGGCTTGGGGATTGGGCCAATAGCGGTACGTATAATACGGCCACACGTCCTTCAGACTTCATGCTGAATCATTTAAAAGCCTTCCAGGCCGCGACGGGAGATTCTCGTTGGCAGAACGTAACGGACAAAACCTATACCATTATTAATAGTCTTTACACTGGATACAGCCCCAGCACCGGTCTCTTACCTGACTTCGTTGTGTACTCCGGAGGCGTCTACAAACCGGCTGCAGGGGGCTTTCTGGAAGATGCGAATGACGGGAATTACAATTATAACTCCTGCCGCACACCATGGCGGATTACAACGGACTATCTGCTCACCGGGGATACCCGCGCCTTGAATCCATTGAACCAGCTCAACGGCTGGATCAAAACGAAGGTCAGCAGCACTCCGGGCAATATTAAGGACGGTTACAAGCTGAACGGGTCAACATTTGGAAGCTATAACAGCGGCGCTTTTTATGCTCCTTTTGGCGTAAGCGCAATGACCTCCTCAGCCAATCAGTCTTGGCTCAATTCTCTCTGGAGTCATACCTCTGGCAGCGCAGCGGAAGATTATTACGAAGACAGCATCAAGCTGTTCTCAATGATTGTGATGTCCGGTAACTGGTGGACCTACTAAACTATACGTGTCACAAATGAAGCATCGGCCTATCCGGCAACGGATGGGCTTTTTTTTGTACATATGAGAAATGATGGGTCCCGAAGGAATGGGATGAATTTACTCCACTAAAATAAATCATTATGGAGATATTATTATGCGGGGAACAATTTTTAAGGAGGGTTATAAATGAAAAAGATCTCAATAGCGATTATGTCAGTATGTCTTATGCTATCTACTGCTTCTGCGGTACAAGCATCACCTAGTGAGACTCAACACGAAAAGAAAATGCATATGCAACAACATGAGACTAAAGGAATCAAAGCAAAAAGCACTAAAGAGAAAAGCATGAAAGAGAAAAGCATGAAAGAGAAAATCACGAAAGAGAAAAGCATGAAGGCAAAAAGCATGGAAGCCAAAGGAATAAAAATAAAAGCAACCAAACTGCCAAAATCCGGTTTTGGCGGTGCCAGTGAGCAAATGGAATAGGAGGACGAAAGAGGGCGGATCACTTCCCCCTCTTTCTTTTCTAAACATGAGAAAATGGGCTGCTTTATTTTTTGTGATATTCATTTGCATTAGTCTTGCCGGTTGCATGGACAACCACTCCGGCAACCATGAGAAAGCGGAAACCTTAATCCCCGAAGTTTCCCCGGCTCCTTCAGATAAGCCGGAGATTTTGGAGGTCAAGAAGTCTGAAGTTCCTCCGGTGAAATTTTTGCCGGATATAATAGAAATCCCCTCCATTTCAGTTAAGGCAGTAATCAAGCCTGTTACCATCCTTGCAAATGGCCAAATGGACGTGCCTAAGAACACGGGTGTGACGGGAATACTATATCCCGGAATTTTACCCGGGGAAAAGGGAAATGTTATTATCGACGGACATGTGGACAGCTATACTGGGCCGGCGGTTTTTTACAAGCTGAAAAAACTGAAGCAGGGGGATCTGATTATTGTCTCTGACCAGCTGAAACACAGGTTAACCTACACAGTCGAATCAGCAGAGGTTTTTACCCCGGCAGAAGCACCAGTGGAGCGGATATTTGGGAATACCGATGAATACCGCATGAATCTGATCACCTGTACAGGAAGGTATAGCAGAAAGAAGAAAGAACATGAACAAAGATTAGTCATCTTTGCGAAGATAGGTGAGAAACTATGAAACAGTTCACAAGAAAGATGTATATCTGTGCTGCCGCAGGCATTATTTTTGCGGCCACATTGTTTTTTCCGTTACCCGGTGCAAAGGCTGAACCGGACAAGCATGAAATAGAAGCGGAGCTGAACGAAATGTTCAAGGCCCGGGCGGAGGCATTCATTCATCCGCACCCGGAGTCCATTAATAAATATTACCTTCCGGAAAAAGCTAGCCAAATGGCACTGCAGCATGAGCATTTGCGGGAAGAGTATGTAAACAAGTGGGCCGAGAAAAGGGCGTTGAAGTTGACGAGCTCAGAGTCAAGTATTCGTATTATCCGTCAGAGCATTGTTGAGGATAAGGCCCGAATCTCCTTGGTACAATCTCATAAAGTAGGATATGTATATATCAATAAAGTCATGCAGGAGCAAGTCTTCGGTGTTGGAACGAGGCACTTTCTCACATTAAAGAAAAGTGAAGGCCGTTGGAAGATCGCCCGGGAATGGTACCTCGATCCGCTGGATGAGAACCCTGCCAAAATTGCAGATGGACCTGAGGGCATAGCCCCAGCAGTTCGGGCAAAGTCCGAGCCTGCAGACGGACAAAAGTATAAACGGAAACGGGCTGTACATTATGCCAATAAATACGCTGGTGCTGCTTGGGGAGCAGGAAATAAGCATCACTATAATAAAAAATACCTGGATTACACGGGTAAGGGGGGAGACTGTACCAATTTTGCTTCACAAGTTATTGGTGACCCAGAGGAAGGAGGGGGGTTGAATATGGCGGGAGGCTGGCGTTATTTTCCGAATTCAGGAGGAACGCAAACCTGGGTACAGACGGATGCCTTTAGTAATTACTTAACCAGATCCGGGTATGGAGCTCTGATTGCCAAAGGCGATTACCATCATATTGTCACTCCTTCGCAAAAATATCCCGGGGGAGCCATTTCCCAGCTGCAGGCTGGTGATCTTATAGGCTATATATTGCGGCATAACGATACGGACCACTTTTCTGTTGTAGTCGGGTTTGATGATTATGGTTATCCTTTGGTCAATTCGCACACCGCAGACCGGTATCGTGTCCCTTTTGATTTAGGGTGGGATCGGGATACCAAATATCAGTTATTTCATATCAAAGATTGAGTAAGTTAATGCTTGTCAGCATATCGCGGGTTCACAGTCATAAATATAGAGATAGAATCTATTTTTATGCTGGAGGGAATCATGGGGATACCGCGGCTTCTCAATCAATTTATAATCAGAGCCGGTGCCATGTTCATAGTGAAATTGATTGGACTGGCTGGCCGTGTGATCCTTACAAGAATCGTTGGTGCTGAAGGAATAGGACTGTACCAAATTGCCTATTCCTTTTACGGCTTCATTTTGATGCTCACCAGCGGTCTTCCAACAACGCTTGCAATTGCAACAGCTAAAGCACCTAAGCAGGGTTGGAGGATTTTTAAGGTAGTGTTCCTCTGTCTCATTCTTTCCGGTTGCGTTCTTGGTCTGAGCATTTTTAAGAATTCAGCCACTATTGGCCAGTTGCTTGGAAACCCTGGACTAACATATGCAATTCGCAGCCTTGCCCCATCCTTGTGGATAGTTCCCCTTCTCGGATTAATTAGAGGATACTTGCAAGGGTTGAAGCAAATCGGGATCATCGCCCTGTCTGAGATCGCTGAGCAGGCTTTCAGAACGGTATTCATGCTGTTGATTGTTGGACAGCTACTGTCACTCGGTGTAGAACGGGCAGTTGGATATGGACTATACGGTACTTTTTTAGGTGCGTTCCTCTCCTTAATTATAATGATTGCATGCATTTCTCTTAAAAAAGCAGAGTTCCCCCTTAACAGGGCTCCAGATCAATTATTAACGACGTCCTGGTTCGTGAACACTTCGTTAGCGATCTCAGCTACCCGCCTGTTAATTCCATTTTCGGAATTCCTTGATGCACTAATTATTCCTGATCGTCTGGTCGCAGCAGGAAACAGCGCTTCTGAAGCTACCGCTATATACGGAGTTATTTATGGAATGGCTGTTATTGTGGTTTATGCGCCTACGTTATTTATTGGAGCACTGAGTCATATCTTAACCAGTCAAATAGTTGCGGAATGGCAGCAAGGTAACCAGAGGAAATTCAATAGTCTTTGTAATACAGCCATATGTACATGTTGGTTATGGGGAGGCCTAACAAGTTTGTTTTTGTTTTTCTACTCGGACGAGTTATCTTATTACATCTTTCATAGTGATAACGCAAGTAATGTGATTAGATATCTATCCCCAATCCCGCTTATCGTTGGTTTTCGAGAGATTTCTACCAGTATTTTATGGGCGCAGGATAACCGGAAGAATCCTTTCATGGGGATACTTACTGGAATTGTATGTTCAATCATGGTCCAATATTTTTTGGTGGCAATCCCTGGTTATGAATATAAGGGGGCTGCTCTTGCAATTCTGTTGCTTGAAACAATGGCTTCTATTTGGAATATTAAAGTGTTATTCTTCTCAAAAGTGAACTTAAAGAGGGTTGTGAAACCTTTGCTATGTGATTTAACATTCGGAATTTGCATACTTCTAGGAATGGCCCTTTCGACTCCCCCTTCAGAAAACATTATCAGTCTGTGGCGATTTTTATGTATTGGTGTTTTATTTTTTGCGGTTACAGGGGGGTATATTTATTTGCGCTGTATACGGAAATTTCTGTGATATTAACATCAAGTGAATACATAAACATTGTCCCGTCAGTGATTTTATGCTGGCGGGCTTTTTTGTGCATTATAGTTTGGTTATGAGACACTAACGGAATGCGTTAAAAAGGCGGAAAAAGGAATCGAAACGCATCCGGGATAACGGGTTTTTCAAGGAAATTAGTGATAATAATCGAACGCAAAAAAAACTGCCTGTCAAAGGAATAAAGATCATTGACGATTTTGCTCATACTATGATCCGACCATGTTTTATGTGACATTTTTAACATCTTAATTTTTAATTTTATTGCTAAATTAAGGGTGACATTTGTTCCACATTCGACTTGGGAAGTGCGGGTTAACACACAATATTCACATGTTGTCGTTTTTATGGCAGATTATCTTCTATTAAAGTAACGCAGCACTGTCGCGTATAAAGAAATCGATTGAAATCCATAAATTATTGTGATTCCTGAGGCGTGGAAAATGCAAGATATGTCACTTCGCGACTTGCAAAATCAAGTTACAATCGTTGAAAAAGTCATAAGGATGTTATTCTACTTGACACTAAGAAAGGGGTTATGTCGGTGGTACAATTACCAATCGTTAACGATCTCGGATTTTTTGAGATTCGTCTGGAGTCCATTGGAGGCTTAGGTGCGAACCTGGCTGGTAAAATGCTTGCAGAAGCAGGGGTGGTCGGAGCGGGTCTTAATGGCGTCAGTTTCTCGTCTTACGGCTCGGAGAAGAAGGGGTCTGCTGTTAAGGCTCATATCCGTTTCTGCGATCTGAACACACCTATCCGCGATACCTCTCCTGTGGAACGTCCGCATGTTGTGGGTGTATTCCATGAAGCGCTGGCCAAGACAGTCAACGTGACCAGTGGTATTCATGAGCAGAGCACTGTTCTTGTGAATTCGGCCAAAACGCCGGAGGAACTGAAAGAGCTGCTGAAGATGAAAGCCGGAACCATTGCCGTGATTGATGCAACTAGCATTGCACTGAAAGAGAAGAATCGTGTGAATATGGCAATGCTGGGCGCGTTGTTCCGGCTCTGTCCGTTTCTTGATACTGCAACGATGAAGGATGTTATTGAGAAGTCCCTTGGCAAAAAATATCCCCAGGCAGTCGAGTCAGCCATCACAACGTTTGACCGCGGCTATAATGAAGTGAAGTTTATGCAATTTGAGCTGGCTGCAGGGGATAGCATGCCTGAATATGTCCGTTCCGATATTGGAGTTCTGGGTTATGATACACAGCCGATTGGCGGATCTATTATTAATCCAGGGAGCACCTTTCTGAAAAATTTGAGTATTTCCCGCTCCGGTATGATCCCGGCGTATGAGAACGAAGCGTGCATCCACTGTGCTCAGTGCGATACGGTATGTCCGGATCAGTGCTTTGTATGGGAAGAACGGATTGACCGCAAGGGCCGTTCACAAATGTTCCTGACGGGTATCGATTATCAATATTGCAAGGGTTGCCTGAAATGTGTCGATGCCTGTCCGACATCCGCACTGTCAAGCCAGCGTGAGAAGGAAGGCTATGCGGACACCCACACAGTGCATCACCAATTTGATCTGATTACACAGGTTTAATCCTTGGAAGAAAGGTGGAATGAATAATGGCTATTGATTATGAACAAGAAGTAGGCTCCACCAAAGTGGAGCAGAAATTCCTATATGAATCCGGTAATGAAATGGCTGCATATGCTGCTCATCAGATCAACTATCACGTGATGGGCTATTTTCCGATTTCGCCATCTACTGAAGTGGCCCAGTTCCTGGATACTATGAAAGCTAGCGGACAGCACGACATCATGCTTGTACCGTCCGATGGCGAACATAGCTCTGCGGGGATCTGTTACGGCGCATCGACGGCAGGCGGACGCGTATTCAACGCAACCAGTGCCCAAGGCTATATGTTCATGCTGGAGCAACTGCCTGTACAAGCAGGTACGCGCATGCCAATGGTCATGAACCTGATCTGCCGCTCGATCTCCGGTCCCCTTAATATTCACGGTGACCACTCCGATCTGTATTTTGCCCTCAATACCGGCTGGCCGATTCTGATGTGCCGTGATCCTCAGTCTGTCTACGACATGAATCTGATGGCCCTGAAGCTGGCTGAACACGCCAAGGTCCGCCTTCCGGTAATGGTCGCATCTGACGGCTATTTCACATCTCACCAGAAGCGTCGTGTACAAGCTTTTGCCCATCGGGAGGATGTTCATAAGTTTGTTGGTGAACAGCCCCCAGTGGGCTTCACAGACACCTTGGACCGCAACAATCCGGTTACCGTAGGACCGTACATGAACGAACCGGATTATATTAATAACCGTTACCAGCAATCCGTTGCCATGTACAATGCCGGAGAGGTATTCGAAGAGATTGCCCAGGAATTCGCTGAGCTGACCGGACGCCACTATCCGATGATCGAGCAGTACCGGATGGAAGATGCCGATGTTGCTGTATTTCTGATGAACTCCGCTTCGGAGATCATCAAGGATGTTGTAGACCAGCTTCGCCTCCAAGGGATCAAAGCCGGGGCCATCTCCCCGAATATGATCCGCCCATTCCCGCAGAAGCAAATCGCTGAAGCACTGAAGAATGTGAAGGCTATTACGGTCGGTGACCGTGCAGATTCTGTCGGCGGACATGGCGGCAACATGGTTAACGAGATCAAGGCAGCACTGTTTACTTACGGAAATACCACCACCAAAGTAATCAGCCGGATTTATGGACTGGGAGGCAAGGACTTCTATGCCGAAGACGGACATCATTTCTTCCAATTGGCAATGGATGCAGTTGTTGCTGACCGTGTGGAAATTCCGTTTGATTACTATGGCCACAATCCTGGAACGCCGGACAAAGCGCCGAAGCGTCTGCTGAAGCCGATGAGTTTTGAATCACTGAAGACAGGTCTTATAACCGTGAAGCAGAACGAAGAGACAGGCAAGCTTAGTGTGAAGGTTCCGCCAATCCGCAGCCTGATGAAGAAACCAAGACGGTTATCACCGGGACACGGCGCATGTCCGGGCTGTGGCATTTTCTCCGGACTGGAGCTGTTCTTCAAAGGCATTGAAGGGGATATTGTTGCCCTGTATCACACAGGCTGTGCAATGGTCACAACGACCGGTTATCCTTATTCAGCTCATAAATCGACATTCATCCACAACTTGTTCCAGAATGGTGCAGCTACGTTGTCCGGTGTCGTGGAGATGTTCTGGGAACGCAAACGCCGCGGAGAACTGGATGGACTGGGACTGCAGGAAGACTTTACCTTTGTCATGGTAACTGGTGACGGGGGAATGGATATCGGCATGGGTCCGGCCATCGGTGCTGCATTGCGTGGTCACAAGATGATTATTGTTGAGTACGATAACGAGGGATATATGAATACAGGCGCCCAACAGTCGTATTCCACACCTCTCGGCCACCGGACATCGACTTCAAGCATCGGCAAAACACAGCAGGGTAAAGTAACCCAGCATAAGGATACCGCGCAGATTATGGCAGCCACCAACATCCCTTATGTATTTACCGGCTGTGAGGCTTATCCGCAGGATCTGCTCAAGAAGGCCGCCAAAGCCCAGTGGTATGCCCAGAATGAAGGTCTGGTCTATGGCAAGATTCTTATTGCTTGTCCGCTGAACTGGATGAGTGAAGACAAGGACGGTACGAATATTGTATCGCTGGCAGTAGAATCCTGCTTCTTCCCGCTCTATGAAGTTGAGCAGGGCACGACGACGATTACGTACAATCCGGAAGAGAAGGACAAGCGGGTGGAAGTTGCTGCATGGCTGAAAACAATGGGCAAAACGCGTCATCTTCTCAAGCCCGAAAACGAACCGGCGCTGCGCGCCTTCGAGGGTGAAGTACAGCGCCGCTGGAACCGTCTCAAAGCCAAACACGAGCACCCGGATTTGTAGGATTTATATAATCTGTACTCATAAATAAAAAACACAGGCCTGGCAGAATTTATCTGCCGGGCTTTTTTTTTGTCAGGATCTCACGAAAAAAACTGTTTAATAAAACACTTTTATAAAGTATTATAATAAGCGAGGTGAACAGAAATGAAGAATATCGGAGGAAACGCTCTGGTAATTAAGGAAGTGAATATCAACCTGGTTCGGCGTGTCTTGAAGGAATGTAAACAAGCCACCAAACGGCAGATTGCCGAGGGAACAGGCCTGAGTATCGTTACAGTCGGTACAGTGCTTGAAATTTTAATCCAGCATACTGAGGTGGTGGAGGCGGGGCTAATCTCATCCAGCGGGGGAAGACCTGCCCAGCAGTACATATACAATGATGAGTATGCCTTGGCATTGATCCTGTTTCCATTTGAAGAGCTTGGAGGGATCAGTATCCGCTGCACCGTGGTTACGCTCTTTGGGCGTTGTCTGCATGAGGAGAGCATACCTGTGCAAAAGGTTAATCTCGCCTGCTTCGAAGACATCATCGATGAAGTGTTGAAGCTATTTCCTGCTATAGGGGCAATTGGTTTTGGACTACCGGGTGCTGAAGCGGATGGCAGACTGGTGGTATCAGATTATGATACTCTGCGTGGCATTCCAGTAGCGGAGCATTTCAGACAGCGTTACCGGAAGCAGGTAATTATCGAGAATGATGTGAATGCTGCGGCAATCGGAAACTACAGCAGAACTGCGATGGAGACAGACGCTCCAGCAATCTATTTATACTTTCCTGACCGTTTTCCACCAGGGGCTGGGATTATCACGAACGGCAGGCTTCAGAAAGGAAAAAGCGGTTTTGCCGGGGAAGTGGCCAATATCCCATTGGGTATTGATTGGAGCAGCAGCGAATGGCAGTCCTCAACGGAGAAGCTGACTATCGCCATTGCCAGGCTGGTGTCTGCTGTCAGCAGTGTGCTAAACCCCGGGACGGTGGTACTATATGGAAGTTTTTTGCAGGAGGGGCATCTGACAGGTATTACAGAACAATGTGCAAAGCTGCTGCCGCCCGGTGCGGTTCCTCATCTTGTGCTCAGTATGGATTTCGCTGGAGATTATTTGCAAGGAATGATCGTTTCAACACTATCAACCCTGGAGACAGGGCTGCAATTGACCAAATCTGGAGTATAGGCGGTTGACATTCATGGCTACTATTTTTCTCATTATTATTTATTTGGCTTTTATCAGTCTTGGCTTACCGGATTCGATGCTTGGGGCGGCTTGGCCGATGATGCGTCCCGATTTCGCAGCCCCGGTGGATGCTGCGGGATTGCTATCCATGATCGTTGTCGCGGGTACAATCATTTCCAGTCTAGCCAGCGGGATGGTGCTGCAGAAGCTGGGCACGGGGAAAGTTACTTTTATCAGCGTTGCTGTGACCGCACTCGCATTACTTGGTTTTACGTATTCGCCTTCAATCATCTGGCTGGCTGTATTATGCCTTCCGCTTGGACTTGGCGCCGGCTCCATTGATGCCGGGCTGAATAATTATGTAGCTACCCACTACAAAGCCCACCACATGAGCTGGCTTCACTGCTTCTGGGGTGTAGGCGCTATGCTTGGGCCTATTATTATGTCGCGTTATATTGCTGCGGGTGATTCCTGGCGGCAAGGATATTTGACGGTCAGCCTGATTCAGTTCGTGCTGGTTATACTGCTGTTCATTTCCCTACCGCTCTGGAAGCGGGCAGAACCGACGGGTGAATCAATGGCAGCAGCAACAGATGTTCAGCAGGAAGTCATCTCGCCGCAGATTCCTGTAGCAGGTATACTGCGCATCAAGGGTGTGAAGCTGGCGCTGGTTACCTTTCTTTTTTACTGCGGGGTAGAAGCGACGCTTGGACTCTGGGGCAGCAGCTTTCTGGTCAATGAGAAGGGACTGTCAGCAGCAACGGCCGCTGGCTGGGTATCTCTCTATTATGGGGGGATAACAGTGGGCAGACTGGTCACCGGTTTTGTCACTTTCAGATTTAATAACCGCCAGCTTATTCGTACCGGTATATTGATCTCGCTGCTGGGTGCGCTGCTGCTGTTACTGCCTTTGCCGGCTGTATATTCCCTGTTTGGATTTATTCTTGTGGGACTCGGATCGGCACCCATATTTCCGTGTATGCTTCATGAGACACCCGCCCGCTTCGGGAAGGAACATTCCCAAAGAATTATGGGCTATCAAATGGCTATGGCGTATACAGGAGGTGCATTTCTGCCGCCGTTATTGGGATGGATTGCCGCCCGCAGCTCGTTTGTGATTCTTCCGTTCATGCTTGTGGGATATATTGTTATAATGCTTATTAGCTCAGAGAAGATCAATGCTGTGATGAATAAGCGGAAAGATGAGGTCTCTATATGATTAGAGCAGTGGATTGGCAGAGTGGAGATTGGAGTAATCAACCAGTCTCCGCAGAGGTACAGGATGGAGCATTTGTTGTAACAGCAGCAGAGGGCAGCGATTATTGGGAAAAAACAATGTACGGATTCCAGCATGACAATGGACACGCCCTACTGGCTCCCTGGGAGGACAGTGATGCTGTTGAGGTCAGCTTTTCACTGCAGGGGTTTACAGAGCTGTATGATCAGGCAGGAATCATGCTGTGGCTCAATCATGAGGTTTGGATCAAAGCCGGAATTGAGCTGAACGACGGTGTTCCGCATATCGGTGCGGTTGTGACCGACGTTTATTCCGATTGGTCGCTGTCACCTGTAGCGGAATGGGCTGGAGAGGTGGTTACGATCCGGGCCTCACGGATGAATGATGCAGTAGTCATCAGGGCCAGAACAGAGAACCATCCTTGGCGAACGATCCGGGTGGCTCGTTTTCCATATGAGAATGGGAAAAAGGCAGGCCCGTTTGTCTGCGCCCCCACCCGCGCCGGACTCAAGGTAACGTTCTTGCGTTGGGTGAACACAGCTCCAGATACGGATATTCATACAGACCCTCCCGAGGAGTAAAAAGAAGTCAGCACATTTTGCCAAAGCTTGTTCTTCAACAGCCCGCCTGTAAAAATGGGAGTGGTAAGCCACCACGGATACAGGCGGGTTGTTAGGGTTTATAACGTTTAGGAGAATGGACAAATCTTATTGAATTACAATATCTCGTCCAGCTCAGCCAACAGACTTTTCTTCAATTGTTCCAGCACTTCATCGCTTGGTTTGGCATTCTCTGCATACATAATTTCCTTTGGCGTACGCCATACGGGTGAATGGGGGTTCGGTTCGCTTAACCTTCTGGGGAAAATATGCCAGTGCATATGGGAATCGCCGTTCCCAAGCAGCTCATAATTCAGTTTGTTCGGCTTGAACGCCCGGTACACCGCTTCAGCAACCTTGCTCATTTCAATGAGAAATTTCTGTTTGAAGTCGTTATCCAGTTCATGAAGCTCACATTTGTGTTCCTTACAGAGAAACAGGGTATACCCTTCGAAAAATTGATGATCTCCAAGGACCACATAGCCTGTTTCAAGTTCGCGTACTAAATATGGGTTCGTCCCCGCTTCTATCATCCCGATCCGCTGGCAAATCAAGCATTCTTCCATGAATGAAACCTCCTGAGTGTACTTCTGTCCATAGAACAGGGAACTCAATCTCAATCTCCTACGAACGTTTATAGATCTCCCGCATGACATGTCTTAGCTCAGGGATGATCAACCGCTCCATAGCGAGCTTGATCGCACCAGTTGAACCGGGCATGGAGAAGACTGCTGTGCTGCCGATGGTACCGGCAATCGCCCGGCTGAGGATAGCTGCGGAGCCGATGTCCTCGGTGAAGCTGAGCAGCCGGAAGATTTCTCCGAATCCCGGGAGTGTTTTGTCCAGTAAGGAAGCCACAGCCTCATAAGTGGTATCCCGGGGAGAGATTCCCGTTCCACCGGTCAAGAGCACGGCTTCGATGCCTGAGTGAACGGAGCTTTTATAGACCAGCTCGCGGATATCTTCATAATCGTCCTTGACGATCGTACTGCCGATGACCACATATCCTGCTTCTTCGAGCATGGTTCTGATCAGCGCGCCTCCGGTATCGGTTTCCTGTGTGCGGGTGTCCGAGACCGTAATGACATAACAGGCCACACTTTGAGGCGCTTCGCGCCGGTGTTCATCAACGGATGACAAGCGAACCAGCTCCTTCTTCATCAATTTATCAATGTATTCCTCATGATAGGGGATTGAGTTAGCAAAGACAAGCTGGAGGGGGCTGATTATGGACACTATACTTCAGCTGTTGCCTTGCACCGTAAAGGCACTTGTAGTACACTCGCTACCATAACGGAAATTTGTCAGGGAGAGATGAAACATGGAACAGGCTATGCCAGTTTATATATTATCTGGATTTCTGGGAAGCGGCAAAACAACATTACTGCAGCGCCTATTGGACCACTGGAAAGGCCTGGGGCTCAAACCCGCGGTAGTGATGAACGAGTTGGGTGAGGTGAATCTGGACGGTCTACTGGTAGAGCAGTCGGTCCCGATGGCGGAAATGCTCGGCGGTTGCATCTGCTGCTCCATCCGCGGCGATCTCAGCACAGAGCTTGCTACGCTGATTAAGAAAGAGTCGCCCGATGTTGTTGTTATTGAAGCGACCGGTGCGGCGAATCCGCTTGAGATTGTAGATGCAGTTACTGAAATCTCATTGTATCAATTGGTGGAGCTGAAAGGTCTGATCACTGTAGTGGATGCTGCACATCTGATTGAGCTGTACCGCTCCCAGCAAGGTGCCACTTACCGGCTGATGCAAGAGCAGATCCGCTGCGCTTCAGTGCTGATTCTGAACAAAACCGACCGGGTGACGAAGGAGGAAGCGGAAGAGGTTACTGAGATTCTGCGCAAATGGAACGCTTATGCGGAAATCCTGCCTGCGGTCCGCTGCGCGCTTGATCCAGAAGAGCTGCTTGATGGTCTTGGCGGCATTCATACCGAAGCCCGCTTCGGGGAAGGCGATGAGCTTCAGGAGTCAGAAGATCAGGATCTTACAAGTAAGGATACTCAATTGACGGGTGCTTCACATTCCACCCATGACCATGTGATGGCGTATACCCACTATTTCAAACGTCCAGTGAACAGCGAGGAATTCGAACAGTTTATCAAGGAGCTCCCCAGGGATGTCTACCGTGCAAAAGGGATTGTTACCTTCAGTGATACCTCCAGCCGGTTTTTGTTCCAGTATGCCTATAGAGAGGCTGATTTCATGAAAATTACCCCTCAGGGCGAAGTGCCGGATGTGGCGGTATTCATCGGTGAGCACTTTGCTTCCAGTGAACTTCGGACCCGACTCCTCCAGCTGGAGAAGCGTATATTGGCTAGACCCGCGGCTGTAAAGAGAAGTTTGTAGGGGAATTCCTCCAAGCAGGAGAATGGTTCGTTCCTATTCTTGCAGGTTAATACATAGGCATACCCTATAAAATTGCAGGAGGTAAAAGGCTATGACCCGAATTCAATATCAGGAGTGCATCGATGCTTGTATTCAAACCATGAACGCCTGTAACTATAGCTACGTCGCAAGCCTAAAAGAATACGATCTTGCCTCACTTCGTGAGAGCATCAGGCTGGACAGGGAGTGTGCGGATATTTGCTCTTTTGCTGTCCAGGCCATGACCCGTCAAAGTCCATTCGTTGCAGAAATTCTCCGCCTGTGCGCTGAAATTTGCGAACGTTGTGCCGATGAGAGCAGCAAGCATGTACATACCCATTGTCAGGGATGTATTGATTCCTGCCGTGCCACTGCTATCGCCTGCCGGTTGATCAGTGGAGCAGTAGAGGTATACGCTTAATCCTGTTTCCAATCCCTTTATATAAGGTTCTAGCTGAGTTATTCCAAAACCAGAGGCTCCAGCAGTCCATACTGTGGGGTTCTGGTTTTTTGTTGTAATTATGAATCATTTGTCAGGTTTAAAAGGAGATCGAAGCTGCCCCGGCGAATTTATGGTATGAAGAATGTGAAGAGGAGGATATAGCGGTATGACTCTTACAGGGATCGGTACAAGCCAGCAGTCGGACGGTCCATTTGTGCCAATTATTGAGCTGAGCCGGGCCACGAAGCTATATGACCGACGTCCTGTGTTGAGTGAGATATCCTTGCTTGTGGAAGGTGGAATGGCAACGGCCCTGATTGGCCGGAATGGATCCGGTAAGAGCACGCTGCTCTCCATTCTTGCCGGATTGACAAAGTTATCCTCCGGGATCATAGTGCGCAGCGGGCGCAGGGGTGCCACGGGGTATGCCCCTGAAGCTTTTCCGGGGCTAAAGATGTCAGCAGAGCATTATTTACTCAGCATGGCCAGGATTGCGGGACTTGCATCTGCAGAAGCGGAAGCCAGAATGGCAGAATTGCTGGAGATTTTTCATCTGGAAGAGTTTCGCAGGCAGCGGATGGACGGGTTTTCCAAAGGAATGCTGCAAAAAGTGAACTTAATTCAAAGTCTGATTGCACGCCCGCAGCTGCTGCTGCTCTACGAGCCGATGTCAGGACTTGATCTTCCCGCACAGCATGCACTTATCGGCCATCTGAAGGAGCTGAAGCGCGGCGGGACGGGATTGTATTCTCCATCCATGAGCCGCAGACGATTGAAGCTCTGGCTGACAACGTACATGTCCTGCATGCTGGCAGAACGGTTACAACCATCCATAGCCAAGAGGAAATGCGGGTGACACCCGCTGTTTACATAGTTTGCAAAGGCATTTCAGAGCAACGAAAAGCAGGGATTATGGACATACCCGGGGTTACTTCCATACATGCACTGGAGGGTACACCGGGGAATTATTTAGCAGCGACTCTAGAGATTGCAGCGGCAGATAATTATCTTCGCCACATCCTGCAGGCAGAAGGGTCAGTAGTATCAGTAGAACCTTGCGGCGGTTTAAGTGCTGGTGGTCTGGAGCAATGGATGGACCCCAAACCAGTCAAAGGGGGAGCAAAGGGATGAGGTGGATTGTTTTTTATATGCTTCGCAGCTATACTGCTTCACAGCGGTACTTTGGTCCTGTTGCGTTTACAATCATTGCTGTGCTGCTCCTTTATTCCTATAAACCTAATCCTGTGATGAACAGCTTTGCCGCCACAACGATTATCCTGTTTGTAGGTTCTGCCTGGTTAGGGTTAAGCTTGTTGAATCATGAGCACCCGGTGCAACGGCAGGTTTCAATCGTTCAGGCAAGGAGCAAGCTCCGATATAACACCGGTACTCTCCTTACCTTAGGCGCGTTGATCTTGCTGCTTGATCTGCTGGTTGTGGGTTATCCGGTGCTTACAGGACAATTTGATGAACCGGCAGGTCTATACAGGATAGTTATCGCATTCGCCGGGCATGCGCTCCTGGGATTGCTGGGTGTGACGATATCCTTGTACCTCCAGGCTTCCTGGGTAACCAAAACGAGTTATGCCGCGGGACTAATGCTTACAGTTGTAATTTTATCCATTGGCAGCCAGAAGCTGAGTGAGCTCATTCCAGGTCCCTTCGTTTATATTCTGCTACCACCGTCATATCCGGTTATGGATGCCCTAATGAATGCGGATGATTTGCCCCTTATACAATTGCTGGGTGTTTTCATGCATGCATTGATCTATATTGTGCTGTTCACTGGATTCAATCTATACCGCTCCAGCCGTATGGATGACAGCAAAAGCTTATAATGATGTAAAATACTAGACAGAAAGAGGAACGGGAGGAAAGATGAAGGATACACACCTACCGGAGAGTGAACAATCCAAAGAGCTATTTGCTTATTTCGGCCTAGCTGTCTACTACTGCCAGGCACTGGAGCAGCAGTTAACTAACCTGCTGCTACTAACGAAGCTATCTCAGGGAGAAACGCCTACAGAAGCAGATCTTGCTGAACTGTATCAGCGCAAGCTCAGCAATTCACTCGGCCAACTCATCAAAGAAATCCAGCATCACTTCCCTTTTTCGGAAGAGGAAACCAACCAGCTTCAGGCTGTATGGAAGCAGCGTAATCATATTGTACACGACTATTTCAAAGAGCGAATTCAGGAGACATTCACACCTGCTGGCAGAGCACATATGATCCGTGAACTAAAGCGTTTCAAGAATAAAGCCCGCAGGCTTGAGATCAAGCTACAGGGCTACTGCACTGAGATGTACAGCAAACTGGGTCTTGAAGAGGAAAAGCTGATTTGAATAGGGGGATTATTGTTGGAAGCGGGATTCCAGGGCCTGAAGCCCATTGCTCACCGCCACTCCGGGAGCGAACCGGATCGATGAGGCCCGCGTACACTTTGCAAGCGCATCTAGAGCGGCTGTAAGCGCAGGGATCATCTCTGCGCTCAAGCTCATATCCGCTTCCCACCACCAGCGCAAAATGTTCAGTACACCATTTTTATTGTCCATTACCGGTTCGAAGCGCGCAATGAAACGGTCTCCGTAGAGCAGTGGCAGCACATAATAACCGTACTCTCGTTCAGCAACGGGTTTGTATACTTCCCAGCGGTAAGTGAATCCGAACAATTGCTTGATCAGTTCTCTGTCCCAGAGCAGATTATCTAGCGGAGCCAGTGCAGCGGCGAAATCAACGCCGGCTTCGTTATGATTAAGAGTATCGCCGTCTGCTAATATCTCTTCCAATACGTGGGCATCTGAGGTCCGCATGTATAGCGGAAGCTTCAGGCCATCGACGCGGACCTCGCGGAGCGAGTCCCTGTGCAGCAACCGATCGATTGCGGCTGTCCGTTCCTTACTCTTCAAGCCTGCGATCCCCAGCCAGCCGTCCCCGGATTTGTTCCACTGCAGGCCGATGCTGCCTATTCTGCGCAGCACATACCAGTCGTAGTACTGCTCAAAAGTCACATTAGGGTCCTCGGTACTGAGCAGGGGCTCTGGTAGCAATTTTGCCGTGAAATCATAATAACGGCGAGTGTGTATGCGGTGATGTACGGAGATTTCACCCCAGAAATACATACTCTCCATAGCCGCACGGGATAGCCGTGCCGGAGCCCAGGCCCAATCAATCTTATCTTTGCTCTCCAGATCCAGTGAAGAGAGGGGGCCGCGCCCGATCAATTCTTCTCGTACATGCGACACCATAGCTCCGAGTGCCTCATTGCCCTGATAGCGTTCTGCAGCCATATCTCTGCGGCGCTGAAAGTACGGCCAGTCCTCCGTGCAGTAGATCGACATATTCTTGTCCCAGCCGTCGACCAGAAGTCTGTCCTTGTAGAGCAGCTCAGAGGCAAGCTCAGGGACAAACCCCGGAATCCGCGCCTGCAGTACGAGCTCATGATTATGACCGGCAATTCGGAGCGGATCATATTGAATGCAGCCCACATGGCGGATGAAGTCGTAAATGGCAGCCTTACCATGAGCTGAGCCGCCGGAGACTAGCCGTTGATGCTGAAGCAGGAACTGCCGGGCTTGCCGCTTACTGAGCGAATAAGTGATCATTGTTTCCACCCCGATCTTACGTATTGCTTTCATTATACGGAACAAACGTTCCCTGCACAAGCATTCAAAAGCCCCTGATGCGATAGCTCTGCATCAAGGGCTTTTTTTGGTGGGCTTCATCTTAGAGAACGATGCCCGCGCTATTAGACTTGTTTTATGGATGGCTGTAGGACTGCTTCTAACCGGTGATCCGGACCGGGAGCCGGAAGCTCTGAGCCTCCCCCAGCACCGAGCTGCAGCTGATACATGCGGAAGTATCTTCCGCCGAGGGCCATTAATTCATCATGGCTGCCGCGCTCAACGATCTCTCCCCGGTGCAGAACCAGAATCTGGTCCGCACTGCGGATGGTGGAGAGGCGGTGGGCAATGATGAAGGTAGTGCGGCCCTTCTTGAGCACTTCGAGCGCTTCCTGAATCAGACTCTCTGTTTCCGTGTCGATATTGGAGGTGGCTTCATCCAGGATCAGAATCGCCGGATCAAAGGATAACGCTCTGGCGAATGAAATCAGCTGTCGCTGGCCTGCCGACAAGGTGCTGCCTTTCTCGACCACCGGCTCGTCGAAGCCTTGAGGCAAATGAGCCAGCAGTTTATCTGCACCCACTTCGCGCAGTGCCCGTTCCACACGTTCACGTGAAATTCGCTCATCTCCAAGACTTACATTTGAAGCGATGGTGCCAGTGAAGAGGTAAGGGTCTTGCAATACAATACCCATGTGACTGCGCAGCCACTGCTTCGGTATGCCTTTAACCTCCTCTCCGTCAATCGTAATGGTGCCGCGCTGCGGATCATAAAAGCGGAACAGTAAGTTGATGATCGAGCTTTTGCCGGATCCGGTATGGCCTACAAGGGCCACAGTCTCACCGGGACGCGCTTCGAAGGAGATGTCCTTCAGGACGAAGTCTTTTTTATAGGCAAAAGAGACATCCTTGAATACCACATTTCCTTTGTAACGCGGCATACTTCCATCGGTGACCGGTTCACCGGGTTCATCCATCAGCGTGAACACCCGCCCCGCAGAAACCATGGAGCTGTCAAGGTTGGCAAGCTGGTTGACCATCCCGGTAATTGGCTGAAACATCCGTCCGAGTACATCAACAAAAGCATACAGCACACCTAGTGACACAAAGGTAGAACCACCCAGACTGCCGAAGCCGAAGTACCACAGGACGAGCACAAAGGAGAGGCTGCGCAGCGAATTCACCAGATTGTGGGAAGTAAAGGCGTTCAGATTCAGCATTTTGTTCTGATATTTCAAATAATCGTCATTGAGTTTCTCGAATTCTTCCTTACTCTGCTTCTGGCGGCGGAAGATACGGATGATTGACATCCCCTGAATCGATTCATTGATAATGGCGTTAATCTCACTAAGGCGTGATCGGATAATGGTATTGTATTTGGTGGCAACCTTGCGGTACAGGATGATCCAGAGAACCACAATCGGCACGATGAACAAGCTTACCAGGCCAAGACGGATATCCAACAGGAACAGGGCTACGTACACGCCTAAGATATTGATAATCCCTGTGCTGAAGTTAGACAGTACGGCAATGAACAAATCTTTTACCGCTTCCGTATCATTCGTCACCCGTGACACGACTTTGCCGGCAGGCAAGTTGTCAAAAAAGTAAACCGGCAGCCGCTGGATGTGCGCATACACATCGGTCCGCAGCTTACGGATCACCTGATTGGCCGAGGATTGCAGCCAGTAGGTTTTACCGAATTCCGCAAAGATCGAAATCACCAGGAACAGGGCATACAAGCCTACAAGCTCGTAGATTCCAGGTAGTTCGGGTTTGTAAAAGGAAAACAGTTCGTCCGCCGACAGCTTCACAGCCGGGTAGACAGCTTCTGAATCTCCATGCTTGATATATAGTGAGCCATCACGGTAGGTCCGCTCGCCGTCAGGCTGCGCTACCGGTTCATTGATGAAGTAGAAGGATCTGCCTTCCTGAAGCAGGCGGACCTCCTGGCCTTTGGCCTCACCCGGCGCAAAACGGTCACCGCGTTTGTAGTAGATGTTGTTATATTCAGCTGCTTCGTCGGATGAAGGGGTCTGGAAGTAGGGCTTCTCGATGCCCAGCATGTGGTTATCAATCATGCTCTTGGCGATAAAAGGGCCTGCAAGCTCAGCCGCCACTCCGATAGTAAGCAGCAATAGGGCTGCGATAAAAGTCTTTTTGGCAGTTAAAGCATACTGCAGCAGGCGTTTGCCTGTACTCTGTGTCAACGGTGACACCTCCTAAAAGTTTGTAAGCGTATTTTGATGGAGTTCACTACGTACAAAACTCGCTTCGTAAGCATACGCTTAAGTTTTGTTGTATTGCATCTTGGATGGACATAACCCATTATTCATTGGTCAGGTTGTTCTCTACCTGCTGCCGGTCGAATTGCTCACGGTACCAGCCGTTCATGTCCAGCAGCTCCTGATGGGTCCCGCGCTCGGTGATCTGTCCATTATCCAGTACGACAATCAAGTCGGCATGCTCAATCGCGGACAGGCGGTGTGTCGAGATTAATGTAGTTTTACCAGCCCGTTCCTCACGGATGTTCTCAATAATTTTGGCTTCAGTCCGTGCGTCAACGGCGGATAGTGCGTCATCCAGAATTAGAATGTCGGGATTGGCAATAAAGGCTCTGGAGATCGATACCCGCTGTTTCTGCCCCCCGGAGAGGGAGACACCGCGTTCACCGACCAAGGTATCCAGACCGTCGGACAAGGTACCGAGATCGTTCTGGAATGCCGCTGCTGTGATTGCATCCATAATGCGGTCATCGCTGGCTCCGTGGTGACCAAACTGGATGTTTTCACGTACGGATTTGGAGAATAGAATCTGTTCCTGCGGTACATACCCCATCCAGCTGTGAAGCTGATCCAAAGCAATCTGCCCAATAGGCACATCCGAAATCAGAATTTCCCCTTGGCCTGTCGGATATTCATGCAGCAGCTGCTTGAGCAGGGTGGATTTACCACTCCCGGTACGTCCGACAACGCCAAGTGTCTGGCCTTGGGTAAGCGAGAAGCTGACCCCGCTGAGATTATCGATCGTTGAGGAAGGATAACGGAAGGTTACGTCCTTTAATTCGATAGTGGCGGGCTGAACCACAGGAACCGGATAGGGAATATCCTGCACATCCGGTTTTGAATTCAATGTTTCGTCGATCCGTTCCAGTGAAGCGCCGCCGCGCTGCATAATGTTGATCAGCTCACCAATGGCGAACATAGGCCAGACGATCATCCCGAGATACATATTGAAAGAGACCAGGTCTCCCAAGGTGATCTGGTTGCGGAAAACAAGATAGATCCCATAAGTAAGAGCGATAATGTAACTGAGTCCGACGCACAGCCGGATGGTTGGCTCGAAGAAGGAGTCAACCCGTGCTACGGCCATATTTTTGCGGTAGACATCTTCCGTAATGTCGCTAAAACGCTTCTCGTCATGCCGTTCCTGTACATAAGCGCGGATGACGCGAATACCGGATACTGACTCCAGCACCTGATCGTTCATATCTCCGAAAGCATCTTGCGCCAGACTGTAACGGTCATGAATGGCTTTTCCGTAGAAGATCATAGCGATCGCAATAAGCGGCAGCGGCAGTACAGCCGCAAGGGTCAACTTCCAGCTGACGAGGAAACCCATGGCGAGCAGCACGACAGTGAGAAAAATGGTTGAATCGACAAGTGTAAGCATCCCGAAGCCAACGGTTGCCGAGACAGCCCGGATATCATTGGTGGCACGGGCCATCAGGTCACCCGTACGGTTGCGTTCAAAGAACGAAGGAGTCATGGTCATCAGGTGATTCATGAATCGGGAGCGCAGAAGACGCTCTACCAGGTTGGACCCTCCGAAAAGCTTGTGCATCCATATGTAGGTGATCCAATAGATAATCAGCAGCATGAGAACAATCATGCCAATGTACTTCATGAGTGAACTTGCGGTGATTGAACCGCTGACAATGTCATCAATGGCATTACCCAGCAGGCGGGGGGGCAGAAGCTCCAGAACACCGGCAACAATCAGTAAAATAAGTCCAATAGCATAGCGTTTTTTTTCGCGGCGGAAAAACCAGCCGAGATTGCGGAGAACGGAGAACAAGGGAAATCCCTTCCTTTCGTGTTGAAATGATTGTCGGCTTTTAAGAAACGCTCAAGACGGTAGTGATTAATGAAAGTGGCAACTCTTACCAGCATACAAAAAGGCATACCATCCGGTAACGGATGATATGCCTGTAATTTACATCAGCTATCATGTCCACGGTGCTGTAATGCAGCACAGAGACATGGAAGAGACTTGCCTAATTTGATTTCACACGCTACGCATAACGCGCATGAATCTCAGGAGGTTTCCACTGCTGGGGCTGCTTCGGTATTCAGTTGAGTATGCGTGCCGACAATAGTGAGGAAATATACAGGTACAAGGTTAAACACCGCGCTCACCCCTTTCATTAATTTTGGTAATAACTTGAAGACGATTCGTTATGTTCCGAGTTTATCACCCGGCCTGAAGAATTGTCAAATGTAATTTTGAATAATTTTCGAATAAGCTGTAGAATGATATCCGCTTAAATGATTTGGAATATCGATATAATTTCAGTATGATTAGTATATACAGGAGGTGCTAAAACAGATGAAGATGGAAATCAGCAAAGATGCCGCCGCCTGGTTCAAGCGGGAACTATCACTTCAGGACGGGGCTTATCTCCGTTTATTTCCCCGCTACAGCTCAGGAGGAGGACTGCATCCAGGCTTCTCGCTGGGGATTGCAGATGAGCCTCCTGGCCGTCCTGCTGTGCAGACGGATCAGGCGGGAATTATTTTTTATATGGAAGAGCAGGATCTGTGGTATATGGAGGGTTATAGCCTGTCCATTGTGTATTCGGAATCCGAGGATGATATTGACTATGTGTATAAACCTGAGGCGGTAGCGGGGGTTCAGAACGAATGATGCAGCGGGGATACTGATATGGACAAAAAGCCCTTGCCAAAAGGCAGGGCTTTTTGTGTGGCGGCTAGAGCGGGAGGAGCTTAGTGCGAGCTGCGGAAGGTTTCTTCCTCCATGGCAAAATCAAAATCATCAATATCAAACACCTGAACAGGGACACCACCTTCAATGATGCGCTGAATCAGCTCGAATTGATCGGTTAGAACCGGCACTTTCTCCCTCTGTGAGGTCAGCAGCAGCTCCGTTTCAATGGGATCGAACGTTTCTCCATACGTTGCGTTATCGACACTGTTGATAATAGTGACTAGTGCGTGGCTTCCCAGCAGGATGCCGGAGCTTTTGGCCCAGGGGATGTTCAGACAGCGGTTGATTTTTTTGGAATTCAGCGGCTCCTCGAAATAAGCAATAAGCTCGCGGATTTTGAGCTTCACATGCTGGTCATCCTCCGCATGGCTCATCAGAGGTTCGTCGCTGTCCCGCAGTTCGTATAATTCCATCACGGTAGTGTAAGGCACTATATATTCTACGGGGCTCCGCGGAATGAGAAGCTGGCCGTAAATCGCCATCATGACGGCTTCGGTCACAAATTGTCTGGACATCGTTATCCTCCTGAAGTTCGGGTACTGCTATTTAGAGTTGAACGCGTACCTATGGACTTAAAAATATAAAAACACTGTGGAACGAAAATGTCAACAGTACCCAATCAACACGGTAAAGAGAAAGGACGCTACTTCCTGTGAAGCAATGGAAATCTTATTATACTTTTGTACGGCCCTACATGAAATGGATTGTCCTCACCCTGTTCATCGGCATGATCAAGTTCAGTATTCCGCTTACCCTGCCTCTTATTCTGAAGTATGTGGTCGATGACCTGTTGAACAATCCGGCGCTCACGGTTGCAGCGAGAGTATCGAAGCTTATGACTGTACTCGGGGGCTCACTTGTGCTGTTCGTGATTATCCGGGGTCCGGTAGAGTATTACCGCCAGTATTTTGCTCAGCTGATTACCAGCAGAGTGTTGTTTGACATGCGTAACAGACTGTATGGACATCTGCAGCGGCTCTCGCTTCGCTATTACCAGAATACTAAAGTCGGTGAAGCGATCTCCAGATTTATCAATGACGTTGAACAAAGTAAAAATCTCGTTGAAGTCGGCATGATGAATGTCTGGCTGGATATGTTCACACTGGTGTTCGCCCTGGCCTTTATGTTCTATCTGAATCCGGTGCTGGCCCTTGTATCGATTGCTATACTGCCACTGTATGGCATTGCAGTGAACACGCTTTACAAGCGTCTTAAGCTGCTAACTAAGGACCGTTCCCAGGCGCTTGCGGCGATTCAAGGGTATTTGCATGAACGGATTCAGGGGATTGCGATTATCCGCAGCTTTACTATGGAGAAGGTGGACAAGAAGCAGTTCGAAGACATCAATGGTAAATTCCTGGAAAAGGCGATGGCCCAGACGCGCTGGAATGCAATTACTTTTGCCATTATCAACACCCTTACAGACATCGCGCCACTGCTGGTAATCGGGTACGGGGGGTATCAGGTTATTCACGGCAGTTTATCGCTCGGGACCTTTGTGGCGTTCTTCGGCTATCTG
This sequence comes from Paenibacillus sp. P46E, assembly GCF_001909095.1. Lineage (NCBI taxonomy): Bacteria > Bacillati > Bacillota > Bacilli > Caryophanales > Paenibacillaceae > Paenibacillus > Paenibacillus sp. P46E. The sequence goes on from NZ_LVYZ01000055.1 coordinate 81,955, forward strand.
GACCGGATGTACGCGCCTCTGCGTCGTCTGATCAATTCCTCAACCGTGCTGACCCAAGCGTCCGCATCACTTGAACGGGTAATGGAGCTTCTGGATGAACCTTATGATATCATCGATGAACCGGGTGCCAAGCCACTAGTGGCGCCATCTGGAGCTATAGAGTTCCGGAAGGTGTGGTTCAAATACAACGATGAGAATGACTGGGTATTGAAAAATATTGAACTTCGCATCGATCCGGGACAGACAGTGGCTTTTGTCGGGATGAGCGGAGGAGGGAAATCCTCTTTGATCAGTCTAATTCCGCGATTCTACGATATTACAGAAGGCAGTCTGTGCATGGACGGCCAGGATGTTAGAAGTCTAACACAGGAGAGCCTGAGGCGGACCGTAGGGATGGTGCTCCAGGATAACTTTCTCTTCAGCGGCTCGGTGCGCGATAACATCCTTTTTGGCAATCCCGTAGCGGGGGAGCAGGAGATTGTCGCGTCTGCACGGGCTGCGAATGCTCATGATTTCATTATGCAGCTGCCGGATGGGTATGACACGGAGGTGGGAGAACGCGGAGTGAAGCTATCCGGTGGACAGAAGCAGCGCGTCTCTATCGCACGTGTTTTCCTGAAAGATCCCAAAGTGTTGATTCTTGACGAGGCCACTTCAGCACTTGATTTGGAATCCGAGCATCTGATCCAGCAGGCGCTGCAATCGCTGGCTTCGGAGCGTACTACACTTATTGTGGCTCATAGGCTATCTACGATCACCCATGCGGATCAGATCGTCGTTTTGGAGAATGGGGAAATTACCGAACGGGGAACTCATGAGGAACTTATGGCGCTTGACGGGAGTTATGCCCGGCTGTTTAATGTACAGAGGTTGGATGCTTAAGGTTGTGTAAGTCAAGACGAAGCGGTCCCTGTGGGGGCCGTTTTTTTGTGAACTTGATCTTTCCAGCAAAACCGTTGCATTTCGATTATAGTTACAGTATACTGTAACCGAAACACTTGAGTGTAACTTTTTGTGATAAGACGTTTTATAACGGGGGATGAACCTGATGAATGTGTACACCGGTAAGCAATTGGCTGATATTCTCCAGCAGGAGGATGCGGATATAAATTTAAGAACGGTCCGGTATTATACTCAGATAGGGATGCTGCCGCCCCTGGAGCTAGTGGGGAATAAAAGAGTATATACCGACAGACACTTGGAATCTTTGCGGGCGATTCTGACCTTATCCAAGAGCGGCGAGTCCCTGGCGGATATTCAAATGAAGCTGTCTGCGCTCACTGCCGAGGAAGTTGCCAGCATCGGTGCCCGGCTAAGGTTCTACCAGCCGGAGCACATTCTGCAGCACGAGACGCTGGTGATTAACGAAGATGTAATGCTCACGGTAAGTCCGCAAATCACACCGCAACTGAAATCAGAGATGATTGAGGCTGTGACCCGGCTGCTGAAAGGAGAGAACAAACAATGATTGAAAATTCACTTCCGCTGGAGATCCGCTTCGCCAAGTCCTTTCTTGAGCATGAAGAAGGAATGAATCATCTGTGGATCCGCCTGGCCCCGTTAACCGGTGTGAAACGAGCAGAAGTCCGGCTGCAGCTTCCCAAGGGGATCTACTGGACTGGAGCTGCCGGAGAATACCTTGTGGGTGCAGACCGTCAAATTATCCTTGAGTCCCTGCAATCACCAAGCGAGTTATTGCTGGAGATCTATACATTACAGCCGATTGGCTGCGGATGGACAGAGCTAATAATAACGGTGTCCTGTGTGGAGGAAAGTGGCGAGGAACGGGAATATTCACTCCCTGTTCCTCTCATGATCTCAAATGAAGAAGAGGCGGGTCTGCCCCTTATGGATGATGAGATCGTCCAAAAAGTAAAAGAACATTATCCGCATAACACTAAGCATTCTAATCATCATGGGAATAAAGAGCTGCTAGACTGTACACCTGGAAGGCAAATTCGTTATGATCCTTATTACCAGTCTGAATTGGAGAAGAAGTACAGGGTTGAAGGATACCATTAATCTAAAAAAGGCTGCGGACGCTTTTGAGCGAACCTGCAGCCTTCTTGGTAATCGCAGAGTAAATTATTATCCTCTTCCGATCAGCAGCGACAAAATCCCGGCAGCGATCAGCGGTCCTACGGGAACTCCTTTAAATAAAGCTACTCCGAGTACGGTCCCGATCAAAAGACCGGCAATAATTGTAGGCTGACTGCCCATAAGAAGAGCTCCCCGGCCTCCAAGATAGGCCACCAGGATGCCGACAGCAATTGCTGCAAGCGACTTCCAATGCAGGAAGGAGTGCCAAATGGTATCCAGCGAGATTTTACCGCTGGCCAACGGAGTCATCACACCGATGGTCAGGATGATAATTCCGACCGTCAGACCGTACTTTTCCAGCCAGGGAAAAGTCTGTTGAAGTCCAAGTACCCGCAGCAGCAGCAGAACAACCATTGCGATAGTGATGGGTGAATTTTTACTGATAATGCCCAGTGCTGCAAATCCGAGAAGTAATAAAGAGGTTATATCCATAGCAGGCGGCACACTCCTTTTTTTCTAATATGCCCAATGCTTTAACAACCATTTAGATCGAGCTATGCGTATTTTTATGAGGCGGAACTTACTCGGCCAGACGTTTGGAGACGATATGATCCGCGATCAACTGACCGTGCCCGCGACCGGTTTCGATGAATACCTCATTGGCATTGCGTCCGGAGGCAATGACCCCTGCGATGTAAAGTCCGGGTACATTACTCTCCATGGTAGAGGGATTAAAGGCCGGTTTATCTTGGCTATCGTCCATGCTTACACCAGCGGAGGAGAGTAACGTCCTGCTGGGTCTAAATCCTGTTAAGGCCAGCACAAAGTCATTATCCAGTTCAGTTACATCGCCGCTGTGGCTAGTGATGATTACTGATCCTGGAGTAATTTCAGTCACCCGTGACTCGACGTGCAGAACAATCTTCTCCTTCTGAACCATGCTCTCGAAGATCGGACGAACCCAGGGCTTAATATTCTCAGATATGCTGGCTCCCCGGTACACCATATCCACTTTGGCTCCAACGCGTACGAGCTCCAGTGCAGCATCGACAGCAGAATTACTGCCGCCGATTACGGTTACCTTCATCCCCGTATAGGGATGGGCTTCTCCAAAATAATGGGTAACCTTGGGAAGCTCCTCTCCTGGAATTCCAATCAGGTTCGGCTGGTCAAAATATCCTGTAGAGATCACTATGTTGGCAGCCGTCCGGGTAAGAGTTTCTCCCCGTTTGTTGCAGGTATGTACGGTAAAGGTCCCATCTTCCATTGGTTGAACAGATAAGGCTTCCTCGTAAGCGGCAATTTCCAGACCATGCTGTTCCGCAGCGCGCCGGTAGTAGACCAGAGCTTCATGGCGGAAAGGTTTGTCATTGGGTGAGGTGAATGGAACATTTCCGATTTCCAGCAGCGCAGTGGTGCTGAAGAATTGCATGTTGGTCGGATAGAGATAGATGGAATGGACAATGAAATTCTTTTCGATGATCAGGCTGGACAATCCTTGGCGTTGGCATTCAATAGCAGCGGACAATCCGCATGGACCTGCACCGATTATGATGACATCTTTCATTAAGCTTCAAGCCTCCCGAATAATAACTTGCTTTTCTATAAAGCGTACCCTAAATTTAAAATTTTCGCCATTCTTCCCGTAAATCCGGGTGATAGCACTTGCTCCAGTCCATGGAATGAGATATAATTAGATATATATCTAAACTATATTCGTCCTGTGAATTTTGGATAATTGTATTGTATAGGAGAGTGCCCTCATTGCAGCTTGATAAAATTGTAAATTACCACAAAGCTTTGTCTGACCCGACACGTTTACGGATTCTTCTGTTGCTGTCCAAAGGGGAGGTTCACGGGCAGGCCTTGGCAGAAAAGCTGAATTTGTCGCAACCCACCGTGACGCATCACGCCGCGAAACTGCGGGAAGCCGCGCTAATCACAGAGCGTAGAGACAAGAACACAGTATATTTTATGCTGAATCCCGAGTTTATTCAGGCCGGTTCGGAGGCATCACTAAAGTTTATTTTTTCCAAGGGGGTGGAAGATATGGAGAAAGAGTCGCCAGATACAAGCCTGAAGGATTCGGTGCTGCGTAATTTCTTCGCCAAAGACGGACGTTTGCGGCAGATCCCCGCTCAGTACAAGAAGAAGCTGATCGCTCTGCAGTATATGGTCGAAAAGCTGGAGCCGGGCGTAGTCTATACGGAGAAAGAGATTAACGAGTTCATTAAACCATTTCATGAAGACTATGCAACCATTCGCCGCGAGTTCATTATGCATCAATTCATGTACCGGCAGAATGAACACTATGAACTGAATCCGCCCGAGTTGTGGACACATTGGGAAAATGTCAAATAATGATCTAAAGATTGGGTATTTTCTGTGACAAAAGACAGGCAAGCTGATTAAATGTCTGAATAACGAATAAAATGGAATTGTAAGCGTTATCTGACATATACTTCGAAAGGAGACTTTCAGTATGATATTCAAGCGCGCCAAGAAAAATACGTCCACTGTCCCTATCACTGTTACCTTACCGCAGATCAAGCAGGCTGTAAGGCAATTTGAAGAAGATATGCCCGCTCCAATCAACCGTACGGCTCTATTATTAGAGGATAAAAGCATTGATCTAAGCCGGCTTACCCGTTATTTAGGCGGTATACCCCAGCAAAAGTTTTATATGTCCCGCGAGACCTTTGAGATTTTTGAGGAAGCTGACAAGCTCGTGCCTTATTATCTGGATTTGGTCCAATCAGCTGTAGATAACTATATCAGTGATACCGGCAAGCTCCCGCTGATTGAGGATGCCTGGCTGCCTGAGGTGCATTACCGGCTGCTCGCCAGTGAACGGTATCTGAAGGAAACTCCGCCTTTTCCCTTATATATTACCGAAGAGGAAATGATGCTTACGCATCGGCCGGAGCATTTTGAATAACGGGATACGAATCCGCGGACTGTTCAGTTGAAGAGGGATAAGACCTCTTTTACCGGAATGGTCTTTTCTTTGCGCGTTCCCCCATAGTACAATGGATTTCTGACTGGATACGGAATGAAATTCAAGGAACAAGGGGAACTGGAATGAGAAAAGTACAAGCTTTGCTGTTTGATCTGGATAACACGTTAATGGACCGCGACCATACATTTCGCAGCTTCATCCGGAAGTTCGTGCAGGATTTTCTGGGCCATTTGGAGCCAGGAGAGGCAGAGCGGGTTGTGGAGGACATCATCCTCAGAGATGCGGACGGATACCGGGATAAAGATGGTTTTTTTGCCGAATTAAGTGACGTACTGCCCTGGCAAAAACCACTATCAGCTATAGACATACGTGCTTATTATGACAAGACTTATATTACTCACGGAGCGCTTATGAAGCATGCTGCCCATATTCTGGAATATTGCCGGGAGCGCGGATATATCCTGGGTTTGGTGACGAACGGCAAGAAGGATATCCAATATGGCAAAATCGATCTGCTTCAGCTTCGCGGTTACTTCAAGGCGATCGTGATCTCAGGAGAGGTTGGGATCAGCAAGCCTGATCCGGAGATCTACCTGCTTGCACTGGAAAGGCTGGGTGCAACCGCAGAAGAAACCTTGTTTATCGGGGACCATCCGGTGAATGATATCTGGGGAGCAGCCAAGGCTGGAATGCAGACCATATGGCTAAAACGCAATCATCCGTGGGATGAACAGCTGGATGCCCATCCTTGGAAAACCATTCATGAGCTGGATGAACTGAAGACTATAATATAGCGGCATATGATTGCGGGGTTGACAATATAATGCAGCTCCGTTTATCATTACACCATATTAGTTCGGAAGGAGACGATGTTATATGACAGTTTATACGGTTACTTCGTTATCGGTAAATACTGCTCAGGATACGTGTCTTCCGGGAACAGCGGCTGCAGTGTAAGGATTGCAGCTTAGCAGGCAAGCTCTATGATGCCTTATAGAGCCGCCGGGAACCGTATCGGTTCCGGCGGCTTTTTTGCGTGTGTATATTGCAGCGTTTGATTTTTGCTGTAATGCCGCGCACGGAAATTACTGGACTGTCCCTTCACAGGGGAGAGCCCGTACTTTTCGTATATGCTTTTATAAGCAATTTCTTTGCCAAAGGCAAAAGAATTGCTATGTGAGAGCTGCCGCCGGAATGAGGATTCCGGCGGTTTTTTTGTGTTCCGGGAAGTATGTGAAAGAGACAGTATCAGTCAGGTTGCATTTAAAAATTCAAAACAAAAACATTCAGGAGGCAATAATGACAATAGAACAATACGGCTGGAACAAGAGCTGGCAGAGCAAGTGGAATGATAAACTTAATGGATATGAAGGGAAGGAATATGTACCGGGAAGAATTATCGGGGACTTCGGCAGCAAGTACCGCGTGATGGCAGAGACCGGGGAAACTTGGGGCGAACTGGCCGGCAAGCTTAGACACACACTGACGGACTCCGGGGAATATCCGGCCATCGGCGATTGGGTGGTTCTGGTGATGCAGGATGGCGGCGAACATGCCGTGATTCATGGGGTCTTGCCCCGTCATAGTGTAATCTCCCGGAAGGTAGCAGGAAATACGCTGGATGAGCAGATCGTAGCCTCCAATGTTGATACATTGTTCCTGGTCAGCGCCTTGAATGATGATTTCAATGTCCGGCGGATGGAGAGATACCTGATTATGGCTTGGAACAGCGGGGCGAATCCGGTCATTTTGTTAACCAAAGCTGATCTCTGCCAGGATGCGGAGAGTAAAATCGCGGAGATGGAGCGGACGGCGCCAGGTGTAGCCATCCATGCAGTCAGTGCTTTGCTTGGGGACGGGCGGGAAGAACTGCTGCCATATATCAGCCCAGGGCAGACCGTAGCTCTTACCGGTTCCTCAGGCTGCGGCAAATCAACGATGGTCAACTGGCTAAGCGGCCGTAATCTACAGCTTACCCAGGACGTAAGAGAAGGAGACAGCCGGGGACGGCATACGACAACCCACCGGGAAATGTTCATTTTGCCGGATGGAGGAATCATTGTGGATACTCCAGGAATGCGTGAGCTGCAGCTATGGGAGGACGAAGGCGGACTTGATCTTGCCTTCAGCGATATCAGCGTACTTGCCGCCGGATGCCGTTTCAGTGACTGCAGGCATGATCAGGAAGAAGGCTGTGCTGTACTTGCGGCTGTGGCAAGCGGGGAACTGGATGAGAAACGGCTCTGGAATTACCGCAAAACCCAGCGTGAACTGCAATATCAGAGCAGCAAGGAAGTGAAGCAGAAGCGGAAAACTGCTGCTGCTGCAACGAAGGCGGGAAGCAGCCGTACCCGGAATTCAAGCTGGCGCCGTGAGCTGGACGATTTATGATCGAAGGTTCTGCATAGTACGAAAGGGACCCTTGCAGCCGTTGAACGGCTGCAAGGGTCCCTTGATTTTTGTCTGGCGGAAATGGCTAAATTAGCAGCCCGCCAAACTATATATAAATAAAAGTCCGGATGATGTGAAAGAGGAGATATCTGTAAAAAGTGCGGATACTTAAATTCTTACCGGACTTTTAACGCTGTCTCACCATTTAGAACGATGCAGCTGCAGATTTAGCCAATTCCAGGCCGTTATTGATAATTTCTGCAGATTGCTGCGGATTCTGGTTGTGTCCTTCGATGATCACCTGAGTAGTTTCCTTGAAGCCCCAGAAGTTCAGCATGCCTGCTACATAATTCACAGCCATTTCTGCAGTAGCAGCTGGACCTTCAGAATAAACGCCGCCTCTGGCATTCAGGATTACTGCTTTTTTGTCAGTCACCAGACCCACTGGACCTTCAGCGGTGTATTTGAATGTAATGCCAGCTTGGCTCAAGTAGTCGATGTACGTATGCAGCACAGCTGGAACAGTCAAGTTCCACAATGGGAAGGCAAACACTACTTTATCTGCAGCCAGGAATTGATCAATATATTTTCTAACTACAGCAGCGCCGGCAGCTTCTTCAGGAGTAGCTTCATAGCCTTGACCAGCCTTGTACATCCCAGTAATCAATGTGTTATCGTAGTATGGAAGTTGTTCAGCGAACAAATCAAGCTCGGTAATTGTGTCCTGCGGATGAGTTTCCTTGTAGCTTGCCAGGAAAGCGTTATACAGTTGAACACTTACTGCTTGATCTGCTGGACGGTTATTTGCTTTAATGAAAAGTACATTTGACATTATGATTTCTCCTTAAGTTTCGTTTATTTATTAACTAACGTTAATATAGCATTTAATTATTTGTTTGTAAATATCCATAAGATAAAATTTTTTTTATTCGACACCAAAGTACTTTTCTTTGCACAGCTACCACATCTCCGGGCATGTTGAATGGTTTTGGGTACTGCAACCCAATATATAGTATTTGCAGTATTCACAAAATTTTTAAGCGTTTTTAGGCCGGGTTTAAGGAAACGGGGTCCCGGTTAAATAGGAGTTACAGGGGATCAGGAAATGATTTCCTCTCCGACACAGCTGTAAAGGAATCCAAACAAAGGAGCGATTGACATGTCCATTGACCGTTTTATAATAAAAAAATTGGACAGCTGTCACGAAGAGCATACCCGGCGTAACCTAGTGAAGCTGTTCAAGCTGCGGATTCAGAAAGCCGAAAAACAAGAGAAAACCATTCTCCATCGGATCAGTTAGTCTCACGTCTCACTCATAAGAAATACTGCCCAATATATACAGCAGAGCATGTTCCTTGAATAAGGATCGTGCTCTTTTTCTTGAGGTGAACAAAAAAAATCCCTCTATTAATAGAGGGATAATGCCAATGAATCATTTTCACTGTAACTGTGCAATATAGCTTCAGAGCCTTTAATTTCGATACTAATCAGAGAATTCAAACATTTCTGCAGGGCGCTTTTGCCCTTTTGAATTTTGAGTTCCAGCGTACTGTTAAGCAGTCGAAGTACTTTTTGGGTGGGCTGTTTGTTTTCTGTAGTGAAGTACACAGGTACAATCTTGTTCTGAAAACTGATGAGCATTCTCATTGAAATCACCTCGCTACAAGTATTTCATGTTATTGATCATACCCTTACTTTCTTAATTTTACCTTAAAATTAGCTTATGATAACATAAAGATTACAAGTTTTATAGCTTAAGCCTTTTCCGGGAAGGAAATATTGATGTGAATAACCATGATACGTTATATTTAGCGCATTTTCTGTTCCCTGAAACATCGGGTGATAAAAGAGTTAAGGAGGTACTGCAAAAAGGAGTCTTAGCGGACAGGATATGCCGTTTGGAATTTAGCGAAGGGGATTACACACAGGATTTATGCCTGCTGGCCTACAAGGACAAAGTGCATTTATCCTATCTAAAAGACCCCGATGCCTTCAGCTATGAGCTTAAGACACCGGAAGAAATTAAACGAGCTTGCTATTATCTGATGAACTGCTTTCAACAGACAGCCGACATGGGTCAGGAAAGCCCAGCCCTGTTGATGTCAAGACGCAAGTATGAGGAACTGCAAAAACAAGCAGGCACCTGTACATTGTATTTTTTGTCTGAACGACTGGCAGCAGAGACAGGTGATGTTGTTCATTCTCACTTGTTGGCTAAGGCAATGAAAAGTCCCTCCGCCACCAGTGAGCTTAGGTTCTGCACACGGACAAAAGGTTCCTGGTCTTTTGAACGGGCTTCCTATCTTGAGGATATTGCCGATAGCTGGCTGATACGGATCAGTTCCAGAGTTTCGGAGGACTGGCTGATTGCTGCACCGTTCACCAGACCACAGATATGCTCTGCATTACATAAATGGTTAGTTAGGCCATCACAAGTATTTACTCCATAATGACAGAAGTGTAGGGTGGAATTGTGAGTGTTGCCTGATTCAGGCGGGCTGTGCCAGGAATTACTTTTATAATCTTCACATACGGATGTTTGCCGGTTCCCGGACGGATCGCGATGGACAACGATTCACCTGTCAGGTTATGGGCAACCAAGATTTGCTGTCCTGAAGTAATCCGCTCGTAAGCCATAACTCCTGAATTACCAGAAGGATAATCACGGATGTCTCCATCCCGCAGCGCCGGGATTTCACCCCGAATTGAAATGAGCTGCCGGTATCGTTCGAGCAGTGAGTCGCTATTATTCAGCTGACTTTCTACATTAACACCGGTCTTAGCATCGTTGTTGCTTCCAGGTTCCCAAGTCGTTTGTCCATTGGCCGGTTGGCCTGCTGCCCAGCGCATGGGTTCCCGGATACCTTCGTCCGGTTTGACACCAAGCATTCCAATCTCCTCACCATAGTATATAAAAGGGTTGCCGGGCAAGGTCAGTAGCATGGACGCAGCCATTTTTGCATGCTGAGGCTGGTTCTGCAGCTGGCTCATGACTCTGTTCTGGTCATGGTTGGTCAGAAAGGTTGCGTCTGTGAAAGCATTACCTGAGAGCTGGGAATATAGTTTGTAGGTTCGTTCAAGTGTAAAGGCTACGCCGCTGTCTTTCTCTGTTTTGGCAGAATTTATCAACGATTCAGCTAATCCGAAATTAAACCCTGAATTGAAGGCATGATCCAGATAAGCTCCCACGGAAACTGCGGAATTCTCCCACACCTCACCCACGATATAGGCCTCCGGATTCACTTTACTCATGGACTGACGGAATTCCTGCCACCAGGCAACGTTTTTTGCCGTTGTGGCTGCACTTTTATCTGATAACAGATCCTCATATATGTGTTTTGCAGCATCCAGACGGAAACCGTCCACCCCTTGCTTCAGCCAAAACGTTCCGATATCTTTCATCTCGCTCCGGACTTGCGGATTATCGAAGTTCAGATCCGGCATACCATCCCAGAAGGTACCCATGTAATGGCTGCCTAAGAGAGGATGCCACGGATTGCCGCTGCCCGCCGCACTTGTTCCGCTTACAGGACGATGCTGGTCCTCCGCCCAAACATACCAATTCCTGTATTTTCCCTCCTTATTTTTGGCGGAGTCCACGAACCATGGATGCATTCTGGAGGTGTGATTAACTACCAGATCCATAATGACCTTTATCCCACGCTTGTGCGCTTCTGTGAGCAGATTCTTCATATCCTCTATAGTTCCGTAATCAGGGTTGATGCTTCGGTAGTCTGTAACATCATAACCGTGATAGCTGGGGGATGGATTTATCGGCATCAGCCAGATGCCCCCGATTCCGAGATCGTCTTTTGTCGCAGGATTACCGTCATTGAGATAGTCAAGCTTCTCAGTGATCCCCTTAAGATCGCCAATACCGTCACCATCAGAGTCATAGAAGGATCGGACAAAAATTTCATAAAAAACCGTAGAGGGCTGTTCATCAACCGCCGTAGAGGAGCTAACGGATGAATGGGATGGGGAAGCCGGTGAAGCAGATAAGGAGCGGGGGGAAGCAGAGGGCTTAGTCGAAGCTGAATGATGAGGTGAAGCACCGGCTTCTGAGGCGCGGCCTCCAGAACATCCGGCAAGCAAAGCGGCAGAGAGGCCCGTGATGGCAGCTACAGACAGAAGGCACCGAGCGCCGGCACTTTTAAATAAATGAATCATAAGAGGATTCCCCTTTCAAACGGATAACAACTTTAATATGTATTTAAGTAAGCGCTTAATAAATATAATAGTAGAAAAATCGTTTAAGGTAAAACGTTTGCACACATTGAAAACGATCGAATAACAAGTATTCACTTGAATGTGAAGCGATTAAGCTGAATTATCTATGATTATCTCTCTATTTTTCCGTTTATCACAGTTTATTTAATGATTTTGAAGCATCACCGAAAGGAACACTTGAGTATCCACAGCAAAATGCCTATAAAACCAGCTTGAATGTAGTGCAAACGTTGCACACGATGTCAGTTAACCATTCTTTAGGCGGGCGCATATGCTTAAGCAAGGGCGAAGACCCTGAAGGAAAGGGGAATGAAGGATGAATATCAGGAAAAAAATTTCATTGTCGCTCATGATCATCACTTTATGTTTTTCTGTGCTCGCCGGATGTGGAGGAGACTCTGCTGAAGTGAAAGTAAAGGTCGGTGAAGTTACCCGTTCGGTTTTTTATGCGCCTGAATATGTGGCATTGTCGCAGAATTTCTTCAAAGATGAAGGGCTGGCGGTAGAGCTGCAGACGATTCCGGGCGGAGATAAAACCATGACTGCCCTGCTGTCCGGGGCTATTGATGTAGCACTCGTAGGATCTGAAACTTCTATTTATGTCTTTCAGCAGGGAGCGAATGATCCTGTCATTAATTTCGCCCAATTGACACAACGGGACGGCACATTCCTGTTCGCGCGTAAGCCGGATGCGGATTTCAAATGGGACAAATTGAAGGGGAGTACATTCCTGGGCCAAAGAAAAGGGGGAATGCCGCAAATGGCGGGCGCATTTACGCTTCTGGAGAAGGGGATTGATTCAGGGAAGGACCTTACCCTGATTCAAAATATTGATTTTGCCAATATTGCCGGGGCTTTCGCGTCAGGTACGGGAGATTATGTGCAGCTCTTTGAACCAACGGCCTCCATATTTGAGCGCGAGAAGCGTGGCGGGGTGGTAGCTTCCTTTGGATTGGAAAGCGGCTATTTGCCTTATACGGTCTTTATGTCCAAACAAAGTTATATCAGCAAAAACAGCGATACGGTACAGAAATACACGAACGCGATCCAGCGGGCCCAGCTTTGGGTGAAGGCGCACAGCCCGGAGGAAATTGCCGATGCGATCCTGCCATACTTTGAAAAAACAGACCGGGATATTGTGATTTCTTCGGTCGAGCGCTACAAGGAACAGGATACTTACGCTGTTAATCCGGTCATCGACGATAAAGAATGGAATAATCTGCTGGACGTTATGGACAACGCCGGTGAATTGAAGGAGCGGGTTCCGGCAGCCAAGATCGTCAACAACAGTTTTGCCGAAAAAGCCGAAGCCAGCATAAAGTGATTCGAGTTTGCCTACGAAGCTAGTTTTGCACGAAGCAGATCAGAGTAGCTGATGCTAACAAAACTTTTAGGAGGGGTGATATGCTTCCCATTGTGCAGTTAAAGGAAGTGACGCATGCCTATTTGGGGGACCGCGAGGCGTCGCTTGTTATCGAGAACTTCAGTCTGAATGTGGAAGCGGGTGAATTTGTCAGTCTGGTCGGACCCAGCGGCTGCGGCAAAACCACGCTCCTGTCGATCATCGCCGGACTGCTGCAGCCATCGCGCGGGGAAGTGTCCGTGAGCGGACACGCGGTTAGCGGCCCTTCTCCTGAGGTAGGGTACATGCTGCAGCAGGACTACCTGTTTCCCTGGCGGACCATTCTGGATAATGCCCTGCTGGGGCTGGAGCTGACGGGTAATCTCAATGAGAACTCCAGGCGGAAAACCATAGAACGGCTTAGTGAAATGGGGCTGGCCGGCAAAGAGCATTCCTACCCGGCTCAGCTGTCAGGAGGGATGCGCCAGCGGGTGGCACTGGTTCGGACTCTTGCTACGGACCCGGGACTGCTGCTGCTGGATGAGCCTTTCTCCGCACTGGATTACCAGATTAAGCTGCAGCTTGAGGATCTGGTCTCAGAGACGCTTCGCAGCCGCGGAACAACGGCTATTCTGGTTACCCATGATCTGTCAGAGGCGATTGCTGTCAGCAGCCGGGTGATCCTGCTTCAGCCGAATCCCGGAAAGATCCGCAAGATATTTATCGTGCCCGAAGCGATCAGACGCACACCTCCGCTATACGCACGGGATTTGCCGGGGTTCGCGGAGCTTTTTCATGAAGTGTGGAAGGAAATGGAGCTTGCAGGGAGGGAAGGCGTATGAAATCGGTGGAGCAAATTGAATTAGCTGCCTCCCGTGCGTCATGGCTGGAAGAGAAGCATGCCCAGTATCAGAAGAAAAAGCGGCGATGGCGCGCCCGTGTCACGGGTGTCCGCGGCAGTCTGCTCGTGCTGTTCTTTGTTCTTTGGGAAGCAGGGGCAAGGCTGGGTTGGCTGGATGAACTGTTGTTCAGCTACCCCACCAAAGTTTTTAGGCAAATTTGGAATGATATGGTTAGCGGGAGTCTGTGGCCGCATCTGGGCATGACGGTTGGCGAAACGGTTGTAGGCTTTGTGTTGGGGACACTTCTAGGCACACTTCTTGCCATCGTGATCTGGTGGTCGCCTTTTTTATCGGCAGTGCTTGATCCGTATATGGTTGTATTTAATAGTATGCCGAAGGTCGCGCTGGGGCCGATTTTTATCGTGATGTTCGGTGCGGGCTTTACGGCCATAGTGGTAACGACGTTGTCTATCACGGTAATTATTACAACACTGGTGGTGTATAACAGCTTTTGCAGCGTGGACCCGAATCTGGTGAAGGTGGCAAAGTCGTTTGGGGCTTCGCGGGTTCAGGTATTCAGTAAGGTGATCCTGCCGGCTTCCTTCCCCACGGTCGTATCTACGCTCAAGGTAAATGTCGGCATGTCTTGGGTGGGTGTCATTGTTGGCGAGTTTTTGGTGGCCAAAACCGGTCTTGGGTATCTGATTATCTACGGCTTTCAGGTATTCAATTTCACACTTGTGATGTCCAGTCTGCTGATTATTGCCGCCGTGGCCACCGCCATGTATCAACTGGTGGTATATGTGGAGAAGCTGATTTTGTCGCGACGGTGAAAAATATGTCATATTGTGCAGCTTCGCAAAATCTTGTACCATGTCTATATCTTCACTTGAAAGTTATAGTTCATATGATAAGCTGGCGTTTCCGGTCAATACTTCGAATGAATCTAAATTGGAACCGCTTGACTTACAAGACCGCAAGGAGAGGTATTTTCATGGGATTTCGAGTTATCAAAACAGCGGCTGCTACACTGCTGTCGATCCTGCTGGCAGCCGCTGTGGGCATCCCGAATGCGCAAAGTGCGGGTCTGCTCGCGATTCTGGGTGTGGAAACCACACGCAAAAGAAGTCTGCGTACGATCACAGCACGGTTTCTGGCATCGCTGGTGGGACTCTTTTTCGGTTGTATTTTGTTTTTCTTCCTGGGATTCCATTATTGGGTGCTCGGGATGTATGTACTTATCGGGTTCCCGATGATCGTAAAATCCGGCTACAAGGAGGGGATTGTTACCAGCTCGGTTATCGTGTTCCGGGTATTTGGACAAGCCGAGCTGTCGGTACATGTACTGCTGCAGCAGATCGAGCTCTTATTCATCGGCCTTGGATCTGCCGGATTGATTAATTTGATTTATATGCCTCAGACCGGAAGTGTCATTGCTGCCATCCGTAAAGAGGTAGACGGCTACTTTTCGGTTATTTTTACTCAGATGGCTCGGACACTCCGTGACCCGGGATATCTCTGGGACGGAAAGGAACTAATCGGTGCGAATGAAGCGGTGCAGCGTGGGCTGACTGCAGCCTCCCGGGAAATGGAGAACCATGTGATCCATCCGGATGAAGCCTGGAATGTTTACTTTTATATGCGCAAGGAACAGCTGGAATCGATTCAGAATATGATGCAGCTCCTCTCACAGGTCTACCGGCAGCTGCCTCACGGGGACATGGTTGCAGATTTGTTCGATCAACTCAGCAATGATGTGCTGGCTGAAGAATATACGGGCCGGACCGAAAAACTGCTGGAAGTATTAGAACAGGAATTTCAAAAAATGGATCTTCCGGAAACCCGTGAGGAATTCGAGGTCCGTTCAGCCATTCTGCAGTTATGCCGTGAGCTCTCACTGTATCTGAATATCGCCAAAAGGTATAAAATGCCGGTCGATATCAAACCGGTGAAACGGCCTAGTACAGCTAAAGGAAACTAGGTAAGCGGCAGATAATGATGGATTCCAACTCCTGAAGGAAAAATTTAGGTATTCATCTTTGGGTAAGAAATAACGATAAAAGATATAGGAGCAAAATCCGTGTGCTTATTTAATGCTGCGTTCAATAGAATTCAAGGCCAGGATATCATAGTATAACAAGCTGAATGGGGCGGCATATATTCCAAATTACAGCAGCTACTTCACATCTTGTGAATAATTCTGCACTGGCAGGTGAGGAAGATGAATAACAGCAATGAACAATATATAGGCAAACAGCTTATAGACAATCTTTTTAATCACAACGGTGTCTTTGTATTACCTGCTATGACGCTGCTGAGCTCGGAGCATATCCGGCTAATCACCCAGCATCGGATTATTCTCCAGCCGCATGATGTGATTCAGTTGGACAGTGAGGCTTTCTATCAACTGGCAGTGGATGACTGTACTGAAGCTATGGAGAATATTTTTGAGCAGTTCCGCTATACCAAGAGCAAACGGCTTCCAATGCTGGAGCTAAGAAACGAAGTCATTCCGTTCATCCAGCAAGTCAGCGAGAAGAATGATTTTTTCGGGATATTAGCTGCACTGCAGTCTAAAGATGACTATACATACAGACATAATGTTGCTGTAGGCATATTATCCACACTTCTTGGGAAGTGGCTTAAGCTCAGCCCGGATGACCTGGGCATGCTGACGATTGCCGCAACCCTTCATGATATCGGCAAAATCATGATTCCGGCCGAAATCCTTACCAAACCGGGGCCTCTAAATGAAGAGGAATTTGCCATCATGAAAAAGCATACTACGCTCGGCTACGAAATGATCAGAGATACGGTAGGAACTTCGCATATGCAGGCACTCGTAGCACTTCAGCACCACGAAAGAATGGACGGCAGCGGCTATCCGTTCGGAGTACTGGGACACCGCATTACGGAATTTAGCAAAATCGTAGCTATCACGGATATATTTCATGCCATGACTTCCGACCGTTATTACCGTTCAGCCGCTCCGCTGTATGAAGTCCTTAAACAGATGGAGGATAACTCATTCGGTAAGCTAGATCCTTATATTTGCAGTGTATTTATCAATAAGCTGATGCAGTCCATGATAGGCAACGACGCACTTCTAACAGACGGACAGATTGGTAAAATTATTATGATCCTGGCACATGATCCGCTTCGTCCTTTAATAAATATCGGTGAGGATTTCATTGATCTCAGCAAGCACAGAACCCTTGGTATTGTACGTGTTCTACCGCAATAGAATAGATGAAAAGGACCCCCGCAGAGTATTTGCGGGGTTTTTTGTGAATTGGTGATTTTCAGGAGGGTGCGGGTGAAAATGGTATTTTCTCTTTTTTCTTGAGGCGGGAATTCGATTATGTACTCATATCCAGACAAATTTCACAATAAAATGAAGTATAACTCTTCCCGGGCAGCCGCTTGGAGGGCTTACCCAAATTTATTTCTACTCTAACAATCAACAAATGCCCAGAACGTGCATACACTTGATAGTGAATGATTGTATGGAGGAGGTTTAAAGATGTCATTAAGCCATAAACGTCAAACAAGGGAGATCATTACGAAGGCAATTTGCGGCAAAGGTCGTAAGTTCTCTACAGCAACCCATACCGTAACTCCGCCACACCATCCGACGAGTATTCTGGGGGCTTGGATTATCAACCACCAGTACGAAGCGGTTGCCGCCGGGAACGGAATCGAAGTAATTGGTACTTACGATGTGAACATCTGGTACTCGTATGACAAGAACAAGCAGACCGAGGTAGCCAAGGAAACGGTCTCCTATGTGGAACTTATTCCACTGTCATACCTGGATCCCAGACACCGTGCTTCCACGGTCGAGGTTTCTGCGGAGGCAACGCAGGAACCCAACTGTGTGGAAGCGGGCGTTTCTCCAGGAGGAGGAAGTGTGACGCTGCGTGTAGAACGGGAGTTCGAGGCGGAACTGGTGGCTGAGACCAAAGTCCGCGTGTTTGTCACCGATCAAAGCGACGATCCGGAAGACAAGGATTATGACTTTGACGGTGAAAGCTTCGATTATGAGGATCTGGACCCTGACGCCCTGGATGATGAGCTGTAAGGAAGAGGAGCGCCGCCGCCAACTGATTATCGAATGGGTTATGATCCATTATATGTAGTGGGGGCGGCGGCGAGAGGGCGAATGCCCTCCTTTTTTTATTTTATTTATCTGCGTGCAGCAGTTGCAAATTATAGGACGATGCTGCCTTAATGCGGTAGTTTCCAGAAGGAGGCGGAGATATGAATGAAGGTCTTCGGGTCTACCAGAAATTGTCTGCTGCCCAGCGGGAAGACAGGCTTCGGCGCAGTGGCCTGGAAGCTTTGCTTACACAGGGCGGGAATTCAGGCTCCGGGGAGAATACATATGAAAAGGCACAGGGAGAACTTCTTTACAGTCAGTACTATCGGGTCCTTGTATATAATCTGACGGTTCTTGAAATTCTGCCTCTGGGGACGGGTGCGGCGATGAATCCGGCGTCATTACCTCCAGTAAAAGGTATAGGTACGGCCGGCAGACTGGGGCCTTCCGGGATGGATGAAGGAAGGGCGCTGGAAGTTTTGATAGATGGAGAATGGCCCCGCGGCTTCTCAGGAGAGTGTGGTGGGGCAGCAGAGACAGAACATAGATTATCATCCTATCCTGCATCCTCCGGCCACCGGCGCGGTGCGGCGGGGAAAATGGGAGACACCGCGGTGAAGGCGTTGTACTGCCTTGGGCTGGACAGCGGTGAGCTGCTGCTGAAAGCTATGGGTGGCCGCAGCTACAGAGTAGATAAGGTGATCCCGCTTACGGCTGCCGCCAGCGGGGCATTGCCGGAGCCATACCGCGCAGCATCGCTGGCGCTGATGCACTCCCTGTCTCTGGAGCAGCCCGGCCGTCCCGGGCTGATGCTGGGCATGGACCCGGAGTTCCTCCTGCTCCGGGAATCCACGGGCCGCGTCGTGCCGGCGTCGCGGTACCTGCCCACGGACGGCGTCGCCGGCTGCGACGCCGGACCTCCGGGAACGCGGGGCACGTTCCCGGTCGCCGAGCTGCGCCCTGCGCCGCGCCGGGAACCGCGCGCGCTGCTGGCGCAGCTGATGTCCGCCGCGCGCACGGCGGACCGGCTCATCGCCGACCGCTCGCTGCGCTGGCGGGCGGGAGGCATGCCGCTGGCGGGCTGGGCCCTCGGCGGCCATTTGCACTTCAGCGGCGTGACGCTGTGCGCGCCGCTCCTGCGCGCGCTCGACAACTATCTCGCGCTGCCGCTGATGCTCTTGGAGGACGCCCGTGCAGCGGCACGGCGTCCCAGATACGGGGGGCTCGGCGATTTCCGGCTTCAGCCGCATGGCGGCTTTGAATACCGGACCCTGCCGAGCTTCCTGGTGTCCCCGGTCATCGCGAAGGGGGCGGTCTTCCTGGCTCACCTGATCGTGAGCCGCTATGAAGACCTGAGGCTGCGCCCGCTCGACCGGGATGACCTGCATGCCGCCTACTACAGCGGCGACAAGTCCCCGCTGCGCGCTGCGTTCCCGCCGCTTGCAGCGCAGATTCGCGCCTTGCCTGGCTATGAGCAGGCCGCACGATATATAGAGCCTCTGTTCAGCTCTATTGCCGCTGAACAGACCTGGGATGAATCACGCGACATTCGCGGGCTTTGGTGCGGCAAAAAGCACCTATGAACACTCCGCAAGCGTGTTCTAGGTGCCCGTCTATTTCTTGATTTCGATAGTGTCTGTCTTTTTTTACATGTACAGCATCGTCCAAAACCCAATATCCTGAAAACCAAGTTTGTGATAGATCAGACCGGCCTGCGGATTGTCGTAGAACAAGCAAGGCGTTTTGCCTTCTGTCTTCATGTCGGTGCATAAGCGGGCTACTACCTGGCTGGCTAATCCTTGTCCTCTGAATGCGGGGTGGGTGGCAACGGCCACGATCATCGCTGACATGGAGCTTTCTGCTGAGGTGGAGGCCGTAGCAATTACCTGGCCATTCTGTTCGATATAATAGGTCCGGCCTGTGCCGGTCTCCAGTGTTTTTCGCAGACTTTTGCGCGAATCGTCCG
Source organism: Paenibacillus sp. P46E (assembly GCF_001909095.1). NCBI lineage: Bacteria > Bacillati > Bacillota > Bacilli > Caryophanales > Paenibacillaceae > Paenibacillus > Paenibacillus sp. P46E. The sequence goes on from NZ_LVYZ01000055.1 coordinate 101,824, forward strand.
GGTTGCTTATGAATTCCTCAATTTGATCCGTAAGCGAACAGATCGCTTCCACATCGGAAACGGTTGCCTTCTGGATAACATGTGCTGATGCTGCGGCTGTATGTACTGTACTGCTGAGCTTGCGGAGTTCGGCGAACCTCATTTGTTTCTCCGTCCGGATGCTCAAATGTTCGGCAACAGCCCTAACCACCTTCGCAGAACCTGATACCATCTCGAATTTTTGACTCCTCTTCATCAGCGCTGCAAATCCCGCGGCATCGAAGGGGCCGTCCGCATAGGGCAGAAAACTGCCGAAAAACCTCAGCAACACGGCGTTAAGCCGGCCATCATTTTCTCTGAACTCACCCCAGAGCTCCATGAAGTCCTGTTCAAACCCAAAGTTCTCTACATCTCCGATAATAAACAAATTGATTGCGGGATCGTTGCTTAGCAGCGACATCAACGGCTCCCGGTCGGCCTCACCTAGTTTACGGATCATGCTGATTCCCTCCTCGGATCTATCTATGAAATGTTAAAACACTTACGAAGTTGAACTCTGGATTATTATTATGGCTTTTGTCCATTTTTGTTTTTTTAAGTTCATCTTCTATAGTGATTTTACTGCATCAGGACTAAAAAGCACACCATTCCAAGCCTTGCGGCCCAAGGATTACTTTGTTTTCACAGTGGATTACAGCCTGCGGTGCAGATGGAATTTCAGCTCAGGAGCAGAGGCCACAGGTGTGACGAACATGCACAGGGTGACTTTGCCGGGCGAGTTTCTGCTATAATAGAGAACAGTATGATGCAGGTATGGAGGTTGAAGATGGCAAATTATACGCCGATGATACAGCAGTATTTAAAAGTAAAGGAAGGAGCCAAGGACGCTTTCCTTTTCTTCCGTCTGGGCGATTTCTACGAAATGTTCTTTGAGGATGCGATACTGGCCTCCAAGGAGCTTGAGATTACATTAACGGGCCGCGAAGGCGGAGGCGAAGAGCGCATTCCCATGTGTGGAGTGCCTTATCATGCCGCTGAAGGTTACATACAGCGCCTGATTGAAAAAGGCTACAAGGTAGCCATCTGCGAGCAATTGGACGATCCTGCAGTCACAAAGGGGATGGTCCGTCGTGACATCGTCCGCGTAGTGACACCGGGCACGGTAATGGACGGCAAGATCATCTCCGACAAAAATAACAATTACCTCGTCTGTGTGACCGAGGAGGACGGGATGATGGCGCTGGCTGCCTGTGATTTGACTACGGGTGAGCTGTACGTCACTTCCGTGCTCGCGGGTAATGAATGGCTGCGGGATGAGATCGGCATCTATGAACCTGCCGAGATTATCGGGGATGCAGCGCTGCTGGACATGCTGCGGAGTGAGGCCTCGCTGCTCGCAAAACCGGTCGTATATACACCATGGGAGAAACGCGAAGAGGAGCTGGCGCGCCGGCAGTTCGGTGAAGCTGCCTGGGTACGCCTGGAGAAGGAGCGAGGCCAATGCCTTGCGCTGTTGATCTCATATCTGAGCGAAACCCAGCGGCGGTCCCTGGGCCAGCTGAGCCAGATTTCGCCATACGAGCCGGGCAACTATATGATTCTCGATCCGTTCACCCGGCGCAACCTTGAACTGACCGAAACGGTGCGTGAGCGTTCCAAAAAAGGCTCGCTGCTGTGGCTGCTCGACCGGACCGAAACTTCCATGGGCGCCCGTCTGCTGCGCCGCAGAATAGACAAACCGTTGCTCCAGCGCGCACCGATTGAGCGCCGGCTGGAGGCTGTCGATTATTTGTACAACCAGTTTATCGTCCGGGAGGATCTGCGCGGTGCACTGAAAGAGATCTATGATCTGGAACGGCTGGTTGGGCGGATCGCCTTTGGCAGCGCCAACGGCCGGGATATGAATGCGCTGAAACTGTCGCTCGCCCAGATTCCCGCGCTGAAGGAAATGTGTCTGGATTCCGGTTCGGCCACTCTGCAGGAGATCGGAGCCAGCATGGATGAATGCGCGGAGCTTCGTGAGGATATTGAATCAGCCATCGTTGAAGATGCGCCGGTATCGGTGCGTGATGGCGGAATGATCCGAACAGGCTACCATGAGCGTCTGGATGAGCTGAGGGAAGCGAGCAGCAGCGGCAAACGCTGGATCGCAGAGCTTGAAGCCAAAGAACGCCTGGCTACGGGCATCAAGTCCCTAAAGATCGGCTATAACAAAATTTTTGGCTACTATATTGAGATTACCCGTTCCAATCTTTCGTCTTTGCCGGAAGGTCGGTATGAACGCAAGCAGACACTGGCAAATGCAGAGCGTTTTGTTACACCGGAATTGAAGGAGAAAGAAGCCCTGATCCTGGAGGCACAGGATAAAATGACCGATCTGGAATACAGCCTGTTCATCGAACTTCGCGACCGGATCGGCGCGCAGATTCCCCGCCTTCAGGCACTAGCCGAGAAGGTGGCCGAAATTGACGTCTACCAATGCCTGGCAGCGGTCAGCGCCGAGCACCGTTTTGTGAAGCCAAATCTCTCCGACGGTTATGATCTGCGGCTGGAAGGCGGACGTCATCCGGTAGTAGAGGCGGTTTTGAAGGATTCCGCGTTTATTGCCAACGGCAGCACTCTAAGCAAGGCAGAAGGGAATATCCTGCTGATCACCGGCCCGAACATGGCGGGTAAAAGCACCTATATGCGCCAGGTCGCCCTCATCTGCATCCTGGCCCAGATCGGCTGCTTTGTGCCAGCCGGCAGTGCCGAGGTGCCGCTTATTGACCGCATCTTTACGCGTATAGGGGCAGCGGACGACCTGATCGGCGGCCAGAGCACTTTTATGGTGGAGATGGCCGATATCCAGGTGATGACGGAAAAAGCTACAGCCCGAAGCCTAATCATCATAGACGAGCTGGGCCGGGGCACTTCGACCAGTGAAGGGATGGCGATTGCCCAAGCGGTCATCGAATATGTGCACGATACCATTGCCTGCAAAGCCTTGGTCTCCACGCATTTCCATGAGCTGTCCCATCTGGAGCAGAGCCTCGCAGGGCTCCGCAACTATTCAATGGCCGTCCAGGAAAGCGGCGATAAAGTAAATTTCCTGCGCAAGCTCGTGCCGGGAGCGGCGGACAGCAGCTACGGGATTTATTGTGCACGACTGGCAGGTCTTCCAGAAGGCATTATCGACCGCGCCTACGGCCTTCTTCAGAGCATTGAGCAGGCCGCCCCTCCGGGAAGCGTCTCGCTGAATTATGGCTCGGGCTATAATGAACATACTGTACAAGGGATTCAGGAAAACAAGGTCTTACCTCTGCAGCCAAATGCTGAAGGGGGGCCATCCACGGCTGGGCATGTCTATTCCTCAGCGCGCAGCGGCAGTGTTCATGCTTCAACAGCGGCGGCTCAGCTTGAAACGGCCGTCTCACTTGCTTCTTCCGCAGCGGAAGAGGACAATGAAGTTGTACAGCTCTCTATCTTTGGAGAAGAAGAGCCGCGCAAGAACCGTAAGGGTGGAGCTGGAGCACCAGCAATAAAAGAGAATCCGCTTCTTAAGGAGCTTATCTCCGCCGTTCAAGGGGCTGACCTGATGAATATGACGCCGCTGCAGGCAATGGGCTTGTTGAACGAGTTGAAGATCAAAGCCAAAGAGCTGACCCTATAAGTATCATTGCAGCTCTATTTCAAGGGCCGTTTATTTGTTAATTAATTAATGTAATATATCTATAAAAAGCCTATTCGCGAGGTGAAATGAACATGGCTAAGATTCATGTGCTTGACGAGCATATTGCCAACCAGATCGCTGCCGGGGAAGTGGTGGAACGGCCCGCTTCGGTAGTGAAGGAGCTTGTGGAGAACGCCATTGATGCCGGAAGCACCCGCATAGAAGTATCGGTGGAGGAGGGCGGACTACAGAGCATCCGGGTGAAGGATAACGGCTCAGGGATTGATCCCGAGGATTGCGAGACTGCCTTCTACCGCCATGCGACAAGTAAGATCCTGAACGGCAGGGATTTGTTTCAAATCACCAGTCTGGGATTCCGCGGGGAAGCTCTGCCCAGTATCGCTTCTGTGTCCAAGCTGTCTTTGCTTACATCAAGCAACGAGGATGGCAAGGGCAGAGCGCTCGATATCGAAGGCGGCCGGCTGATCCGTAATGAGGATGAGCCATCCGGCAAGGGCAGCGATCTTGCAGTAAGGGAATTATTTTACAATACTCCGGCAAGGCTGAAGTATATGAAAAGCGTACAGACAGAGCTGGGCCACATTTCAGACGCGATGTACCGCATGGCACTGGCTCATCCGTCTATATCCTTCACTCTTCATCACAACGGCAATCAGCTGCTGCATACGCTTGGCAATGGGGATCTGCTGCAGGTCATTGCCGCTGTATACGGTACATCCGCCGCTAAGGCAATGCTGCCGGTTGCTGCGGAAGACCCGGATTACCGGCTCTCCGGTTATGTTAGCCGGCCGGAGTGGACGCGCTCCAACCGCAATGCGGTCACTACCATTGTTGGGGGGCGGTATATCCGCAGCAATGGCCTGAATGCAGCCATTATGCGGGCCTATCATACACTCCTGCCAATCAACCGGTACCCTCTCTTGGTTCTTCAGCTTGAGATGCATCCTTCGCTTGTAGACGTTAACGTACATCCGGCAAAGCTGGAGGTACGATTCAGTAAAGAAGTGGAGCTCTACGCTTTTGTTGAGCAGGAAATACGCAAGGTATTGCTTGGTCAGAGCCTGATCCCCCGGCCCGGTAGAGAAATGATCGGTTCCAAAGGCAGCAGTTCCTTTATTCAAGAGCAATTTGCTTTTTCGAAGGGAGCTGTTCCGCCACCTCAGGATGGTACAGGCAGCCGCATCGACCAGGACATGGTTAATCCACGCAGCGGTCCTGCTGCTGCAACCGGTACTATAGAATCTGCCCAAGGAGAGTGGCATGGTGGTTCGTCAAGCAGCGAAGGACCGTTAAGCGGCCTCCAGTCCCAGGTTCCCCAGGTCCGTGAGAGCAGCGGCGGCAGCGATGCTCCACTGTTCGGAGGAGCTGCTGGCGGAAGAGAACCGCGTTATAGCAATACCTCAGCACCGGGTTTCCAGGCACGGGAAACAGCAACAGCCTATCGAGGCGGCAGCACTCCGCCATCCGTTACGCGTACGAATGAAGGGAATGCCGGGAGCTACCGCCAGTTCCCGATGTCAAATGCCACTCGGGGTCAGATGCCGTCCACGGAGGAACTATATGCTCCTCCCTCCAGTGCAGAGGCTGGTCTTCCGCAGTTTCCGGAGCTGAACTATATCGGCCAGCATCATGGAACCTATATTATTGCCCAGAATGATAGCGGGCTGTATCTGATTGATCAGCATGCTGCGCATGAACGGGTGAATTACGAATATTATTATGAGAAATTCGGACGTCCCGAGGACGCTTCACAGGAGCTGCTGCTGCCTATTACTCTGGAATTCACACCATCCGAGAGCCGGCAGCTCAGTGAGCGGCTGCACTGGTTCCAGCAGGCAGGAGTGTACCTGGAACACTTTGGAGGCCAGACCTTTCTGGTCCGATCCCTTCCATATTGGTTCCCGGAGGGGGACGAGAAGGCGGTTATTGAAGAAATGGCGGAGTGGGTGCTGAACGAGCGGACCATCGACCTTGCGAAACTGCGTGAGAAATCATCCATTCTCTGCTCCTGCAAGGCCTCTATCAAAGCTAACCAGAAGCTGACAGAGCATGAAGTGGAATCGCTTCTCTCACGTCTGGCTGCTTGCCGTCAGCCCTATACCTGCCCGCATGGGCGGCCGATTGTGGTATCCTTTTCCTCGTATGATTTAGAGAAACTGTTCAAACGTGTAATGTAATTGAATAATGGAATTTGTTGTGAGCAGGAACGGAGGCAACATGATTATAACAACGGGCTTTGACCCGATCCCGGAAATTGAAATACGGGCCAAGAACCTAGCCATACAAACGGGTACAATCTATGCGCAAAGAGGCAAATTGTCCATGGCCAAGATGGTGGAACGGTACGGGGACGGAGAGATTCTGGTAGTTCTGCAGGAGGCAGTGCGGCTGATTACTCCCGGCATGCCACCGATGGAATTCCATCCCAGCATGGGTTTTGTCCGGGCTAAACGGATTATCCGGGGTGAGCATGATCCGATGCTGGAAGCCGCCGGTATGATGCCGGGCGACAGTGTGCTGGATTGTACGGCAGGACTGGGCAGCGATTCCCTGCTGTTTGCGGTGCACGGCGGAGAAGAATCTGTGGTAACGGCACTAGAGAGCTCTCTGCCGCTTTGTACGCTGCTTCTCGAAGGCATGAGCCACTATATTTCCGGACAGGAAAAAGTGAATGCCGCGCTACGACGCGTGCGTGTCGTGCATAGTGACCATTTGGCTTATTTGCGGGAACAGCCGGATCACAGTATCGATATTGTCTATTTTGACCCGATGTTCCGTGTGCCTTTGACGGATTCGGCAGCGATATCCCCTCTGCGCCAGTTCGCGAATGCGGAAGCATTGTCACCGGAGAGTGTTGCTGAGGCCGTCAGAGTCGCACGCAAAAAGGTTCTTTTGAAAGAAAAAGCCTTAAGCGGGGAATTCTCACGGCTTGGTTTTACCGAGCTGCTTCGGGCAAGTGCCAAAACTTCGTACGGGGTGATATCCATTGACAACTGAGACAAAACGGAGAGTTCTGGTGCTTCTTGGCCCGACCGCAGTCGGCAAAACCAGGCTTAGTCTTGAAATGGCAGAAGCTTATAATGCTGAGATTATCTCCGGTGATTCGATGCAGGTCTATCGGGGAATGGACATTGGAACGGCCAAAATCAAACCTGAGGAAATGATGGGAATTCCCCATCATCTGATCGATATTCATGATCCTCAGGATTCTTATTCTGCTGCTGAATTTCAGGAACAGGGCGGTCGGCTGATCAAAGAGATCAGCAAGAAGGGGAAACTTCCTTTTATAGTAGGCGGCACAGGCTTATATATTGAGTCCCTTTGCTACGGTTTCCGCTTCTCAGAGGCTGTAGCAGACGAAGCATTCCGCAGTGAGCAGGATGCCTTTGCTGAGGCGCATGGAGCTGAGGCGCTGCATGCCCGCCTGGCTGCTGTGGACCCGGTCAGCGCTGCCAGACTGCATCCCAATGACCGCCGCCGGATCATCCGTGCGCTTGAAATTCACCATCAGACAAAGGTCACACTTTCCGAATCCCATGCGGATCAGACAAAGGAATCCCCGTATGAGCTGTGCTTGATTGGTTTAACAATGGACCGGAAAGTACTATATAAACGTATTGAAGACCGAATTGATCAGATGCTGGCGGAAGGACTCGTCACTGAGGTGGAAGGACTGCTGCAACGAGGCTACAGCAGAAGCCTGGTGTCCATGCAGGGATTGGGCTACAAGGAAATTGCCGCATACCTCGCGGGCGAAATGACGTTGGACGAAGCAGTGACACTACTTAAACGCGATACCCGCCGATTCGCCAAAAGACAGTTGTCCTGGTTCCGCCACATGAAAGAGATTCAGTGGATCGACGTCGATGAGAGCCAAAACTTTTCAGAGGATTTTGCAAAAATCCGTGCTAAAATAGCTGACAAATTTAATGAAGCATTGTAGCTGTTGATAATATAGTTTTTACGTGTTCTCAAAAGTTGTAAAATACGTAAAATCACATTTCTTGCTAAAATTCAGTCTGTAGGATGTCTCCGAAGTGAATCTTCACTTTCTCGGAGGCATTTTTTTTTGTAAATAGAGAACCCAAAAGAACCCCTCCTTGAATTGGAGGGGGCATGAACATATTTGTATTGAATTATCTGATGTAGTCTTCAAGTAACTACAAACAGTGCTTAACTTATCGGAAAAACAGCGAAGTTTCCGCTCATACCAGGCTGTGCAATATTGACCGCAAATCCTCGACCTCCGCTGGCTGCTCCTTCAAAACGAAGTGTCAAACGAATTCCTTTATATCCATGATGTTCAATAGCCTTAGCATAGAAGTCTCTGACATAGGGGAATCCATTATTGTCAGCGAGAGTTACTATCGGTTGTTCGAGTGAATTAGTGATAATGAAAACATCTAAATTGTTACCATCTGCAGCTGCGGCATCAAATTGGATACGGCCTGTTGAAAATGTACTGTCTCGCGTTGAATAATTGCTTACTGATGTTTGAGGATATGCTGTTTGCGCTGGGTAAGGAAAGTTGTACCCAGATTGATAATAATTCATTTTTCGATTCCTACTTTCATCGTGTTTTTGTGGTCAAAATAGTTATATGCCTAATTACCATTTTTTGCCACAAGGAGATAACCGCGATGGAATAAACTACATTTATGTTAAAAGAATTTATAGAGTGATATACAAAGACCCCCACTACCTTGGCCTGAGAGAGAAATCATTCAGCTGTCTTATCTGGAGCATGAGGATGGGTATGATTACATTCTGTGTGGGGAACTAGGGATGAGCGAGTGAAAGTATCGACGGGTGAAGTCAAGGGTTATATACTGGCCAGAAAATCATGTCTTTACCGACTGATGAGTTTAAATAAATCAAGTCAATTAGAGCTGAGTTTTCATTTTTTTTTATTCGTATAAATGATTCTTTCCTGTGTTTCTTGATTAGTTTGTTCACCTGTCAATGTTAAAATTGATCTCGTATTAAACGACGATTATTTGTCAATCGCTACCAAATTAATATTATCAGTTTTTTCAGTTATTTCTGAATCTGCTACCTTAAGTTCTTTTAAAATCGAGCATAAGAAGCATGGCCGGGAATTATTGATATTGATGGCCCGCAATCGATGATGGTGACTTTGGCTTCGATATCAGGCAATCAGTAAAATGATCTTGTTCTCCTTAGTAACAAAGTCCGGAAAGAGAGCACGTTTGCTGCGTATGCGGAGTGGACGCCGATCTCCTGGTTGCCAAGAATGACAACAATAACGGGATTGATATCGCTTTAGGGCACTTTAAATATTTTGATTTCATACACCATTTCTGGAATGCATTACTTGAAATGGATTCAACTCATGAGTCATGAGTCTAAGTAGGAATTAGACAACCTGATAGAAGCATATTGGTTACATAAACCCTTATGAGGTGGATGATGAGACCAATACTCCATAATCAAGAATTCAAAGTCTACATTATAACCAAAGGAGCTGTCCTGAGGTTCTTAGTTATTGAAATCATCATCGGTACATTGACCTATTCTATAGCCATGAAGCTTTTCCATAATATCATTTTGGCGAGTGCAGGTGGGTGGGTAGGGACAGAAGGAATAAAGAGATTATATGCAGTGAGTAAAATCATCGGGAAATAGAATATTTAATGAATCAAACATAGCCACCCGTATGTAAGGCGGTCTTGTGGTTTTTACGAAAACGAATAATCGCATAAGCAGACACTATTATTTTGCCCTCAGATTGTGTTATGCGCTTCTACTATGGTACTGATTGAGCGCTGTTGTGGATACCGCCCGGAACGGCGGGGGAAGGCATCTAACTGGCAGAAGGTTGTCCAAGAGGTTAGGTGATTTAATCCCCCCATCCAATCCTGATAAAATTATCATAAAAAAATCCTTCTGAATCATCGACTGATTGAGTTCAAACACGCCAGTATTTTCTGATGGTATCGATAATTGGTATAGGAATCCCCAAATTCCCGGTAAAATTACCCTTAAGTTAAAACTCATAAAAGCACCAGTACTTCTCCAGCGGGTGGAGGATTTACAATAGACTTGGAGTTCATATACATATTGTTCCAAATTAAGTATAATCAATCTAAGTTCAACGTTAGGAAATTCCACGTTTGGAGGGAATCATTTGAATAATGATCCAGAAAAAAAGATAAATGAGCTGGAAGAACGAATTTCAATACTTGAGAAATCATCTGCTACTGGACCTCGGAAGCTTGTTTGGACCACAGTGAGCATTATAATTGGGATTTTTATTATTCTTACAGTAATTGGGGTTGTTCAGTTTGTATCGAGTGGTTAGGATCTGATTATTTGTCCGCCACATACAAAGTCTTGGAATGAACAACAAACAGCTGCTGCAGCGACTTAATTAGCGGCGACGGTTGCATCAATTCCACCTGCTTAGCTTGGCTCTGTCGTTGCACTCTTGGAAGCAACTGGAGCGACTATCATAGACAATTCGATAAAATAATTATTAAGAAAATGGGGGGCAAATGATAACTGCATATGCGATAATTATGCCTTTTGTTACTTTCATTACCTTCCTATTTATCATTCTGTCGAGAATGTTTTTTAAGAAAAATAATGATATTTCAAAGAAAAAAATAGCGTATATTCCTTTGCTCCTGGCTATTATTGGAGTGTTTCAATTAATGATTTATGGAGAAGTCAAATCAAACCATTTTTTTGTTTATTTGGCAGTCATTCTAGTGAGTATGTATATATTGAGATCGGATAGCAGGGAAATAAAAAGATAAAAATTAGATAATAGGGAACCTTTTTGGTTCCTCATGATGGGCATGACATTACATCATCATTCAAATCAGGGTGCCCCCGATTTAGCCTCTGCAGGTTATCATTCTTTGGAATTTTGCCCAGGGGTTTCAGTTGGCGGGCTATTTTTCATTTGCATAATGCGACAAACGCGGTATTCTCCATTTACACGAGTTGGAAGTACTGAAGTATGCTGTCCGATAGAATCGGCAAAATCCCGTCAACCTTAAAAACCTTTAAAAATGAAAATGAGTTTGGGCAATTTGTTTTTCCAAAAGATATTCTATTAAAACAGAACATTCTTAGGTCTGCTTCAACAAAGGGCAAAATGGCAATAAGAGTTTATCCTAGCTGGGATAGTCCGAGTAGTAAACAAGCGATGAAAACTCAAAAATGGCAGTTACCCTATTTTGTTGATATGAGTATTCTGAATCAAACTCTCTTAGAAAAAGTAATAGAACTGTATTCTCTTTAATCCTCCGCATTCGGACTCGATTGTTGAAGATCATGGCCATAAAATAATCAAACATTATAAAAACTTCACGCCTGTTAACTAGAAATGAATCCGTTTGATTGATCTCCCCTCGTCCTACAATCTGTTCAAATAGCGCCTCGCCTGCACTGTTTATATTCGTCATTTTGTTGTAGCTGCCAGATGGTAGGGATAATCCTGCCCGTATCTCCTTGCGGTTTAACAGCTACAAACCAGAGAGGTCCTGACCATTATACATCAAGATATCAAAGATGCCTTAATAGGCCGGCATGGTGGTCGTGAGCTTTATTATCTTGTCTGCCCGTCGGGCCTGAAAACGTCTCATGACAGCCTCGGAATCTGATACTCCGGTGGATGGATCTACGCAGCTACCCAACCATCCAGGATCACATCGTCAGAAAGGGAATCTGTAGTTCGGGGTACAGCCGAGTGCATCGTGACTGTGGCGGTGTACAGCCGGACATTCCCGGCCTGCTGGGAGTAGATTAGCCGATGGCCGTCTATCTTTGGTTCAAATATATAATTACCGTTGCTGAATGGACAAACAGCGGTTTGTAATAACATAGGAGATATAAACATAAAAAAACTCCCTCTATTCAATTATAGCGTTTGGCTATAATTGGATAGAGGAGGTAAGTGTTGGGAAGGATTATTCAGCTACGGTATACTCACTTACTTCATAGGTAAGGATTTTATCAAAGACAACATAATCTTTACGCTTTTTAAAGGGCCCTTTATTGTTTGTGTGCTTGTCAATTGCATACATACCTGGGCCTCTGCCTGCATCTCGGTTATCGTACCAGGTTAAAAAGGCATCAACTTCAGCAATTGGGAGTTCATATTCTTTTTCAGATCCATTTACGAATGTAATTGTAAGGATAGCTCTATCACCGGTTGGTTGTTCAGGCGCTACTGTTGGTTTCGGAGTCGGTGTAGCAGTTGGTGAAGGGCTTGATGTTGGTGCAGGAGTAGCAGTTGGCACTGGTGTTGTTGATGGAACAGGCGTTGCAGTTGGTGAGGGAGTCACTGTGGCAATATTGTACATTTCCAGTGCGCCTAATGCAGTAAATGAATTTAAACCATTATTTTTGATAATATTTAGTCTGAATTTTGTATAAGGCTTTTCATTCGTAAAAGTAAACACTTTTTTTACGTTTGGCTTCCAGTCCGTTATGTTTGTTTCAGAGTCGAGTGTAATCCAGTTGCTTCCATTCCATGCTTCGAAAGTGAAATCTTTAGGTGTTTCACCTTTATAATCACCTTGTGCAATACCTGGACGAGGCAATAATGCATATTGGTTGACTACAACCGGCTTATTAAATTCATATGCGATCCATCCAGAATTATTATTTACACTACTCGCCCACCCAATAACATCGCTCATATCTCCATCAAAAAGTTTAAATGGTTGGTGGTGAGCTACGCCATCACCACTGATCCAAACACTGCTTGCAGTTGCATGACCTAAAGGGGCATCGTTCGATGTCATTATGGGAATGAGGTTTGTGGGGGTGGGTTCTCCTTCAGCAAAAATACTTGATGACACGCAAAAAATCAATAAAAACGAAAGGAGAACAGGAAATAAAGTTTTTTTCATAATAATACCACGCTTTCAAATTGATTTATTAATGTATTCTACAAGTGGATATGAGGAATGTCTAAACATATATGTCTATATCTGCAATAAAGTGAGTGAATACGATTAAATTCTTTATTCTCCCAATCAAAGAATATCTTACTCATTATTTAAAGAACGTATGTTTGTTTTTATGCGAACAAACGTTCTTTTTTTATCGGAGGCGATCAATCATGAAAATGAGCATCGGCCAAACCATCGAAATTATATATTGGGACAAAGCTTGGAGATTACGCAGCGGAAAATCGAAGTGAACGGCATCCATGACGGGCGCATTCGGGCCACTTGTCTGAACACTGGCACGCAGCGCGTATTCTTATGATCATAAACGAGCATGTTGAGCAGTATGAGAAGCAGCAACTCCACCATGTAGATCCTAAAGGAGATCGAGAACTCCAGAACATCCTTAACGGGAATATTTGAAGGCAGGTCAAGCCATCCAGCGTGGGTTAATGCAAGATACATATCAATTACATATTTATTGTATTGACTAGGCTTATTTATCTTTTATTTATTGCAATGCCTTCTCCAGTGTTCCCTGCTCGAAGCAATGAGATTGACGGGAAGGGTGCCTTAGATTTAACATATATGTGAGAGAACTATATAGAAGAGATTTAGATTCCACCTATAATCAGATAGAGAAGGAGCCGTGGGAAATCACGTAAAAATCACATTTGTGCTTAAAATAGCTTAAAGAGGTTTTTTTAGAAAAGGCCAAAAGCATCAAGGTTAGAACAAAATAGAGTGGAGAATAGCTTCGATTTAACTTCATTGATGTAATGGCTGAATACGTGCTATAATAGCAGGAAAGTTTCTCTAAGGTCTCGAATATACTTCTGAACAATCTAATTGAACCATTGGGGGTACGTCATATGAACAAGTCCATTAACATCCAAGATACGTTCTTGAACCAACTGCGTAAAGAGAATATCCCTGCTACAGTATATTTGACCAACGGTTTTCAAATCCGGGGAATCATCAAAGCCTTCGACAACTTCACAATTGTCATCGACAGTGACGGCCGCCAGCAAATGGTGTACAAGCATGCGATTTCCACCTTTACACCACAGCGCAGCGTATCACTTATGCAGGACAATGGAAGTGAAGAATAAGATTTACAGTCTTAAAGCGAAACCTTTTTGTTTATAAATCGTTTGAATAGAGAGTGCGAGAGAGCAACCTGTGAAGGTTGTTCTTTTCATTCGTGCACTTCATTACAGGAAAGTTCCGAGAGGGAGTCAGGAGGCAGCATGTCCAGAGACGAGATATCCAGGACGAACCGCAATAGAGACAGAGGAAGCCAGTCATCGAACTCAAATTCAAATTCAAAAGGTAAACCTAAGAAAAAGAAAAAATTTCTAACCAAGAAGCGTGTGCTGTGGACGCTGTTTTTTGCCACGGCGTTAGCGGTTTTTTGTGCGCTGGGCGGTTACCTGTTCATTATGTTGAACGGTCAGAAGCTACTGGATGCGAACCAGGATAAACTGTCCGTCAACGAGACTACTAAGATCTATGACCGTAATGCGAACCTAATTGGTGAGCTTGCGCTGGAAAAAAGCGAACCCGTTGAGTATGATGCGATTCCGAAGCTGCTGGTCAATGCTTTTGTTGCGACTGAGGACAGACGTTTCTTTGAACACAGCGGTGTTGATTTATGGTCGATCGGCCGTGCGGCAGTGAAGGATATTGCGGCGCGCAGCATGGTCGAAGGCGGAAGTACAATCACTCAGCAGCTGGCGAAGAACATATTCCTAACCCGGGACAAAACCTTTTTCCGTAAGGCAACCGAGGTTTCGATCGCCGTAGCGCTGGAGAACAAATTCACCAAAGAAGAGATTATCACCAAGTATCTCAACCGCATTAACTTTGGCGGCACGATTTACGGGATCAAAGCGGCATCCATCCGTTACTTTGGCCAAAATGATCTAAACAAACTTGAAGTCTGGCAGATCGCAACCCTTGCCGCGATGCCGAAGGGGCCTTCCCGATATAACCCGCTGCGTAATCCTGAGCTATCAAAAGAACGTCGTGGTGTAGTACTCCAGCTGATGTATGAGCAGGGCTATATCACCAAGGAGCAGATGGATGAGGCGAAAGTGGTGGATTATAACTATAAGCCGCCGGAAAGCAAACAACGGTACCAGGCCTTTATAGACTATGCAATTGATGAAGCGGAAGAAAAATTCGGATTGACTGAGGACGATTTGAATATCGGCGGATACAAAATCTATACTACCATGGACAAACATGCCCAGGAGACGGTGGAAAATGCTTTTGCCGACAGCGAAAATTTTGAAAAAAGTGTCGATGATCAACTGGTTCAGGGCTCGATGACGATCATCAACCAGGAGAATGGCGGCATTGTGGCGCTTCTTGGCGGACGGAATTATGAGAAAAAAGGTTATAGCCGGGTAGACGGCAGCCGCCGCTCACCAGGTTCATCCTTCAAGCCGCTAGTTTCTTACGCGCCTGCACTGGAATCCGGGAAATTCACGAATGATTCCATGCTCAGCAACGAGAAGCAGTGCTTTGGCACCTATTGTCCGAATAACCTGCATGGTTATTCAAAGACCATCAGCATGACGGCAGCCTTGACGAAGTCGGAGAATATCCCGGCGGTATGGCTGTTGAACGAAATCGGTGTGAATACGGGATTCCAATTTGCCAAAAAGCTCGGAATTAACCTAAAGGACGAGGACAAAAACCTTTCCTTGGCTCTGGGCGGGATGAGCGAAGGCACGAACACCATGGAAATGGCTCAGGCCTACAGTGCCTTTGCTAACGGCGGTGAACTGCGTGAGGCATACTCGATTAAATCGATTACGAATAGCGATGGAGACACCGTCTATAAGGCCAATACCAAGCCTGAACGGGTTATGAGTGAGAACACGGCCTACCAAATGACTGAAATGATGCAAAAGGTTGTAGAAGACGGCACGGGTAAAAAAGCCAAGATTAACCGGCCTGTAGCAGGTAAAACCGGTACAACGCAAAGCGGATACGAGGGCATCAGCTCGAACCGAGATGTATGGTTTGTCGGATATACTCCGGAGTGGACCGCTGCAGTTTGGATGGGCTATGACAAACCAAGTAAAACCCATCTGTTGAAGAACAGCAGTCCGCTGGCAGCTGCATTCTGGGGAAAAGTGATGGAGGAAGCACTGGAGGGTGTTCCTAACAAGTCGTTCCCGCAGCCTGAAGGCGTAAGTGATCCTGAACCAACGGCAACACCGGAAACGGCGCTGCCTGTGGGTGGTCTGAAGGCAGCGTATGACGCTTCGACGATGACGGTTAACCTGAGCTGGGAGCCTGCACCGGTAGAAGGTGTGGAATACCGGATCTACCGCCGTGAAACATCGGAAGCAGAATTCAGCCCGCTGCTGAATACAGTCTCGTCCAGTGTTGGAGATATCAGTGCGATGCCTGGATTGACCTATGAATATTACGTCACTGCTTATTATCCGAAACTGGATGTGGAGAGCGAACCTTCTGCTACCGTCACTGTTGAGGTTCAGGATGAACCACCTACACAGGAGCCGGAAGCGACAATTGATCCGAATCTTCCAACAGATGAAACGGGCAATGGCGGTAATAACGGCAATGGCCAAGACAATGGCAATCCTAATGGAAACAACGGGAACGGCAATGGAAATGGGAATGGTGCAGGAAACGGAGAAAATCCCGGTAACGGCAACCCTGGCGGAAATGGGAATGGAAAAGGTAATGGCGGAGGTACACCGTCCGATTCTCCCCAAGCCACTGCGACTCCGCCACCGGCTGCTACAGCTCCTGCCGATCCCGCTGTAACCTCTGGAGCAGGCAGCGGCAATGCCGGGACAGAGGGCGGTGTGGCTCCCACCACCGACCCGGCCGCAGGATTGGTGAATGAGGGTAGTGTTCCGCAGTAGATTTTGCTAATTCTATAATGTATGATCCAATTGCCCCGGCAGCGGAGAATCTCGCCTTTCAACCAGAGATTCCGGCTGCCGGGGTTTTTGTCTTTTTTTTGATCAACAATGGCTACCGGATTTTACAAGGGATGTTTTGAGTGTATCTTGCAAATGTGTTAAGCTGAATACACCATTTCTTGAGAGGGTCATTCATATGAAACGTAAATTCGGAGACCGGGCCAACTGGCGCCGGATTACGCGCCGCCATTTTGCCTGCCGCTATGTAGAGAGCCGGGAATTCAGCGGATACATCACACTATATACGATTTATGGGTTGAAGGAACCGTTATGGAAGAGCTACGGGAAGCATACATACCGTATAGCAGATAAAGGGTACTCATGGCTGCAGTATTTTCCAAAAGACAGTCATTATATTGTGACGGCTATGTTCGACGAACGGCATAACATCGTACAGTGGTATATTGATACCTGCAAAGTACAAGGAGTCACAGACCAGGGGGTACCTTGGTTCGATGATCTTTATCTGGATGTTGTGGTGCTATGGAACGGAGAGGTGTTTCTGCTCGATGAAGACGAG
Organism: Paenibacillus sp. P46E; assembly: GCF_001909095.1. NCBI lineage: Bacteria > Bacillati > Bacillota > Bacilli > Caryophanales > Paenibacillaceae > Paenibacillus > Paenibacillus sp. P46E. The sequence continues at coordinate 118,888 of NZ_LVYZ01000055.1, forward strand.
CTGGAGGAGGCGCTGGAACGGGAGGACATTACAGACAGCGACTATAATTTAGCCTGGGCTACAGCAAACAATATTCTTCGCAGCATAGATGCTCATGCTTTTCCTTATTTTTCCCTCTCCCTGAAGCATCGTGCCGAATTGTTCCATCACGGAGAATTCAGGAGGAAATAACAATGGATTGGTATGTCTATCAAAGAGGCTCATCCCCGATTCGCAAGGTATCCCGCAAAGGACAACGTTTTCGGCTGAAACGAAATCTGTTCATTCTTCTGGTCATTTGTGCCATTGCCGGACTTCTATGGTGTGCGTTAGTCCTAGGCAGAATCAACAGTGGTGCCACGACGAATCCAATGCAGGAAGCGGATGCTGGTATTATTCTCGGTATGTCCATGTGGGGAGATGAACCTAGTCCCGGACTAAAGGAACGGCTTGACTATGGGCTTGGACTCTACCGGGAAGGCAAGTTCACCCGTTTTATCGTGTCCGGTGGTCTGGATAAGGCTGACTATAAATATACTGAGGCCGAAGGAATGAAGAACTACCTGGTAGGGAAGGGTGTACCTGAAACAGCTATCCTTCTGGAGAACAAGTCTACCAGCACTTATGAGAATCTCCAGTTCAGTCAAAGGGTTATGCAATCGGAAGGATTAAAGACAGCTATTATTATTACGCATACATTTCATGGCCAGCGCGCATTTGAAATTGCCAAAGAGCTGAATTATTCCCATCCTGAACTGGGATTGACCGATTCCAAGGTCATGTCGATGTTCAAATACAAAACCCGTGAGATTCTGGCTTATACGAAATGGAAGATGCAGCAGCTTTTTCTGTAAAAAAGCAAGCCCTGTGCAGACTGCCGTGATCTGATCAGCTAATTTGTCCTCAAGTTCCTGAAACTGCTAATAAGACCTCGTGAACCGGAATAGACTTGATATAGGATATAGAAAAAGTCAGCCCTGGATAATGAGGTGAACTAGGTGAACGGACGCGTAGCGGCGGCAAATGGACGGGAGGAAGGCAGACCGTCACGTCAAATTAATATTGTGCTGCGGAATCAGGAGACGCCAGCAGTGGCCCACGCTGCTGCAGACAGTATCGCTCAGGCTGCGGTCCCCAAAAATAATGGACACAGCGAATTGTTTCAGGAGCTCAGCCGGGAGCTGGACGCACTTGTAGGCCTGGATAATATCAAGGAGCTGGTGTTCGAGATATATGCACTGCTTCAGATTGCGCGGATGCGCAGTGATGCGGGACTTGCCAGCGGGAGTCAGGCCTATCACATGGTCTTCAAAGGTAATCCGGGAACCGGAAAGACTACAGTAGCCAGGATTGTCGCCAAGCTGTTTCAGCGGATGGGCGTTCTGAGCAAAGGCCATCTGATAGAAGTAGAGAGAGCGGATCTTGTAGGCGAATATATCGGACATACAGCCCAGAAAACAAGAGACCTGGTGAAAAAGGCGCTCGGAGGCATTCTTTTTATTGATGAAGCTTATAGTCTTGCCCGTGGCGGAGATAAGGATTTTGGCAAAGAGGCGATTGATACCCTAGTTAAATCCATGGAGGATCACCGTAGTCAATTCGTACTGATTCTTGCCGGGTATTCCAGCGAGATCGATTATTTCCTAATGAGCAATCCCGGTCTTCCCTCCAGATTTCCTATTCAGGTGGAATTTCCGGACTACACTATAGACCAATTGCTGCAGATTGCTGAACTGATGTCCAAAGAGCGCGATTATATTCTGATGCCTCAGGCCATACTCAAACTAAAGCAGCATCTGCTGCTGGAGAAGACGGAGAGTCTACATGCCTTCAGTAATGCTCGGTATGTCCGCAACTCTATTGAAAAGGCGGTACGTGCCCAAGCGGTTCGGCTCCTGAATCAATATGAGAGCAACAGCCCGGGGAAGCAGGAACTGATGACACTCCGCATCGAAGACTTCAAATTGTAGCGACATTATACACCACGGATGATACACAACTGATGTGTACAAGGACAAGGAGCATGACATTCATGGCAATCACCACCCACGATACAGAAACAGAAGTACAGGACCGGGCTATTCTGGTGAGTCTGGTTACTGACAAAATCAAGCGCACGGGCATCGACCCTGAGCTCTCTCTGCAGGAGCTGGTTCAGTTGGCAGAGACTGCCGGAGTACAGGTGCTCGACGTGCTGCGCCAGAACAAGGAGACCCCCGATTCCAAGTGGTTTATCGGCAAGGGGAAGGTAGAAGAACTACGGATGGCCGCTGATGGTCTCGGGGCGAATACGGCTATCTTTGATCAAGAGCTTTCCGGAGCACAGGTACGTAACCTTGAGGAAGCGCTTGACCTGAAAATCATTGACCGAACCCAGTTGATTCTGGATATTTTCGCTGGCCGGGCCAAAACGCGAGAGGGTATCATTCAGGTAGAGCTGGCACAGCTCTCTTATTTGCTGCCCCGTTTATCTGGCCATGGCAAGAATCTGTCCAGGCTTGGCGGGGGGATCGGAACCAGAGGTCCGGGGGAAAGCAAGCTGGAAACAGACCGCCGCCATATCCGTGACCGGATCACTGAACTGAAACGTCAACTGGACGAAGTAGTCAAGACACGTGAACTTCACCGGGAACGGCGCCGCAAGAGCGGCGCTGTCCAGGTAGCGCTGGTCGGTTATACCAATGCAGGGAAATCTACACTCTTGAAGCAGCTTACTGATGCAGATGTTTATATCGAAAATCAGCTGTTTGCTACCCTTGACCCTACTTCACGTGTTCTTCAGCTGCCTGCAGGCAAAGAAGTCGTCTTGACTGACACCGTAGGATTCATTCAGAACTTGCCGCATGATTTGGTAGCCTCCTTCCGTGCAACTCTAGAGGAGGTCAATGAGGCCAATCTGGTGCTGCATGTGGTGGATGCTTCTTCTCCAATGAGACAGGAACAGATGGATGTAGTGCAATCCATCCTCCAGGACCTTGGGGCAGCCGGAAAACCGCAAATTGTACTCTTCAACAAAATTGACATTTGCCAGCCTGAACAGCTGGAGATGCTGCCTTCGGGTCCTGACTATCTGAAGATTAGCGCCTTTAACCCGGAAGATCTGACCCGGATCACAGAAATTATAGCCGAGGAGCTTGCCGGTGATACACTAACCTTCCGCATCCCCGGAGACCGAGGAGACCTCTCATCGCTGCTTTACCGTGTAGGAGAGGTGCTTGAACAGAGTTTTGAAGAAAATGATGTGTTGTACAACGTGCGTCTCAATAAAGAGGATTACGAAAAATGGAGTTACAAGCTTGCGGAATACGTAGAGCTGGAGTAGCCGGAATTAGGTGAATCCAAGGTATTACTTCGGAAACGGCGGATATCCAGCCGTTTCTTCTTGCTGGTCTAATTTGTTTATGAACAAAGTAATAGATTGAGATAAGGAGAGAACAAAAGGTATGGCAGTTTTTGCGGAGGATATCATACAGGCGGCAGAGGCCGCAGAGCTCGAAATTGAAAGTGCAGTGAAGGTGCTTGACCGGATTGTAGATCATAATCAGTGGAAGGTGATCGAAGCTTTTCAGCGCCAGCAGGTGAGTGACTTCCATTTTGCCGGTTCTACCGGATATGCCTATAATGATCGCGGGCGAGAAGTGCTGGATTTGGTCTATGCCGAGGTTTTCGGGGCCGAAGCGGCGCTGGTGCGCCCGCATTTCGCCTCCGGTACACATACAATCTCAACTGCACTCTTTGGTGTGCTGCGGCCCGGAGATGAACTATTGTATATTACGGGACGTCCGTATGATACGCTGCACAAGGTAGTCGGCAAACCGGGAGACGGGACAGGCTCGCTGGCCGATTTCGGAATTGGATACCGTGAAACGGCGTTAACGGCTGAAGGGAAGATCGATTGGGAAGAGGTAAAACTGGCTGTCAACCAAAAGACCAAAGTCATCGGTATTCAACGCTCACGGGGTTATGACTGGCGTTCTTCATTCACTGTTGCTGAAATCGGCGAAATGGTGGAACGTGTCAAATCTATCAAACCTGACGTCATTGTATTTGTAGATAACTGCTATGGAGAATTTACGGAAAAGCTTGAGCCGCCACAGGTTGGGGCTGATCTCGTAGCGGGCTCGCTCATTAAAAATCCCGGCGGCGGAATCGCGGAAACCGGCGGGTACATCTGCGGCCGTCAAGATCTTGTGGAACTGGCAGCATACCGGCTAACTGCGCCGGGTATTGGCGGTGAAGTGGGCGCTATGCTGGGAACGACACGCGGGCTCTACCAGGGACTATTTATGGCCCCGCATACAGTTGGGCAAGCAGTCAAAGGTAGTATCTTTGCAGCTGCCGTGTTTCAGCGTTGCGGCTTTACAACTAAGCCGGCATGGCATGAGCCGCGTACGGATCTGATCCAGGCGGTTGCTTTTGATGGCCCGGAGCATTTGATTGCCTTTGTCCAGGGCATCCAGCGTGCGGCGGCTGTGGACAGTCATGTGGTTCCTGAACCTTGGGATATGCCCGGTTATGAGCATCCTGTCATCATGGCGGCAGGTACGTTCATTCAGGGTGGCAGCTTGGAGTTATCAGCAGATGCCCCCATACGTGCTCCGTATATCGGATATATGCAAGGCGGATTAACGTATTCTCATGTAAAGTTCGGAGTTTTGATGGCACTGCAGAGTATGAGAGAGCGTAAATTACTGTGAAATTTATAGAATAATGATTTACATAATCCCCCAAATCTAATATGCTTGAAACAGTGTTCGGGCAGACATGCAAATCCCTACTTCAATCCTGGTGGGGGTTTTCATTTTATACATAAGAATGAAGAGGTGAACAATGGCAACCCAACAACCTGGTTTTTTCTTTGCAGGAGGATTGAGCGTATTGCTATTTTTGTTTTGGCTGGTTTGTATTGGACTGGGAATTTACGCATTTGTTTTATTTGTGAAGCTGGCCCGTAGAGGAATTACGGCTCTGGACTTGTACAATTATGCAAAGAACCGTGAAATCCGGGAACGCTATGAGTCGGTACATAAAGACGATCAGTGATAGGCTATCCTTAATGAATTATAATTCTCAGTATGCTGCCTTAACAGTTCTATAGCATTGCTCACCAGCTTCGGCTGGTGGGTTTTTTGGGTTACGGAGCGTTCCAGCTTTTGCTTGTGGATTGTTCTCTGTGATATACTTCGGAGGTCATGTTATGTTTTTAGCTTACATTCACTTCACTTGAAATCTTAAGGTTACATAAAATCTTGTGAGAATATCTTACACACCATTGACACGCCAAATAAGGAAATGTACAATGAGATGAGAAAAAGATCATTGGAAGGTTGGATGAGTCATGGGTGATGAAATCCGCAGAAATATGGCATTATTTCCTATAGGAATCGTAATGAAGTTGACTGATTTATCTGCAAGACAAATTCGTTATTATGAGCAGCACAGTCTGATCGTGCCCGCACGCACGTCTGGCAATCAGCGTTTGTTCTCATTCAATGATGTAGAACGCCTGTTAGAGATCAAAGCATTAATCGAGAAGGGGGTAAATATCGCCGGTATCAAACAGGTGATGAACCCTGTATCGAAGGAATCGGAAGAAGCTACTGTCATTACCCCTGACACTGAGGTTAGACGTAGGGAACTGTCTGATTCACAGCTGCACCGTTTATTGAAGCAGGAACTGGTTTCCGGGAAAAGACCGGGACAAGTATCTCTTATTCAAGGCGAGCTATCCCGGTTTTTTAATAAATAATACAAAGAGACTTGAAAGGGAGAGGGTAAAGTGAACTTTTCAAAAGATGATATCCTGCGTATTGCAAAGGAAGAAAATGTCCGTTTTATTCGTCTGCAATTTACCGACCTGCTCGGTACGATTAAAAATGTAGAAATTCCCGTTAGCCAGCTGGAAAAGGCGCTGGACAACAAAATGATGTTCGATGGTTCTTCCATCGAAGGTTATGTACGAATCGAAGAATCTGACATGTACCTCTTTCCTGACCTCAGTACATGGGTGATCTTCCCTTGGTTTGCAGAAAACCGGGTTGCACGTTTGATTTGTGATGTGTACATGCCTGACGGTACGCCATTTGCCGGAGACCCGCGTGGAATTCTTAAACGCTGTCTGCAGGAAGCTGAAGAAATGGGCTTTACAGCCATGAACGTAGGACCAGAACCGGAGTTCTTCCTGTTCAGAACGGACGAGAAGGGCAATCCGACAACAGAGCTGAATGACCAGGGTGGATATTTTGATTTGGCGCCGACCGATCTTGGGGAGAACTGCCGCCGCGAAATCGTACTGACACTGGAAGAAATGGGCTTTGAAATTGAAGCTTCTCATCATGAAGTCGCTTACGGCCAGCATGAGATTGACTTTAAATATGCTGATGCCATCAAGGCTGCCGACCAAATTCAAACCTTTAAGCTCGTCGTGAAGACGGTTGCCCGTCAACATGGCCTGCATGCTACTTTTATGCCTAAGCCTCTGTTTGGTATGAATGGATCCGGGATGCATGCGCACCAATCCCTGTTCAAGGGCAGTGAAAATATGTTCTACGACGAGAGCGACACTCTTGGACTTAGCAAAACTGCCCGTTATTACATGGCGGGTATCCTGAAGCATGCACGTGCTTTTGCAGCCATCACGAACCCGACAGTGAATTCTTACAAACGTCTTGTGCCCGGCTATGAAGCCCCTTGCTACGTAGCTTGGTCTGCAAGCAACCGTAGTCCAATGATCCGTATCCCGGCTTCCAGAGGACTTAGCACACGTATTGAAGTTCGTAACCCGGACCCTGCAGCTAACCCTTACCTGGCACTTGCTGTAATGTTGAAGGCAGGTCTGGACGGTATCAAGCGCCAGCTGGATCTTCCTGCTCCCATCGACCGCAACATCTATGTGATGTCTGAGGAAGAGCGGATTGAAGAAGGAATTCCTAGTCTGCCGTCCGATCTGAAGGAAGCGTTAAGCGAAATGATCCGCAGCCATGTTATCACCGAAGCCCTTGGTGAACATGCACTAGCTCACTTCTATGAACTGAAAGAGATCGAATGGGATATCTATCGTACACAAGTACACGAATGGGAAAGAGATCAGTACATGACTCTTTACTAGGATGAAGCAGCCCTTGGCGCCGTTGGCGTTGAGGGTTTTTTTGTGTTGATCAGTGGAGTTTTATGAACTCTTCAAAAGGTAGTGTTAAGAAGTTTGTGTAAAAGAGTAGAAGTAACTCTCGGGTATGGCTTAGATGCGTAGGTGCTTCGGGAGGAGGGGTTACCCCCTCATCCCAGAAACAGGGGCTTATAAAATGCCTGCAAAATCAAGCATACTTTAATATTTTTAGTGAATTAAGGGTATAAGTAGTAAAAAATCATTAGGATTTTAACAGTTGCCTAAGACAAACATTCGCTTGCCTCAATAGGAAGTTCCTGTTCCCTATTATAATGAGGCAGGCTACGAATGCAGAATAAAAATCCTATATTAAAGAACGTGAGATCTTTAAATGATGGCCGTCAGCACCAATTTAACTTTACTACTTTGATTCAAGAACCGTTTATTTAACGTGATCATTGGCCCGTCAGTCAGTGAACTTGCGGTTTTTTATTGTGGTGCGCCTATTTAGGGGAAGCAATAGTGATTTTTTATTTATGTGGCCAGGCTACCTACGTATCAATGATATAACATTCACAGAATGTTCCAAATCCATTATAATTAGGCTGTTATTGACTTGCGATCACAAGTGATGAAGAAAACAGTAGAAACGTAACTCATGGTCAAAAGGCTTCAAGCATCTGGATTTACATTAGTCGAGCTTAAGGAGTTGAATCAGGCTGGAGGGGAGAAAGATTGCCCGTGAACCACAATATCGCGATGCTCCACCGGAAACTGAAGGAGATCGACCGCGAAAAGGCAGAACTGGATCAAGTGCAAAAGCTCATTGCAAATATGCTGGCAAATAAAGTCTCATTGATTGCAACCGTGAATTATAGTAGCGAGGAGTGACTCAAGTGAAAGGTGAATATCTTCAATATTTTGGCGGTTTATTATTGGTAGTGGGAATAATTGTCTCTGTTCCAATAGCAATTGACTCAGAAAGTATTCTGACTGGTGTATATACAGCTATGTGGTCGACTATTGGGGGAATGTTTTTTATAGGGTTCGGGGAGCTGCTCCGTTCTATACTGCGGATTGAACATCGGATCGCGGGTCCGCGTCCCCACTTTGATCCACTGACCGGGCAGTATGTAGATACTCCGCATGACAAGCACTAACCAATTCAACTTAAATAATTTGCGGATAACTAAATAGCGAGGGATTATTCGTAAAATGATATCGCTAAATAAACGAAAAGCCCCGTTTGCCGGGGCCCTTAAGTTCTAAGTTAAAGAGTTGCATATTTTATTATTTCATCAGGAATCTCGGTTTTGCCTAGAATCGATTCAACTGCTTTCCAAGCCTCTGCGAACTGTTTACCGCTGTAGTTGGTACGGCTGCTGGCCGGGTTTGAGAGTGACATATCAAAAACAATATACTCCCCTTCCTCCTCGATCACCCTAAAGCTGACGGCACGGTCTTTTTTTTGTATCCGTACTTCTTCCAATGTGCATCCTCCTCATTTCCAATCTGGGAACAAACTACTTTAGTCTTATCAAATCGCGGGCCGAAAGGCAAGCTTAGTCATGAAAATGACACGCATATCCGCGGAAGCACATCCTGTTGAACGAATGCCAAAAAGAAAAACAATGACTTTTGATAAAATAAGCCTGCTAAATAGTTTACATATTGTTCCATGCGGCTGTATACTACCTATAGAATGATATATGACCCGCATGTTTATTTTTTTGTGGTTAGGTTCTGATTAATGGGAAGATAATCGTGGTATTATGTATGTGACTATTTGAAATGTATTGTAATATTTGCCTGAACGGATTTGCTGCTTGGAATTCTTACATAATTGCTTGAAAATGTGTAATTTATGAGCAGTGGGAAACAGTAGATAAGGAGGAGCTGTTTTGAAATCAACATATAAGGTTCTAACGAGCGATGCCGACTTGTTCGCGGCAGCTCTCGCACAAGTGAAGGTATACGTTGTTCAATTGATTGATGGCAAACCGCATGTCATAGCAGATTATGCCGGACCTGTTCAGAGATGGACGCCTGAAGATGTACTTGTAGCAGGAATGTGTTACAGCCGGGAAGGGTTTGAGTTCAGAGTCCGTGTGCCTAAGAAGCAAGAGTAACGGACAAGTTCAACGTTAGTCTCTATCAGTTGACTGCCTTGGTAAAGGTAAACTCTCCTGGTGTCGAATTAATAGAATAGGAGGTGTTCATTGTGAGTGCAGTTCATTACGAGCTTCAATATGTAAATGGACAAATTGAAGAGCTAGAATCTACATTCAAGACGGCAGAGGAAGCACGGGCACATCTGAAATCTAGCGGTCTTACAGAATGGATTATGGCGGGTGGCAAACATATTAATCCGGCGAACGTGATCTCTATTAAAGTCAAGGAAGCTTAACCTGACTCTGTGAGCTGCTGAAAAGCAGCTCTTTTGTTTTATAAGCTGTTATTGTTACCGGATAACACATACCAATGCGGCTGTTATTACATCTCTTATACTATAAAACGTAAAAGAGGTGTAATGATGACAGAACGCGAACGTGCGAGAATCCGCAGAGCTATTAGTTTGCTGCGGACACAAAGAGCTATTTTGCTGGAAAGACTGGAAGAAATCAATGAAAACTTGCGGCGGGTGCCAAACCCGAGCCGTGCCAGACGTGAGCTGCTAGCTGCGCGAGCTTCCATAAGGGAAGCATTGCGCTTAAACGCTGCGGCGATCAGGTTGCTTAGAAGCGTGCTGTAAGGTTTAATGCTTGGTACAGAATTATTAAAAGAAGTCTTGTAATCCAGGGCATCCCCCGGGATGCCTTCTCATAGGTGTAATCCCGAATATTTTACATATGTGGAAGGTGATAAAGATGGAAAAGGATGAAGATATTACAGTAATGAATATCTCTAGGGAAGATGTGGAGAAGGGAAGACTGGAGAATTATTTACGGGAATTTAAGAAGTATGAGAAAAAGAAAATGCGCGGAAAGGTAACGCTCATATTTAACGGGTATGAGCAAGATCGCAGGGAGATTTATCAGATCCGTGAGATTACGAATTGGGTGGATCGTCTGTTAAAGAATGTTCCTTACTTGTTCTACTTTTTAAGCAGGGAGAATTATAGTATGCGCATTGTCTTTTTCTGCTTATCTGAAGTGGTAGGGCGCTCTGGGGTAGAAGTATCGATCACCAAGGAACAGGGCCGAAGATTGATTGAGAAAGTTACCAAAAGTGCAGTGGTTTACGCCAGGAAGCTGAAGGAGCCGGAAGAAGTGCAACTTGTACTGGCTGAAGGTATTCTGGATGAACTTGGATATGAACAGACTAAGCAATAAGAACAATGTGCTCCCGGGTCGTGAATGGTATAAGTTGAGTTTCACCGGGAGACATTATCCGTCTATTACTTCAATATGTAGTCATAAACAGGTTTTACATGAAGTTGAAGGACGTTATTTGCTCGGCATAGACAATCAGCTGTTTATATTCAATTTCAGTTCCAAAGCTGGCGAAAGGACGAACAATTACATTATCCAAAACTACAAAATTGTAATTGAATGTCTTTTCAGGATGCTCAGCGCCCAAGTAGGAAATGTATTCATCAACGATGACATCGTCCATCAATGATTTGAGGTTAAATACATCCTCATTACTGCTGGTGTTCGAAGCAACGTTGCCTTGAATGCTGCCAAAGGCTGTAAGGATATTGACTCTGCGTTCCCCATGATTATTGTTCAGTAAAAGATTGGAGAGCTTACCTAATGCGTCGACTTTGAAGTCGACATGGGTTCTTATTTTGGATTGATTCAAACCAGACACTTCCTTTCAAGATTTAATTTACCAATATACAGGTTTCGACATATTACTCCGCTTTTCCTGTTTGTATGCAAAATAAATGTTTGAACATGAAGGACACTTAGTGAGACGTTGAAAAATGTCTCGCTAAAGTGTCCTTTGTGCTGTTATTCCCGAATAGTAACACGGGTTCCGATGGGAACTGTTGCTGCGAGGGTTAGCACATCTTCATTATACATGCGAATACAGCCATGGGAGACCTTTTTGCCGATGGAGGAAGGGTCATTGGTTCCGTGAATCCCATAATGCGGCTTAGACAGGCCCATCCAAAAAGCGCCGAAAGGGCCGCCGGGGTTTTTCTGTTTGTTGATAATGGTATATTCTCCAACTGGAGAGACGGACAGCATCTTGCCTATGCCGACAGGAAAACCTCTAATTACAGTGTCATTGTCCAGAAGATACAGTATTCGCTGTGACAGATCGATAATGATTCGATAGTTGGGCATTTTGATCAACACTCCTTTTATGATCAGGATATGAGTGGAGTGTAGAGAGAGTTCTGGAAAGTTAGATAGAAAACCGAATGCGAACAATTGTTCCCTTTGATTAATCAGTCATAGGAGAACAAAATAGATCAAATAATTAGTAGATTGAAGGGAAAAGGAAAAAACTGTTCCGCTACTAAGCGGAACAGTTTTAAATGAGACGGGGAATTACTAATGAATATCGCGGAATAGGCCGATAACTCTGCCCAGAATCGTAACTCGATTCAGACGTAGAGGCTCATAAGCCGGATTCTCCGGCTGCAGACGGATATGGTCACGTTCTTTGTAGAAGGTCTTTACTGTTGCTTCATCTTCTTCAGTCATGGCAACGACGATATCGCCATTATCTGCTGTCTGCTGCTGGCGAACGATTACATAGTCACCATTCATAATGCCAGCGTCGACCATGCTGTCACCAAGAACAGACAGCATAAACACTTTGTTATCACCTACGTAATGAGTAGGAAGCGGAAAGTAATCTTCAATATTCTCTGTTGCTGTAATCGGCACCCCGGCGGTAACCTTTCCAACGACTGGAATGCGTGTTACCGTCTGAACAAATTGATGAACATTCTCGGAATCCTCTTGTCCCAGCAGTTCTATTGCACGCGGTTTCGTTGGATCACGGCGGATAAGCCCTTTCTTCTCCAACCGGTCCAGGTGACCGTGTACCGTGGAGCTGGAAGCCAGTCCTACAGCTTCACCGATTTCCCGGACAGAAGGTGGATACCCCTTGCTGCGGACTTCGTTACGAATAAATTCCAGGATCGCCAGTTGGCGACTCGAAATCTTTGACATCGGAATCAACCCCATATACTATGTTTGGGAAAATTATAACATAGAACTTCCGTTCGTACAAACATAAGTTCTAAAACGATCCAGAGTATTAGGTGGAGAATGGAAAAACAGGGTTGATATAACAGAAAATGGGGTTCGAAGAATAAGGGAACAATTGTTCGAAAAAAGTATTGATCAAAACACATGTTCGTGTTATATTAATTTCGAAAGTAAGAACAAGTGTTTGGAGGTCGGTTAATATGTTAAAGTACAGCACATACCGTAGTATTTACGACGAGGTTCATGAGGACCATACAGCGAGAGCCCGTTCTGCATACAATGATAGACTAGATATGAAGAATCTTCTTTTCTCTTTAGCGGCACCCTGCCGCAGATTGCTCCGCCAGGACACAATTGTAAAGCTAGCCTTGATTTTCCTATTAGTAATTTCCGGATTTACTGTGGTAGGCAATGTTTTTGCAGGATCGGTGTTGTCATCCAAGCAGGAGAAGAGGGTTGTTGTTGAACGCGGGGATACACTTTGGAGCATAGCACTTAAGAATAAACCGGCTCATATGAAAACGGCTGTATATATAGAAGGAATCAAACGGACGAGCGGTCTGGAGAACAGCAATATCCAAGCCGGCGATGTGCTGAGTCTGCCTGCATATTAATACTGATGGAGTACCTATAGATGGATACCAGGAGCTTTCAGGGAGCAGACCTTGACAAGCTCTTTTTCTCATGGCAAAGTTAGAATGAATTTATAGGGGAGGGGAACATATTGAACATTGACGAATTGGTCGCCCGCATCAATGAATTAGCGCGCAAACAGAAGAGTGACGGCTTGAATGAAGAGGAGCTTGCGGAAAGAGCCAAGCTTCGCGAGATCTATCTGGGTAATATCCGCAGTAACTTCCGTGCTCAACTTAATAATATTGAAATTGTGGACAAATAAGCGCATGAACAAGGCAACAAGGCAGGAGTTAATGATGCTCTGTTCCTTTTCATAGATATTATAGGATGACTAGGGGGAAATGACATGGCCCGTTCTTGGGAAAGAATGGTTCAACGCAACACACAGCAAATCAACAAGCAACGCAAGAAGCAAGGGAAAGATTCCATCTATGCATCAACCACTTCTGCAGCTGCAAAGAGCAGCGATATTTTTAAAGGCCGTAATATTATATTTCCGGTAATATTGTTGATGCTTGGCATCATGTTCTGGGTAGTTGGCTCAATTGATGAAGCTAAAGGCAGCGGCATTCTTGCCAACTGGTTGGGAGTGGTTCTGTATTTCCTGCTAGCGGCACTGCTGTTTTTCCGCCGTCCATATTTAAAGGTTGAACGTGCCAGACTTGCTACCATTAAATACAACCGTGAGCGCCAGCTTCCGGCAGCGGATATTGAAAAAATAACTGTTACACGTGGTGCAGTTTCCATTAAGTATAAAGGTAAACGCACGCAGTGGGTATTCTCCAGGCTGTTCAACCGTTATGACATTAATGCAATGGGTGAGCGTCTGGAGCAGTTCGCCAAGCAGAATCATGTGGAATATGTGAACGAATAGAAAGATACGACCAGCAGAGGGAGAGGGAGAACTATAATGCCGATTTCCGCCGTACTCTTTGACCTTGATGACACACTGCTCTGGGATGAGCGGAGCGTTGAAGAAGCATTTCGTTATGCCAGTGAAGGAGCAGGTGAAGCCGTCGACCCTCAGGAGCTGGAAGCAGCTGTCCGCAGGGAAGCGAGGAATCTGTATGAATCATATGAAACGTTTCCGTTCACTAAGCTGATTGGAATCAATCCTTTTGAAGCGCTGTGGGGGAATTTTACAGCAGGTGAACAGCTTGAATTCCGGAAGATGGAGCAGCTTGCTCCTGTCTACCGCAACGAATCCTGGCGCCGCGGGCTGGCAGCACTGGGTGTGGAGGATGAAGCGCTGGCTGCAGAGCTGGCTGCTAAATTTGCCGCAGAACGCCGTAGCCGGCCATACATGTATGAAGAAACGCTGCATGTACTTGATCAGCTTAAGGGTAAGGTGAAGCTGCTGCTCTTGACGAACGGGTGTCCTGCATTGCAGCAGGAGAAGCTGGATAGTATACCTGAGCTGATTCCTTACTTTGACCATATTGTGATCTCAGGGAACTTCGGTAAAGGCAAACCGGACAAAGGGATATTCACACATGCGATGGAACTGCTTGATATTTCGCCGGAGGAAGGAATTATGGTTGGCGACAAGCTGACTACTGATATCCTTGGCGGTCTTGGCGCAGGCTTGACTACCGTATGGATTAACCGCACCGGTAAAGAAACTGATCCCGAAATTACACCGGACTATCAGATCAGTCATCTCAGTGAGCTTCTTCCGCTTGTGAAATCTTTATAGAATCTCTTCCAAGAACCGTTATCCTGATCCAATTGGGATGCGGTTTTTTTGTAGATCAGTACTTTTATAAGGGTGGTGGTGTCTGTGATCAATCTCACAAAATGGAGCGGAAAAAGAGTTTGATTACTGATTCTCTGAATATTATGTGTATAATAGATATGAAATGCTTCATGGTATGTCAGTATGATATTAACCTACCTTGACTCGGAGGGATTCCATATGATCCATCAAAGAAAGCTGGCAGTGTTATTATCGGTAATGATCGCAGCAGCTCTTTCAGGCTGTTCAGGAGGCGGGAAGACGGAAAGTCATATGCATACTGTGGCAAACATGTCTATGGAACCTATAAAAGTAGAGCTAAATTGGAGTCCCCGGCAGGTCACTGCAGGCCAGAAGGTGACTTTTGAAGCGCTGGTTACACAGGATGGCGAACCGGTGAATGATGCAAAAGAGGTTCTTTTTGAAATCATAAATAACAGCAATGCGGATGAGAAATTGGAGTTCACTGGGGAATCAGCAGGGGATGGTACATATAGGGCCGAAGGAATAGTAGAAACGGACGGCGAGTATACTGTGACTTCCCATGTAACTGCTAGAACACAGCATTCTATGCCCAGTAAAAAGCTTGTGGTTCAGCCTTAATACAACAAAACTTAAGGCGGGGGGCTGCCGCCAGCAATAACAGATAATGCAGAGTGGAAAGGAAGGCTTTTCGAATTCCATATATTCTGCTAAACTTACTCTAATGTTTTACTGGGGGGATAGAAAGTGGCTAAATTCACACTTGCTGAAAGCTTACAACAGCGCATACTGATTCTTGACGGAGCAATGGGTACGATGATTCAACAGGTGCCGCTTACCGGTGCGGATTTTGGCGGAGAAGAACTTGACGGCTGTAATGAAATGCTGGTGCTTACGCGGCCTGAGGTCATACAGGATATTCATGAGAAATATCTGGAAGCCGGTGCGGATTTAATTGAGACAAATACTTTCGGTGCGACATCTGTCGTACTGGCCGAATATGATATTCCACAGCGGGCACGCGAGATCAATCTCGAAGCCGCCAGGCTGGCCCGGAATGCCGTAGATAAATATGATACAGCTGACCATCCGCGCTATGTTATAGGTGCTATGGGACCGACTACGAAGACCCTTTCGGTGACTGGTGGTGTCACATTCCATGAACTTGTGAAGAGCTATGAGGAACAGGCGGTTGCGCTGATCGACGGGAAAGTGGATGCGCTGCTGCTCGAAACTTCTCAGGATACACTCAATGTAAAGGCTGGAAGCATCGGCATCCGGAATGCTTTTGAGCAGACGGGGGTAACACTGCCGGTCATGATCTCCGGGACGATTGAACCGATGGGGACTACACTTGCCGGGCAGAACATTGAAGCTTTTTACATTTCATTGGAGCATTTGAAACCTATCTCCATCGGGCTTAACTGTGCGACCGGTCCTGAGTTTATGCGTGATCATATCCGTTCACTCTCGGCAATCTCCTCAGCAGCAGTAAGCTGCTACCCGAATGCGGGACTGCCCGACGAAAACGGTAATTATCACGAGTCGCCGGATTCTCTTGCCCGCAAGCTTGCAGGTTTTGCCGAGAAAGGTTGGCTAAATATTGCCGGGGGCTGTTGCGGAACCACACCGGACCATATCCGTGCAATGGCTGAGGCACTTCGCGTGTATCCGCCCCGTGGTCTGGAAGGACAGCACCCGCCGGCACTTTCGGGGATTGATCCGGTATATATTGAGAGCGACAACCGCCCTTATATGGTGGGTGAACGCACGAATGTTCTTGGCTCGCGGAAGTTCAAGCGGCTGATTGTGGAAGGCAAATATGAAGAGGCTTCCGAAATCGCCCGGGCTCAGGTGAAGAGCGGTGCACAAGTGATAGATGTCTGTGTTCAGGACCCGGACCGTGATGAGAGTGAAGATATCAAGAAATTTCTGGAACTGGTGGTCAAAAAGGTGAAGGTTCCGTTGATGATTGATACCACCGATCCCAAGGTAATTGATCTGGCACTGCAATACTGCCAGGGTAAGGCGATCATTAACTCCATTAATCTTGAAGATGGTGAAGAAAAATTCGAGCTGGTCACTCCGCTTATCCATAAATATGGAGCCGCCATTGTTGTAGGCACCATAGATGAAACGGGACAGGCTATTAAAGCTACAGATAAGCTGGAAGTTGCGAAACGTTCATATGAGCTGTTGGTCAATAAGTATGGTCTGGCGCCGGAAGATCTGATTTTTGATACACTGGTATTTCCTGTAGGTACCGGGGATGAGCAGTATATCGGTTCCGCCAAGGAGACGATCGACGGTATACGGCTAATCAAGGAAGCTCTTCCTGAAGTGCATACCATCCTGGGTATAAGCAATGTCTCGTTTGGTCTGCCTGAAGCGGGCCGCGAGGTGCTTAACTCAGTATTCCTTTATGAATGCACTAAGGCCGGACTGGATTATGCCATTGTGAATACGGAAAAGGTAGAGCGGTATGCCTCCATTTCAGAAGAAGATCGTTATTTGGCCGAGCAGTTGATTTATAATACAAATGATGATACGTTGGCCGCATTCGTTGCCGCTTTTCGTGGTAAGAAGGTGGAGAAGAAAGAGAAGATCTCCAATCTCTCCCTTGAGGAGCGCTTGGCTTCCTATGTAGTGGAAGGGACCAAAGAAGGCTTGATTCCCGATCTGAATGAAGCGCTGAACAAGTCGGGTCCGCTGGAGATCATTAACGGTCCGTTGATGGCTGGGATGTCTGAAGTTGGCAGGTTGTTCAACAATAATGAGTTGATTGTCGCGGAAGTGCTCCAAAGCGCTGAAGTGATGAAGGCGTCTGTCAACCATTTGGAACAGTTCATGCAGAAGGACGAGACATCTGTAAAGGGTAAGATCATGCTGGCTACGGTTAAGGGTGATGTGCATGACATCGGTAAAAATTTGGTGGAGATCATCCTCTCCAATAATGGTTACGAGATTATCAATCTGGGTATAAAAGTACCACCGGAGAATATCATCGAGGCGTTTCGGCGGGAAAAAGCGGATGCGATTGGCCTGTCCGGCCTGCTCGTGAAGTCGGCGCAGCAAATGGTGCTGACTGCTCAGGATCTGCGTAGTGCGGGTATTGATGTGCCGATCATGGTTGGCGGCGCCGCATTGACACGCAAGTTCACCAAGACACGTATCCGGCCGGAATATGACGGTCTGGTCCTCTATGCCAAGGACGCTATGGATGGCCTAGATATCGCCAACCGGTTGATGAATCCGGACGAACGTTTGAAAATTGAAGAGGAAGTGCGTCTTGATGCTGAGGCAGCGGTAGCCGTGGCTCCACAGCAGGAGATGCCAGTGCTGACAAGGGCGGTCCGTTCCAAGATTTCGGCGGATGCACCGGTCTTTACACCGCCTGATGTGGAGCGGCATGTCCTGCGCAATTACCCCTTAGGACATATTATTCCTTATGTAAATATGCAGATGCTGCTGGGTCATCATCTTGGACTCAAGGGTTCAGTGGAAGCTCAGCTTGCCGCCGGTGACCCGCGCACAGTGGAACTCAAGGAGACCGTGGATGGAATTCTGCATAAAGCAATGCTGGAAGGCACGATAACTCCGCAAGCCATGTATCAATTTTTCCCGGCTCAAGGGAGTGGCAATGACATTCTGATCTACGATCCGCAGGATACAACCAAGGTACTCCATACCTTCACTTTCCCGCGACAGAATGTGGAGCCTTATCTATGTCTGGCAGACTTCTTGAAATCTGTTGACAGCGGAATTATGGATTATGTCGGTTTCCTGGTGGTTACGGCAGGTCATGGTGTCCGCGAAATGTCTGCTGAGTTGAAGGACAAAGGTGATTATCTGCGTTCCCATGCCCTGCAGGCGGTTGCGCTGGAGGTTGCTGAAGGCTTAGCGGAGCGCGTCCATCATATGATGCGGGATACATGGGGGTTCCCGGATCCGGCCGATATGACCATGAAGCAAAGACACGGAGCCCGGTATCAAGGCATTCGCGTATCCTTCGGTTATCCTGCTTGCCCGGATCTGGAGGATCAGGGACCTCTATTCAAGCTGCTGTCTCCAGAGGATATTGGTGTCGAGCTTACTGAAGGCTTCATGATGGAGCCCGAGGCTTCGGTGTCGGCGATGGTGTTCGCGCACCCGGAAGCGCAGTATTTTAATGTGGAGAAGCAATAAGCTTCCGTCCGATATACTCAATATGTAGGGATTGCAACCTATTAGAGCGGAACCTCCCGTAACCGGGAGGTTTTTTGCTGGAGCTGTACGTTTACCGGAAAGATGATTTTTTGTCCCAAAAAGGGTAAAATTCTCTGCATGAGATTCTGCTCTACAGCATTTGAAGCGTTCTTAAAAATATAGAGAGGAGGAGCATGAGTGGAAATATACTTTTTGGGTACAAATGCCGGGGTACCAACGCTACAGAGAAATGTAACATCGGTTGCACTCCGCTTATTGGAAGAACGCCGAAGCTTCTGGATGTTCGATTGTGGAGAAGGTACGCAGCATCAGGTACTACGCTCCCCGCTTCGGCTGGGAAAGCTTGAAAAGCTGTTCATCACCCATCTCCATGGTGACCACCTGTTCGGATTACCGGGTCTGTTATCCAGCCGCGGATATCAAGGCGGTACTGGACCCCTTACAGTGTATGGGCCTCCTGGTCTAAAAGCCTATCTGGACATCTCCTTGTCAGTCAGCCAGTCCCGGATTCCATATGCAATTGAAATTGTTGAACATAGCGGAGGCCTGATTTTTGAGGATGACAGCTTTAAGGTTGAGGCTGGATTGCTGGAACACCGGATTGACAGCTATGGTTACCGGGTGACGGAGAAAGACAGTCCGGGCAACCTGAATACAGAAATACTGCAAAGCTATGGTCTGAAACCGGGACCGCTCTATGGCTTATTGAAAAAGGGGCAAGATGTAACGAATGAGGAGGGCGTCCTGATCCGTGCAGCGGAAGTGGTGAATGCTCCGAAACGAGGCCGGATTATAACTGTCCTGGGAGATACAAGACCCTGTAAGGGGGCTTTACCGCTTGCCTTGGATGCGGATCTGATCATCCATGAGGCAACCTTTGGCCACGATCTGAAGGATATGGCTTATCAGTATCATCACAGCACTGCCGTCCAGGCCGCCGAGCTGGCCCGCGAAGCAGGTGGGCGGGAGTTGCTGCTGACTCACTTCAGTTCCCGCTACACTTCACAGGAGGAGCTGCTGCCGCTGCTCATGGAAGCGCAGGCAATCTTTCCTCAGACGCTGTTGGCTGAAGAGTTCTGCACCTTTCCGGTATACCGCAGATCTCCGTGAAATCCTCAGGGAAATGATCCGGGAAAGTGAATTATTTTCCGGGAAAGCGCAGGAAATGACAGTGCCATGCCAAAAAAAGACTGGCGGGGCGGGCGTTCGATAGTGTTCGACGAGGTATGTTAAATTTTAAGGATTAGCAGAATGAAAAAGAAACGAAGAAGCAAAGATATTGGCGAAAAAGCGGCAAGTTATGCGTACGGAATACCTATAGGCCAACTCATTTCCCTTATAGAACGACTGGCTAATTGGTTGAAAGCTACAAGGGAAAACAGATAATTAACAAGATTTAATATTAACGGAGTGAACTAAAAATAGATTAGGAGGGAAGCTATGAAATCTGTTGGGGGTTTGTTGATTGATTTGGACGGAACATTATACCACGGAGGCCGGATGATTCCCGGCGCAGATCTGCTCATTTCTTCACTTCGCAAGGCTGGAATACCTTATTTGTTTGTAACGAATAACTCTTCCCGGACTCCGGCCAGCGTAGCGGCACATTTGCGTGGAATGGGCATTGAAGCAGAGCCGCATGAGGTGTGTACTTCTTCATTGGCGGCTGCCCGCTATATCGCCGGAGAATCACCAGGAGCAACTGTGGCGATACTTGGGGAAGAGGGATTGATCGAGGCTTGCCGCGAAGCGGGGCTAGTTTTGGTGACCGAAACGCCGGAATATGTTGTACAGGGCATTGACCGGTCTTTTACATATGATACCCTGGCACGGGCTTCGCGCTGGATTCGTGAGGGGGCAAAGTTTGTGCTGACGAACCCGGATCTGATGCTTCCCTCCGATGACGGCGTTATGCCTGGAGCCGGGACACTGGGAGCCGCAATCGAAGCGGCAAGCGGATTTTCTCCTGTAGTCATTGGCAAACCTGAGGCGCACCTCATTACCTATGCTACGTCACTGCTGGGTATTGAACCGGGCGAGGCCGTTGTGGTTGGTGACAATATGCGCACAGATATTTCCGCAGGGGCGCGCGCAGGCTGCCGGACCATCCTTGTGCTGACGGGTCTTACGACTAGAGACAATCTGGAAGACTATCAGCTCCTCACCGGAGTGAACCCGGATGAAATTTGTGCCGATTTAGCTGAACTTATGCTTGCACTCGGTGTATAATGTCAAAGGTGTGCTTTTACCTATCTACGAAGGGAAGATGTCATTATGCCGGAACTGCCGGAAATGGAGAACTACAGAAAGCTGCTTAGCCAGCATCTTATAAATGTCCCAATTACAGGTGTAACCGTAAATCGGGAGAAAACGATCAATATGGAGACCGAAGAATTCACCCAGGCGCTGATTGGGGCACGTATTGTATTTGTGGAGCGCAGAGCCAAGCATATACTGTTTCATCTTCACGATGGCCGCAGGCTGCTGCTGCATTTGATGCTGGGAGGACTTCTGTTCTACGGGACAGAGGAAGAACGGCCTGAACGCTCAACACAGGTAGAGCTTGCATTTGGGGAGCACATTCTGTATTTTATGGGACTACGGCTGGGATACTTGCATCTGCTGTCCGTTAAGGAGAGCGAAGCGGCAATGGGCAAACTGGGGCCTGAACTGCTGGACCGGCGCATGACACCGGAACGGTTCGCCGGACTTCTCAAAGGACGCCGGGGTGCGCTGAAGAGCCTAATGGTCAATCAGCAGGTTATGGCCGGCATTGGCAACTGCTACGCTGATGAAATCGCTTATGATGCCAAGCTCCTGCCAACAACACTGGTACAGAACCTGACACCGGAAACGGTGGGACGGCTGTATGAAAGTGTACGCAAGGTGCTGACGGAAGCCACTGAAATCGGCGGTTATATGGAGATGCCGTTTATGTCAGGGGATACGGTTACCGGTTCTTATAATGATCAGTGCAAAGTGTATGACCGTGAAGGCGAGCCATGTCTGCGCGGCGGGGGAACCATTGTCAAAATAGAGCTGTCCGGACGCAAGGTGTTTTATTGCCCGGACTGCCAGCATGCCGAATAAGCCCAAAATTGGGGCACATGTCAGCACTCGCGGCGGATTCGGGCGAGCAGCCCGGTTTGCCTGGGAGAGCGGTGCGGCGTGCTTTCAATATTTTCCGAAGAATCCGCGCAGTCTGCGGTTGAAGCAGCTGGACTTGATGGATGCGGAGAGCTGTGCGTCCTTTTGCCGGGATAAGGGAATGGTGTCGATCGCGCATACTCCTTATCCAACTAATCTGGCGGCCACAGCGGCATCCAGGACGACCATGGTGGAATCTCTGCTGAACGACCTGGAGATTGCCGAGGCCTGCGGTTCTCTTGGCATTGTAGTTCATTTTGGACATTTTAGCGGCATAGAGCCGTTACAGGGCTATCAAAATATTATACAATGTATAAATGATACACTGAAAAACTGGGACGGACATGCCAAGCTGCTGATTGAAAATCAGGCGGGCAATCACGGCAAAGAGGGCATGACTCTCGAAGAACTGGTCAAAATCCGTGAACTAAGCCGTTACCCGGAGAAAATCGGTTTTTGCCTGGATACCTGTCATGCATTCGCCGCCGGGATCTGGAATCCGGAGCATACGGAAGAATTTATCCAGAAGGGCACAGACCTCGGCTATTGGGAGCATCTTGTGGCGGTTCATCTTAACGATTCATTATATGCTTTCGGCTTGCAGAGGGACAGGCATGCTAATATCGGCAAGGGGTGTACCGGGGAAGATGGTTTGCGCAGTCTGATGATAGCGGAACCTTTTCGCCGGGTAGCCATTGCTCTGGAGACCGGGAAGGGACCGGATGGGACTCACCGGCAGGAGATTGCTGTAGTACGTACGTGGTATGAAGAGGAGGGGCAGCAATGATCAATCTGTTCATGGACGACTGCCGAAAAAGGCCCGGAGGCTTCACGCTGGCACGTTCCACGGAGGAATGTCTGCTGCTGCTCCGGGAATGTGAAGTTCAACTTTTATCGCTGGATTATGACATGGGGCCTGATGATTATAGCGGCAGTGAAGTAGCGAAAAGAATTGTACTGGAAAAGCTGTTCCCCCGCGAAATATATCTGCATACCTCCAGTCTGCAAGGACGCAGGGAGATGTACGAAATTCTGTACCCTGCAATTCCTGCTGATGTTGGGCTCCACAATGGTCCGCTGGATCCGTCCAGACTTCTGGAGATTGCCTCAGTGGCGGTAAGCCGATGATCGAGATGAATCAACAGGAGCTGCTGCAGGTACTCGAACGGGAGGGTGAGCCTCTCGTTGTGTTTTTGTATACTCCGCTGTGCGGAACCTGTACAGCTGCCCGCCGTATGTTGGAGGTGGCAGAGCATCTGCTGCCGCAGGAACTATTGATTGCAACGGGGAATGTGAACATGCTGCCAATACTGGTGAATTCGTACCGGATCTCCAGTGTGCCTGCTCTACTGGTTGCATCGGCTGACCGTAGCAGGGATCCGGCTATTTATTATTCAATGGGCTCAGTGGAACGGGTGCTGGACTACATAAGGAGTGTGATCTCATAATG
Source organism: Paenibacillus sp. P46E (assembly GCF_001909095.1). NCBI lineage: Bacteria > Bacillati > Bacillota > Bacilli > Caryophanales > Paenibacillaceae > Paenibacillus > Paenibacillus sp. P46E. The sequence continues at coordinate 142,299 of NZ_LVYZ01000055.1, forward strand.
ATATCTCTACAACATCTGTCTCTACGCAGAGAGCAAAGCCTGATTCTGGATGATGTGTCGCTGGAAATGAAGCAGGGCGAAAATTGGGTGATTCTGGGCCGCAACGGCTCAGGCAAAACCACACTGCTGGAAATGATGACTGGTTATTTGTTTCCAAGCAAAGGTTCTGTCGAGGTGCTTGGCTATAAATACGGCCAGTGCGATCTGCGCGAGGTACGCAAGGAAATCGGTTATATCGGACCGTCATTGATGGAAAAGCTGTCGCTGACTGATCCCGTATGGGAGGTTGTTGCTACTGGCGCCTATGCTTATCTTCGCTTCTATCAGGATATTCCGCGTTCCGTGCATGAGCGGGCCATCCGTTTGCTGGAGGACATGAATCTCGGTGAGATGGCCAACCATCCGTTTGGAACCCTATCCCAAGGGGAACGTAAGAAGGCAATGCTGGCACGCTGCCTAATGGCTGAGCCCAAGCTTCTGATTCTGGATGAGCCCTGTGCCGGACTAGATCTGTACGAGCGTGAAAAAATGCTTGCCGAAATCGACAAGCTGAAGCAGCATAACGTATCCGTAGTATATGTTACCCATCATGTTGAGGAAATTGTGCCGCTCTTTACACATGTGGCATTGATCCGGGGCGGCAAGCTGGCCGGTTCTGGTCCCAAAGAAGAAGTATTAACGAAAGAAATGATCTTGGCCACCTACGATATTCCTGCTGATATAGAATGGGATAGCGGTCGTCCCTGGATTAAAATAAGACCTGGAGGCACAACCCTTTGAGTGATTTGATAGAAGTAACTCCCCAGCAGACTTCTGCTCCGGAAGAAAAAGTACATTCACGGTATATTTGCACCGCCAACCACGGCTTTGCTCCATATGCCCAGGAAGAGCTGCGCCGCTTGTTCGGGTCGGTGAAAAGCACGCTGCTGCTGCCGGGTGAAATATTCCTGGCCACGCTGGAAGCTGAACCAGAAGAGGTGTCGCGCAGACTGGCCAGCAGTCTGCCGATCTTTTTGCGGCACATTCAGCCTGTACAGTTCCAGGATCAGGGTGACATGACTGCGCTGGAACGGCTCGCTGTTTATCTGGGCCGCCGCAGCGAACTTGAAGGGATGAAGGTATCACTGCATGTTCGTAAGGGAAGCTCCTCCTTCTGGCCGGACAGTCCGGGAGAATTGCGTGAATGGCTTCAGGAAAGGCTGCAGGACCTCGGTGCGGAGTTCACCGTACAAGATCCGGATTGGGTTATTTCCGTGTATGCCGATGGTGAGGCACTGTATGCCGGTGTATCCAGGCCTGAGGATAACCTGTCGAGCTGGAATGGCGGTATGATCCGTTTCCGTAAAGAGGACGGGCAGATTTCAAGAGCCAAGTTCAAACTGATGGAAGCGGAAAGAGAGTTCTCGATTCCGTTCCAGAGCTTCCGGAATGCCGTGGACATTGGCGCGTCTCCAGGCGGATGGACTTCGTTTCTGCTGGAACGGGGGCTTAAGGTGACAGCCATTGACCCGGCGCTGATGCACGAGTCGCTCCGCAAGAATTCGTCACTTAAGATCCTGCGCAAAAATGCCGGAGAAGTGAAATTCTCGGACAATGAGTTTGATTTGCTGGTCTGCGATATGAGCTGGAGTCCCAAGCTGATGGCCAAGCTGGTTACAGGGCTGCTGCACAGTCTGTCACCTGGCGGCACAGCCATCGTTACTGTGAAGCTGATGCATAAGAAGCCGCTGGCGGTGATTAAGGAAATTATCGCCATGTTTGAAGGCGAACGGATGCAGATTCAGCGGGCCAAACAGCTGTTCCATAACCGTGATGAAATTACACTTTATATGATTAAGTATTAGGAAGCATAGGGTTACCCAAAGGGAAAGCATCCCGTTACCTATACAGCCGGCATTATGCCGCTGCATGTGAGGATAACGGGGGCTTTCCCTTTTTTGCATCAGAAAGAATGGAGGAGTGTATTGTGGTCTTTGAAACTAAACTCAAGGTTGGAGTGACCCTGGGAAATAGATATAGAATTGCAGGAATGCTAGGAACAGGAGGGATGAGTCATGTTTATCTGGCAGAGGATTTGCGTCTTCCGGGAAAGCGCTGGGCAGTGAAGGAGAGTATTGATAACGGGGGCACATTTGGAGATATACAGGCAGAAGCTGAACTGCTGATCTCTCTGAGTCACCCGCTGCTGCCGGGTGTGGTTGATTTTTTTCCGCCGGACCGGGAGGGTTATTGTTATTTGGTAATGGATTATATCGAGGGTATCACGTTAAGCCAATACCTTGCCGATAACCCAGGGCCGCTGCCGGCAAAAAGTATCATCCGGTATGCGCAGCAGATCCTAAAGGTTCTGGAGTATCTGCACGGACATCATCCGCCGATTGTTCACCGGGATATGAAGCCTGGAAATATTATGTTGACTGGACGGGATGAGCTGATGCTGATTGATTTTGGCATTGCTCGTAAGCATAAAAGAGACGGGAGTGAGGACACTGAAAAGCTTGGTACGGTTGGTTTTGCCGCTCCTGAACAGTATGGCGGAGGGCAAAGCGAGCCTGCCTCGGATCTGTACGGATTGGGTGCTTTGCTGCTGTATATGGCATCCGGCGGCCAGTATAGCCGTTGGCAGACGGGACTGGAGGATAAGCTACGCATCCAGTTGCCGGATGCACTGATTCCGGTGATTCGGCGGCTGCTGCGTCAGCATCCGGAAGAAAGATATTCGAGCGCGGAAGCTGTCCTTAATGTTCTAGGGCCTATTGAAGCCGAAGCGGCACATGTTGTCAGCCCGAATGATCAGCGCAGTATAACCGTCTCACTCCGTCCAAAGCAGGAAACGACTGTGGTTGCGCTCCTTGGTGTCGCTCCGGGACTGGGCACTACGCATACCTCATTGGCTGCCAGCCGCTGTCTGAGCCGGTTGGGTACTGTCGCTTGGGTGGATTTCAACCCGTTATCACCAGTCTATAACCGAATTTCTAGTATGCTGGGGACACAGGTGTCAGACCGTGAACCAGGAGAAGCCAAGACTCCAGTTATATGGAAAGGAGTACATTTCTATAATAGGCCATCCGAAGGCGAAATCAGTTTCTTGCCGGGGAGATCGTATGATTTTGTAATTCTGGATTTGGGTATAGGCGAGTATGAGGGAGCACTGGAAGAATTTACGGCTAGCGATATTCCGCTGCTCGTAGCTTCTGGTGCAGATTGGCGGCTGGAGGATACCCTGCATTGGCTGGCCCGCAGCGGACTCACTCCACTGCCGGACTGGAGGATATGTCTGCCGCTCTCTACTCAGGCCGCAGCGGATCTGCTGGGCTCCGCCCTGGGCGGAATCAAGGTACACAGCTTACCGTTTCAGCCGGACCCTTTTCAAGCTAGGGGCAAACTGTCTGAGGCTCTTGAACGTCTAATAAAAGAACCTGGGAAGAGAAGGATATTTGCGAAAAGCCTTGGAAAGTTTCAGAAAAAACAGTGGAATAACTAGTTTTTTCTTTCCATACAGCAGTTCAAAGGCAATCTCCTATATCAGTGTGGCGCTTACTTGTGCTAAAATTAATCGTTGAATGTATCGTTGGAACTAGAATGTCGCCTTATTTTTAAATATAGATAGGAGCATATGGAGAATTTATGAGTTTACTTACTGTAGAAGACGTTTCCCATAATTTTGGGGACCGGGTATTATTCAAGGATGTCTCTTTCCGCTTGCTGGATGGAGAACATGTAGGGATTGTTGGAGCGAATGGCGTAGGCAAATCGACGCTGATGAATATTTTGACCGGTAAATTACTGAAGGACAGCGGAAAAGTCGAGTGGACCCCGCGCGTCCGTTATGGCTATCTCGATCAGCACACCCTGCTAACACCAGGCAAAACCGTCCGGGATGTGCTCAAGGATGCTTTTCTGCCGCTTCTGGAGCTGGAGACAGAAATGTTGGCTATCACTGATAAAATGGGTGATGCTACTCCGGAAGAGCTGGAACAGTTGCTGGAACGGATGGGGGATATTCAGGAACAGCTGGATATCGGCGATTTCTATCTCATTGATGTAAAAGTAGAAGATATGGCGGGCGGCCTTGGTCTGTCGGTAATCGGATTGGACCGTGACGTAGCCTCTCTTAGCGGGGGGCAGCGGACCAAGGTTCTGTTGGCAAAGCTGCTACTGGAGAAACCCAATGTGCTGCTGCTGGATGAGCCTACCAATTATCTCGATGTGGAGCATATCGATTGGCTGACTAATTACCTGAAGCAATATCCGTATGCCTTCATGCTGATCTCCCATGACACAGAATTCATGAATAAAGTTGTGGATGTGGTGTATCATCTGGAGTTCTCCAAGCTGACCCGTTATACAGCCAACTATGAGAAATTCCTGGATATGGCGGATATGAACAAAGCGCAGCATATCGATGCGTATGAGAAGCAACAGGACTTCATCAAAAAGCAGGAAGATTTCATCCAGCGCAATAAAGCGCGGGCGTCCACATCGGGCCGGGCCAAGAGCCGTGAGAAGCAGCTCGGACGTCTGGAACGGATTGACCGTCCGGAAGAAGCGATGAAGCCTTCCTTCCAGTTCAAAGAGAGCCGGGCCAGCGGGAAGACGGTGTTCGAGGGTGTTGATTTTGAAATCGGATATGATCGTCCACTGCTGCCGAGCAAGCTTAATATGATGATTGAACGCGGCGAGAAGATCGCCATTGTCGGTTACAATGGTGTCGGAAAATCGACACTGCTCAAAACGATTCTTGGAGTGATCCCTACTTTCAGCGGCAAAACATATCTGGGCGATTACCTGAGTTCTGCGTATTTCCAGCAGGAGATGAAAGCAGAGAATATTACGCCGATCGATGATGTGTGGAATGAATTCTCCAGTCTCACCCAGAATGAAGTGCGCGGACATTTGGCCCGCTGCGGCCTGAAAAACGAGCATATCACCCGTCCGCTGAACATGCTGAGCGGGGGCGAACAGGCTAAAGTTCGTTTGTGCAAGCTGATGATGCGCGATAGCAACTGGATTCTGTTCGATGAACCTACGAACCACTTGGATGTTGTCGCCAAGGCAGAACTGAAGCGGGCACTGCAGGAATATAAGGGCACAATTCTGCTGGTTTCCCATGAACCGGATTTCTACGAGGATTGGGTCACCAAAATTTGGGATGTTGAGCAGTGGTCAGCGCAGACGGTCTAATATCATCTGAAGTCGGAAAAGAGCAGTACATGCTCCTTTCCGGCTTTTACATATATGGGGGGACCTTAGAATGAGCCACATGGATAAAGAACAAACTACAGCTTTCCGGGAAAGCGGGCGGGACGGCCGGTATTCGCGTCAGGTAAGATTCACCCCTTTTGGTGCAGACGGGCAGGCTGGCCTTGCCCGCTCGACGGTGCTGATTATCGGAGTAGGCGCGCTGGGAACAGGGATTGCCGAGACATTAGCCCGCTGTGGAGTAGGACGAATCATATTGGCTGACCGGGATTATGTGGAATGGAGCAATCTCCAGCGCCAGCAGCTCTATACGGAAGAGGATGCTTTGCGGCGGATGCCCAAGGCCGCAGCGGCCAAGGCGAGACTTGAGCAGATTAACTCGGAGATTACGATTGAGGCCCAGGTACTGGATGTGCGGGCCGAAGAGCTGGAGAGTCTGCTGGGTGGTGTGAATCTCATCATGGATGGAACAGATAATTTCGACACCCGCCTGATTATTAACGATATGGCTCAAAAGCACGGTATACCCTGGATTTATGGGGCTTGTGTCGGCAGTTATGGAATAACATTCACAATCCTGCCGGGTGAAACGCCATGCCTGAACTGTCTGCTGGGCGCTGTGCCGCTTGGGGGCGATACCTGCGATACGGCGGGTATTCTTCCGCAAGCCGTGCAGCTGGTTACCGCAAATGCCACAGCGGAAGCTCTAAAACTGCTGGGCGGGCGGCAGGAACAGCTCAGAGGCAAACTGCTGTCGTTTGATGTATGGCGCAATGAGCACCAGGAGATTGGCGTCAAGGCTGCCAAAAAAGACAGCTGTCCTTCATGCGGAAGCCATCCTGTTTATCTTATTTATCAGCAGCCAATACTGAGCGCAGTGATGTGCTGTGCGGCAGGGATACAGTGCAAATCAGGCCAGCGGTCCGCCAGGAGCTGAATTTGCAGGATACGGCTGCAAGGCTCTCAAAGCTTGGAAGCGGCAAGGTCGAGAGTAATGCTTACTTGGTTTCTTTTACGGAAGAGCCGTACCGGATGGTGGTTTTTGGAGATGGACGGGCTTTGATTCATGGAACCAGTGATGTCGCTGCTGCCCGCAGTTTTTATCACCGGTATTTCGGATAAAGAGGAGGCATGATGATGACAAACGGTGCAATCAGACATATGGCATTATTCACATTGAAGCATGATTCGGGTTCAGCGGAAGCGGCTGCGTTCCTGAAAGACGGAGAAGAAATCCTCAGTGCTATTCCGGTAGTTGCAAACTTTGAGGTATTGCGTCAGATTAGTGTGAAATGCGATTTCGATTATGGCTTCTCCATGGAGTTTGAGAATCAGGAGGCATACGATGCCTATAACGCACATCCGGATCATCAGCGGTTTGTGCGCGAACGCTGGGAAACCGAGGTTTTGCGTTTTCAGGAAATCGACCTCATGGAATCATAATTAACAATTCTGATGGGAAAAGGCCATTCCGGGGAATGGCCTTTTTGCTTTGCGGGAAATCTAAGGCTATTCTGCAGCGGCAATGCCGGTGCAAGGCTGACTTGATGCGGGGGATTACAGTGAATGAGACCATCGCCTGGTTTGTGTCCGGACAGACCGCTGGTGCCCTTAAGGGCATAGAAGCGGGTCGTGACAAAGAGGAACGCATGAATCTGCTACAGGCACTTCAGGATCTGGGGCTGCATACGGCAATAAGCGAAGATCTCGAGGATCTTCGCTTATTGCTGTCAAGGGAGGAGCCCGTATTGCTGATTGCTGAGCTGGATTATGCTGCAGAATGGACTGGATGGAGGCTGATATCGGATCTGAGGGATCAGGGGAAAAGAATTCCGGTGATGGTGATTTCGAATGGAGCATATGGCGAGGCGGCGGTTGCTGCTTTTAAAGCGGGTGGCAATGAATATATGGTAAAGCCTGTACATACCGGTGAGTTCATGTGCAGAGTGGATAATATTATAAGACTTACAGGCCGCCGCCGCGACCCTTCGTCTCTATTGGTGGTGGATGGCCTGATACTGGATCCCGCCCGCAGAATGGTTAGACGGGATGGAATGGATCTGAAAATGACACCTAAAGAGTTTGATCTGCTCTATTATCTGGCTGAGAATCTGGGGGAGGTTTGTCCCCGCGATGAAATCCTGCAGCAGGTATGGGGTTATCATTTTCATGCAGACACCAACGTGGTTGACGTCTATATCAGGCATATCCGGCTCAAAGTGGACAAAGGCCACAAGAATAAACTGATTCATACGGTACGTGGAACCGGATATGTAATGAGGGCGCCGGAAGGCGCGCCACATGCTGACACCATACTCTGAACAAAGCCAACCACTTTTTTGTTTGTAAGCAACCGCCGGAAAAGTCTGAAAGAGGTTATTATAGAGCTGTTACAGAACGCGGCGTGCTTTCAGATAAGTTCTTTTCCAGTTGCCGGAATTGAGGTTGGAGATGGTTACACCGGGTGAACCGTAAGTGTGAAGGATTTTACCATTCCCCATATAGACAGCTACGTGAGTTACATTTGAACCGTTAGCTCTGCTGCCGCTGGAGAAGAAAACCAAGTCTCCTGCCTTCAAATTCGCTTTGGATACAGATATTCCCACTTTGGATTGAGCTACAGAGGTACGGGGCAGGTTCACACCATATTTCCCGAAAATATATTTGGTGAATGATGAACAGTCAAAGGATCTGGTAGATGAAGTGGAGGCTCCGAAATCATAGCGTACTCCCATATATTTTTTACCTAAGTTTACAATGTTTTGACCGGTTGAAGAGGACACGGATGCGGCTGCAACGGGTGTTGTACCTGCTCCAGTTGCCATCAGTGTGCTCAGGCCAATCGTGGTGCACATGCCTACTACAATTGCTTGCTTAAACCATTGATGTTTCTTCATGTTGTAATTCCTCCCAGGTTATATCTAAATATCTATCTTCTTGCCTGTTCGTAGTATAGCAGGTTATGAATCTCCTATTTTATGGAGGAGGGAGTTCAAACCCTTGCGGGGATTGGGATGGAAGCGTTTTATTAAAATATGATTAAAAGTTACAAAAAATTAATATTTGAAGCGTAGTATAAACAAAAAAAGTCGAAAAACCCTTTTGCGGAAAGGGATTCCCGACTTTATACTTTTGAAACAATGGTTACAGAGCTGTCTCTTGAATCGTATGTACTTAGTCCTTGCTTTGAATGATCAGCAGCAGTCCGCTGTCTATTGAAACGGTTCCGATCTTCGCCGATAAAACATTGCTTACTCCAAGGGATTGTCCCAGTTTCAGTGTGGCATCAACTAAAGGGTACTGAAAGCCTTCCAGCGTAATTCCGGTCACTTCCGGGGTAAGAGGCAGCAGAGATACATAGGTATACCCTGCATCATGAATCTCAGCCTTTGAACCGGTCAAGGTGATATAGTTATGCGAATCCATTACGGAGCAGCGAACCTGGCGCTGCAGCGCTCTGGTCATCATTTGAATACTAGCAAGGGTATGATCGATCCGGGTGCCCGTTACCCCGAACAGCAGAATGGATTCCGGCTGAGTGTCCAGTGCCAGATCAAGCGCCATTTCACTGTCGGTTAAGTCCTTGTCTATGGGATCACAAGTAATGGTCTTTTTACTCCCGGCGTGAATAAATTCCAGGTCATCAGGAGTCACGGAATCAAAATCTCCAACCGAAATGTCAGGAACGATCCCGTGAGTAATCAGGAATAAAGCTCCCCGATCTGCTCCAATAACAAAATCCTCTTCATCTAATAATGACAAATAATCCGCCGACAGATCTCCACCGGCAAAAATAACAACCCGTTTGACTGGCATAGAGTACCTCCTGATTTGTGACTGCGTACTTAGTTTTTCCAGACCCAGTATAATGCAGAACGAAAAGTTGTACAAATGATCCTCCCGCGCTAAAATAAATATTGTACAACTAATATACTGTATAAGAAGTGAAGAATTGTGCTGGAGGTGAGAAGGATCGTTAAGGTGCTGTTTGTATGTCTGGGCAATATTTGCCGCTCGCCGATGGCTGAGGCTGTTCTTCGTCACAAAATCCTGGAGCGGGGGCTGACAGATCGGATTGCGGTAGATTCTGCCGGTACCGGAGATTGGCATATTGGCAAAGCGCCGCATGAAGGAACCCGGCATATTCTGGATGAACATGGAATCAGTTATGAGAATATGAAAGCGCGGCTTGTAAGCGGCAATGATTTCGATGACTTTGATTACATCCTCTGCATGGATCAGTCTAATGGCGAAAATGTGCGCAAAATTCCGGGTGGGGAAAAAGCGAACCTCCTGTTCTTCATGGACCTGCTGCCAGATGAAGAGCTGAGGGAAGTGCCAGACCCTTATTTTACAGGGAATTTCGAGCAGGTATATCAATTGATCAACGCGGGTTGTGATGTTCTGCTGGATCAGATAATAAAGGATAGGCTATAACGGAATGTTTGCGGAAAGGGTTGCAGGTTCGGCTGCCGTCCTTATAAAAAGGACAGGCACCGGAGTGCCTATCCTTTTATGAAAGCGTGATCACGCACAAAAGATACATATGTTCTTAAGATGTTCACTTTTTTGTCTTTCAAACCTGTTTTATTGGTTAAAGAAATAGAGTAGCGATTCTGGAAGCTCTTTCTGCCAGAATCCCCAGAGATGGCTGCCGTCTTTTTCCCGGTAAGAAACGGTTGCCCCACGTGACTCCAGCAGAGACCTTGTATCCCGGTTCATCTGCACAAAATCGTAGACACCGGTGTCGGTCTTGTATTCCGTTTCCTGCAGTCCCACTACCATGTTGATATCGAGCCAGGACAGATCTTCCTCCTGAGCGAGGAGATCGCGTGTCTGCGGATAGTAAGCACCGGAAAGACTTAGTACGCGACTGAACAAACCGGGATAGGACAGTGCTAGATGCAGCGATACGCTGCCGCCAAGCGAATCACCGGCGATGATTCGTTCATCTGGTGTGCGGCGGACCGGATAATTATGTTCAATGAAGGGAATAATTTCTTCGGCAAAGCATGAGAGGTACTGCTTAAACCGGCTGCCGAAGGGAGCGTACTCTTGTGTCCGGACGGCTACATTCACTTCTACCCCGACAATAATAAACGGCTCTATATCCTGCTCCAGGATCATCTGACCGGCAAGGGTGGCAATACGGCCGAAGTTGAAAAACTCCTCTCCGTCCTGGCAGTAGACTACGGGGTAGCTGAGCACCTCATTATATCCGGGAGGAAGATAGATACGCAGTTTGCGTTCTTCATTAAGATGTTCGCTCCATAAGGTTTGTTTTACAATTGTACGTTTCAGAAAAACAGGTTCGCTCATAGCTGAATCGTATCCTTTCTTGTCGGATTTTGCATTACTCTCGGGGTTGCGTTAATATTACCCAAGTGGTAAATGTGTTAAATATCATTTACTTGCCAAATATTTGTCTATCTGTTATAGGATATTTAGCATCCTGTTATACATACAAAATTTATGGAAACATAAATTTTATGCGTATTTCTTTGACGAAACAGATAAAACAGGTGTATAATAATTCTATAACAGAGGACACTGATATTCAAATTTTTTTATTGAGGTGAAGATGATGACTAAAGTTCCTTACGAAGTGTATACAGAGGATGTTGAGGCCCTTACGGTGCTTTCCCCCGATGGAGAAGTTATCAATAAGGATAAGATGCCTAAACTTACCGACGATCAGCTGAAAGAAATCATGTATCGTATGGTATTTACCCGGACCTGGGATGACCGAGCTGTCAACCTTGGCCGTCAAGGCCGTCTAGGTTTCTATGCACCGGTGTCCGGCCAGGAAGCGACAATGATCGGCAGTGAGTTCGCTCTTCAGAAAGAAGATTTTGTATGCCCGGGTTACCGTGATATTCCACAGCTGGTGTGGCACGGACTTCCATTATACCAGGCTTTCCTATATTCTCGCGGACATCAGCATGGTGGACAGATTCCTGAAGGTGTAAATGTACTTATGCCACAGATCATCATCGGTGCACAAATTCTGCATGCCACTGGTATTGCAATGGGCTTCAAACTTAAAAAACAGCAGAATGTAGCAATCACCTATACAGGTGACGGCGGTTCTTCCGAAGGCGACTTCTACGAAGGTATGAACTTTGCCGGACGTTTCAAATTGCCGGTCATCTTCTTTGTACAAAATAACGGTTATGCAATCACTACTCCGTTTGCCAAACAAACGGCAGCCAAATCAATCGCCCACAAAGCGGTTGCTGCGGGTATTCCCGGTATCAAGATCGACGGCATGGATATCTTTGCGGTTATTTCCGCGGTACAGGAAGCTGCTGAACGTGCCCGTAAAGGTGAAGGTGCTACGCTGATTGAAGCTGTAACTTACCGTTTCCGTCCGCATTCCCTGTCTGATGACGCCAGCAAATACCGTTCCAAGGAAGAAGAAGGCCAATGGAACGAGAAGGACCCGATTGCCCGTCTGGCCAAGTATTTGGAGAAGAAGGGGCTTTGGACCGAAGAGGACACGCTGCGTGTAAGAGAAGAAGCGAAAGCGACTGTAAACGAGCAGATCAAAAAGGCAGAGCAGACCGAAAAAATGACCATTCCCGGCTTGATCGACAGCATGTTCGAGGTAACTCCGAAACATCTGGAAGAACAAAAAGCCGATTTTGAATAAGGGGGATATCAGGCAATGGCACAAATGAATATGAAAGAAGCAATCCGTGACGCAATGCGCGTTGAACTGACTCGTGACCCTAATGTTCTTATCTTCGGAGAGGATGTTGGTAATGTAGGCGGCGTATTCCGTGTAACGGAAGGGCTGCAAAAGGAATTTGGCGAGGAGCGCATATTCGATACTCCGCTGGCTGAATCCGCTATCGGCGGTTTGGCTTTCGGTCTTGGGGTGCAAGGCTTCCGTCCGATTGCTGAAATCCAATTTATCGGCTTCATCTTTGAAGCACTCGATCAAATCGTCATTCAGGCTGCGCGCCTGCGCTGGCGTTCCGGGGGCAGATACAATGCTCCTGTAGTCTTCCGCACTCCATTCGGCGGCGGCGTAAAAGCAGCCGAGCTTCATACAGATTCCCTGGAAGGCCTGATTGCCCAAAGTCCGGGTATCAAGGTTGTTATTCCTTCCAATCCATACGATGCCAAGGGACTGCTGATCGCGTCTATCCGCGACAATGACCCTGTATTCTTCATGGAGCACTTGAACTTGTACCATGCCTTCCGCGCTGAAGTTCCTGAAGGTGAATATACCGTTGAACTGGGCAAAGCGAATGTCGTTCGTGAAGGTACGGATGTCTCGATTATTACTTACGGCCTGATGGTACATACTGCTACCAAAGCGGCCGATCAGCTTGAAAAAGACGGCATCAAGGCCGAAATCATCGACCTGCGTACGGTTAGCCCAATTGACATCGATACTATCGTTGCTTCGATTAAGAAGACCAATCGTGCAATTGTAGTACAAGAAGCACAGAAGAGCTCCGGCGTAGCCGCAGAGGTTATTGCTCAGATTAACGAAAAAGCTCTGCTGCATTTGGAAGCACCTGTGCTTCGTGTAGCAGGTCCAGATACTATTTTCCCGTTCGCACAAATTGAGGATTCATGGATTCCTACCCCTGCACGCGTTATTGCAGCAGTTAAGAAAGTTATGGAATTCTAAGAGGAACTGACCTTGCCGTCCTTGTAAAAGGGCGGCACCCGTGTCTGCAATATATTGAACAGCTATCAAAATTTAAGAAGTGAGTGCTATCAAAACTTTTAGGAGGTAATTAAGGTGGCAAAATTTGAGTACCGGTTCCCTGAGCTGGGCGAAGGTTTGCATGAAGGTGAAATTATCAAAATGCATATCAAAGCCGGCGATAAAGTGACCGATGACGATATCGTAATGGAAGTACAGAATGACAAGGCGGTAGTTGAAGTGCCTTGTCCGGTTAACGGTACAGTGCTTGAAGTCTTCACTAAAGATGGTCAAGTCTGCCGTGTAGGAGAAGTTGTAGCAATCATTGATGCAGAAGGCGATGTCCCTGAACAAGAAGGCGGCCATGCCGATACGCATTCCACTCAAGAAGCGGATGCAGCCAAAGGCGGAGCAGATACAACTTCCTCTCCGGCAGCGACCAGCCCTGCAACTGGCGGAACGTCCAATTTTGAATATAAGTTCCCTGAGCTTGGTGAAGGTCTGCATGAAGGTGAAATTATCAAAATGCATATCAAAGTGGGCGACAAAATTACAGACGATGATATTATCATGGAAGTTCAAAATGATAAAGCCGTCGTAGAAGTGCCTTCACCGGTCAATGGTACAGTGCTTGAAGTGTTCACCAAAGACGGACAGGTCTGCCGCGTAGGAGAAGTTGTGGCAATTATTGCTGCAGAAGGCGATGTTCCTCATGAGGAAGGCGGCCATGCTGAAGCTCCGGCTGCACAGGCAGCAACAGCTCCTGCGGCTGCACCAGCGGCGGTTCCAGCTCCTAACCGCGATGTATTAGCGACACCAAGTGTCCGCAAGTCTGCCCGCGAGCAAGGGGTTGACCTCGCCAAGGTGAATGGCTCAGGCAAAAACGGGAAAATCACGCATGAAGATGTGGAAGCTTTCCTGAAAGGCGGCTCCGCAGTACCTGCGGCAGCACCAGCAGTAGCAGCACCGTCCTCAGCAACAGCTCCGGCGGCTGCAGCACCAGCAGCCAAGGCGCCAGCAGCGGCACCAGCAGCAGCTGCTTCCGGCAACGTGAGTCTCGAAGAAGAACGTGTACCGTTCAAGGGTATCCGTAAAGCCATTGCAAATGCGATGGTTAAATCGGCATACACCGCTCCGCATGTTACGATCATGGACGAAGTGGATGTTACCGAACTGGTAGCCTTCCGTGCCCGCATGAAGCCTATTGCCGAGAAGAAAGGCGTGAAGGTTACTTACCTTCCGTTCATCGTCAAAGCACTGGTTGCCGCTTCCCGTCAATTCCCTGCGCTTAACGCAATGATTGACGAAGCGACCAATGAGATTGTCTACAAGAAATACTACAACATCGGTATTGCTACAGATACAGACAATGGTCTGATCGTTCCTGTAATTAAGGATGCTGACCGTAAGAGTATCTGGATGATTGCAAGTGCCATCACTGATCTGGCTGTCCGCGGACGTGACGGTAAACTGGCTCCTAATGAAATGAAAGGCAGCACGATCTCCATCAGTAACATCGGTTCCGCAGGCGGTATGTTCTTCACTCCGATCATCAACTTCCCTGAAGTGGCGATCCTGGGTACCGGCCGTATTACCGAGAAACCGGTCGTTAAGAACGGCGAAATTGTTGCTGCTCCTGTAATGGCGCTGTCCCTGAGCTTTGACCACCGCATCATTGATGGTGCAACAGCACAGAACTTTATGAATTACATTAAGACCCTGCTTGCAAATCCTGATATGTTAGTTATGGAGGTGTAATAAATGGTAGTCGGAGACGCTTCAATCGAAATCGACACATTGGTAATTGGTGCAGGTCCCGGCGGGTATGTGGCGGCAATTCGTGCCGCCCAGCTCGGCCAGAAGGTACTGATCGTAGATAAATCGGAGCTCGGCGGTGTCTGCTTGAACCGCGGATGTATCCCGTCCAAAGCCTTGATCTCGGCAGCCCATCAATATGAAGCTGCACAGCACGGCGAAGTTTTCGGTGTAACTGCTGAGAACGTTAAAGTAGACTGGTCCAAAACTATGGAATTCAAAAACGGTGTTGTGAAAAGAATGACCACCGGTGTTACCAGCTTGATGAAGGGCAACAAAATCGAAGTATTCAGCGGAGAAGCTATGTTCATCAACACAAACGAAGCCCGTTTGTTCAATGAACATGAATCCCCTCGCTACAAATTCAATAACTGCATCATCGCTACAGGCTCCCGTCCGATTGAGCTGAAGCCTTTCCCGTTCGGCGGACGCATTCTGTCCTCGACTGAAGCTCTGGATCTGCCTGAGATCCCTAAGAGCATGATCGTTATTGGCGGCGGCTACATCGGTGCCGAGCTTGGCCAGATGTACTCCAAATTCGGCACTAAAGTAACGATTATTGAAGGTCTGGATACGGTACTGCCAGGCTTCGATAAAGATATGACCCGTCTGGTTGCCAAAAACATGGCAAAGACAGGCATTGAGATCGTGACGAATGCCAAAGCGGAAAGTGCTGTTCAGAACGACAAGGAAGTAACTGTAAAATACTCTGTGGGCGGCGAGTCCAAGGAGATTACAGCGGATTACCTGCTAGTTACTGTAGGACGCCGTCCAAACACAGATGGCGAACTAGGGCTTGATCTGATCGGCGTAGAGCTTGACGAACGGGGTCTGATCAAAGTCGACCACCAAGGCCGCACTAATATCCCTAACATCTATGCTATCGGCGATATCGTTCCAGGCTTGGCCTTGGCACACAAAGCTTCTTACGAAGGCAAGATCGCTGCTGAAGCCATCTCCGGTCACAAATCCGTTGTTGACTACAAAGTCATTCCGGCGGTTGTTTTCACTGATCCTGAGTGCTCCAGCGTAGGTCTGACTGAGAAAGAAGCTAAAGATAAGGGCTTCAAAGTAAAAGCGGGTAAATTCCCGTTCGCAGGCAATGGCCGTGCGGTTTCCTTGAACGCTCCCGAAGGCTTCATCAAGATTGTGGCTAACAGTGAGAACAACCTGGTACTCGGCGCACAAATCGTTGGTATTGAAGCATCCAACCTGATTGCTGAGCTGGGACTGGCGATTGAAATGGGCGCAACGCTCGAAGACATCGCACTCACCATCCATGCGCATCCAACCCTTGGCGAAATCGTCATGGAAGCTGCTGAACTGGTTGAGGGACACCCGATTCACGTTGTGAAATAATATAACTTAACGCTTGTAACTTAAGCGATGGAAGAGGATGCTCTACAGAGCCGTTGACGGTTGCTGGGAGCATCCTCTTTTCATACTGCTCACAGTAATTATTAAACTGTCTGATTAGCTCGTTCACATTACCTGATGCATACGAAGGAATCTTTGGATACATTGCGGCGGTTGGTCAAGGGAATTAATGGCAGGCAGGAGATTAACACAGAGTACATAGAGCATGAAGAATGGTTCAGGGACCTCCGTGCCGAATAATCGTTAATGTAGCCGAAAACTAAAGATGCAGGAGCTCGGCGGGGGAGCGAGCCGCTTAAATATCCACTATTTACATGAAGAGGAAAAACCATAGAGTGAAGCAGTCCAACCTGTGATGGAAATTACTTTTTCTGCGTCTTAACAAGTTACAAGGATGGTAAGGTCATGTTAAAATGATTAAAGAAAAATAGTGGAGAGGGGTGCTGAACAATTGCGTAAATATTTGGATTTACTTCAGGATATCTTGGACCACGGCGCCTCCAAAAGCGACCGGACCGGGACTGGCACTATATCGGTTTTTGGACGGCAGCTCCGGTTTGATCTGGCTGAAGGATTTCCGCTGGTTACCACCAAACGTATCCACCTGAAATCGGTAGTGCATGAGCTGCTGTGGTTTCTGAAGGGTGATACCAACACTTCCTATTTGAAGGAGCATGGAGTCTCTATCTGGGATGAATGGGCTGATGAAAATGGTGAGCTTGGACCTGTATATGGTTCGCAATGGCGGGCCTGGGAGAGTGCGGATGGGCGCCATATTGATCAGATTTCAGCTGTTATAGAATCTATTAAGAATAACCCTGATTCCCGCCGTCATATTGTCAGTGCGTGGAATGTGGGGGAGATTGAGCAGATGAAGCTGCCGCCTTGCCATTTTGTATTTCAGTTTTACGTGGCGGATGGCAAGCTGTCCTGCATGCTGACTATGCGTTCTGTTGATACCTTTTTGGGATTACCCTTCAATATAGCCAGTTACGCGCTGCTGACACATATGGTTGCCCAGCAGACAGGGCTTGAGGTAGGGGAGTTCGTCTGGTCCGGGGGAGATGTGCACATTTATACAAATCATCTGGAACAGGTAGCCACACAGTTGGCCAGAGAGCCGTTTCTACTTCCTAAGCTGGTGATCAAAAGAAAACCAGAGAGTATTTTTGATTATACCTTCGAAGATTTCGAGTTTGCCGATTATGTCTATCATCCGGGAATCAAAGCACCGGTTGCAATATAATCCTTAAGTGATGGGAATATTTTTAATTGCAGGGGAGGATTTTTGTGAGCATTAGCATGATTTGGGCCATGGCTGCCAACCATGTGATTGGCAAGGATAATGACATGCCCTGGCATTTGCCGCGGGACTTTGATTATTTCAAGTCGCAGACCCTTGGCAAGAGAATGCTGATGGGGCGCAAAACCTGGGATTCGCTTGGCGGCAAACCGCTAAAAGGCAGAACTAGTGTTGTTCTCACACGTGATCACAGCTTTGCTCCTATGGGTGCTGAAGTCGTACATTCGCTGGAGGAAGCTGTAGCTGAAGGGCACAAGGACGATGAACTGATGGTTATAGGCGGTGCGGAAATTTATAAAATGATGCTCCCTTTTGCCGACAAGCTGATGGTAACCCGGATCGAGGAGGACATTGAAGGGGATACAAAGTTTCCGGATGTGGACTGGAGTGAGTGGAGAGAGATCTCCAGTATTCAGGGAATTCGGGATGAAAAGAATCCGTATGATTACCGATTTTTCATTTACGAGCGATCGGTTTGAGGATAAAGCGTTTTCTCTGACACAACATGTGAAATAGTACAAATAATCAGCAGATTAGTCCATTACAGTGTGAAAGTATTGGATGCTACTATAATTATTAAAATTACAAATGCCAAAGGTTTAAGTATTATAGAATGTGCAGGTACTTCATTGCGCTGAAAAACATATGGATGCCGCAATATGCTACAATGTACTATACATCAACACGAAGAGATCGGATGGGGGAATCGTAAATATGTCTACACCTACTGGATTTATGGAGTATAAGCGCCAGCTCCCAGGTGATCGTGATCCTGAGCAGCGCGTAAAGGACTGGGAAGAGTTCCATCATCACCTAACCGAGGACGAGCTTCGGACACAGGGTGCGCGTTGTATGGATTGCGGAACTCCATACTGCCATACCGGCATTGATATGAGCGGCGGCACTTCGGGTTGTCCGGTTCATAATCTTATACCAGAATGGAACAATCTGGTATACCGTGGCTTGTGGAAGGAAGCACTGGAGCGGCTGCACAAAACAAACAATTTCCCTGAATTCACAGGCAGTATCTGTCCTGCACCTTGCGAAGGCTCCTGTACTGTTGGATTGATTGGACAACCGGTTACAATCAAGACAATAGAGCTGGCGATTATCGATAAAGGCTTTGAGGAAGGCTGGGTTGTACCAAATCCGCCAGAGAAGCGTACAGGCAAAACAGTGGCTATCGTGGGCTCCGGCCCAGCTGGTCTAGCGGCTGCGGCGCAACTGAACAAAGCCGGGCATACGGTAACGGTTTTTGAGCGCAGTAACCGTATTGGAGGATTGCTGACCTACGGCATTCCAACAATGAAACTCGACAAACGAGTAGTTCAGCGCCGCGTGGATTTGCTGGCTGCTGAGGGTGTGAAGTTTGTGGTGAGCACAGAGATCGGCAAGGATATTCCTGCCCAGCAGCTGGTTGATGAATATGATGCAGTCGTTTTGTGTGGCGGTGCAACCAAAGCCCGCCGTTTCAATGTCGAAGGCGCTGAGCTGAAGGGCGTTATGTACGCGATGGATTATCTGAACGGAACGATCAAAAGCTATCTCAATTCCAACCTGGAAGATGGAAACTTTGTATCTGCCGAGGGCAAAGATGTAATTGTGCTTGGAGGTGGAGATACCGGTTCTGACTGTGTGGCCACGTCTCTGCGTCATGGCTGCAGCAGCATCACGCAATTCGGTACGCATGACAAGGCTCCGCTTGAACGTGATCCGATCGCCAATCCTTGGCCGCAATTCCCGAATGTCTATACACTGGATTATGCACAGCAGGAAGCCAAAGCATTATTCGGAGATGATCCGCGCGAATTCTCCATCATGACTACCAAGTTCGTTGGTGACGAAGAAGGGAACCTGAAGGAACTTCATACGGTGCAAATCCGGCGTATGGTCGATGAGACTGGCCGCAAGATCTATCAGCCGGTTCCTGGAACAGAGGCTGTATACCCAGCTCAGCTCGCGCTGATCGCTATTGGATTCGACGGGCCGGAACAGGATGTTATTGAGGAACTGAAGCTGGATACGGACCGCCGCAGCAACGTGAAGGCCCGTTATGGCAAGTTCAACACTAATGTGGATAAAGTGTTCGCTGCCGGGGATATGCGCCGTGGACAAAGCCTTGTGGTATGGGCAATCAATGAAGGGCGCGAAGCCGCTCGTGAAGTAGATAAATATTTGATGGGCTCGACAGTTCTAGTGTAAGCTGACATAGAAGCCAAATAAAAGCCGTCTCTTCCGCATCGTGCGGGAGAGACGGCTTTTAATGTACATTCATAACCGGAAGCAATATTCGAGATTATCTAAAATAGCTTGTTGAGGAGAGACGTAAGTCTACTCCTCTAGCTTGAAATGTTCGATCTTCTGCTGCAGGTCAGCTGCCATCTTGGATAGCTCAGTGGAGGAGGCGGAAATCTCATCCATGGAGGCCAGTTGCTGCTCCGTAGCCGCTGTAACGTTCTGAAAGGCATCGGACGTTGAACGTGCAATATTGGAAATTTCCTGAACGGAGGCTGCAACTTCCTGCGCACCGGCCGACATTTGTTCGGTGATGGCGGAAATATCATGGATCTGCCCATTGATTTTGGCTGTAGACTGTTCAATGCTATGGAATGCTTCTTTGGCTTCAACAGTAACTTTAATGCCAAGCTCGACATCGGCTGCGACGGTGTGATGAATAGCTTCATATGTGCGGTCAATGAGTGCGGTCATCTGTTCTATTGTTTCCTGAATGTTGTCAGCAGTAGTCTTGGATTGGTCTGCCAGCTTCCGTACTTCTGAAGCCACAACTGCGAAGCCCCTGCCGTGTTCGCCTGCCCGGGCAGCTTCGATGCCTGCATTCAGTGAGAGCAGATTAGTCTGGACTGCAATTGTGGAGATGGCGCTGCTCATCGCCGAAACTTGACTGTTCAATCCGTTTAACTGACCAATCAGCTCAGAGGCTTGGTGAGTAGAATGGCTGATGGCGTCCATTTGCAAGGTCATCTGTTCGATTGTGCGGCTGCCTGTCGATACATCGGCTTCGGTGTCAGCGGAGGAATCTACAATGGTGGCGGCAGCCTCGGCAATTTTTTGAATGCCGGAAGACATCTCTTCCATGGCCCGGGCCGTTTCAGCCATCGCTGCTGTTTGGGTCTCTGCTCCAGTCGATGAATCTTGTACCAGTTCAGCAACATATCCGGTTGCTTTGGAATTCTCTTCTGTAGTGGCCGTCAATTGTTGGCTGGACGAAGCGAGCAAACCGGAGGTATCTGAGATATCGACAACGATGCTGCGGAGTGAGCCAACCATCAGATTATAGTTTTGGGCCAGCTGCCCGATCTCATCCGAACGGTTAATCTGAATTTGCTCATTCAGGTAACCCTCGCTGACCCGCCGGGCAGAACGGTTAAGGCTAAGAATTGGGCGGGTGATGGCGCGGATAATAAAGTACATCAACGCTATAGCAATAAGCAGTGCGGCTCCCAGGACCAGAAGTCCGTTATAAAGAATGGGCAATGAAGCGTCGGAGAATTCCTGGGTGGAAAGTACACCGATAATTTTGAATCCTGTAGCTTTGTCGGTGGTATAGTATCCGCGCATTACCAGACCTGTATCCGGGCTGGTATAGGATATAGGTCCGCTGTCCTTGTCGAGTAGTTTGACTACATCGGGAGCAACGTCTTCACCGGCTGCTTTGACGGGATGGGAGACAAACTTGTGATTGCCGTCCACTATGAAAATATAGCCGTCTTTCCCTAGTTTAATTTTGTTAATCATTTCACTCATATGCTTGAGGCTCAGACTGCTTGTGACTGCGCCTTTGCCATCCTTAAGTGTTTCGGAGATATAGAGATTGTAATTACCTGATGTAGCGGATATGAAAGGATTAATGATGGTAACCTTGCCGGTATTCTTCATAGCAGCCTTGTACCAATCTCTGGCCCGGGGGTCATAGTCCTTTTTACCGCCATTGGGAGATTTCATCCAGGCACCGTTCTCATTTCCGAGGATTAGGATTTCGAGTTCAGGATGTTCTTTCATGAATAAATCCATCAGCGCACGGGCCTCCGGCGTTTTGGCATCGATGTTACTGGATGCGAATTGCTGGCTGAGCTGCTGGACATTTCTTGTTGCAGCAGTAACGGTTTCATTAATGGTTCCTTGCAGCATCTCTACACTGTCGCGGGTTGAATCCTGCATTTTAATTTCCAAATGTTTCTTTGAGCTGGAATACGAGAAGTAGCTTACAAGTAGAATGGGGATAACCAACATTAAGGTGAATATTAGCATTAACCGTTTCTGCAATGATCTGGATGAGATTTTTTGGACAAGTAGTTGAATAAGCTTCATATGGTTGGCTCCCCCGTGGATACGCAAAATGATCAGTTGATCTTTGCGCAACCGTTCTTTATTTAACTCTATAGATATTTCGGTTGTTTGACTCATTAATTTCATATCTAATAAAAGATCTGAGAAAAAATTTACTTACACATTGATTTTTTGTTGAGTGGACGCTCTTGCTTCTGGATCAAGGCAGGGAGCCATACAAGCTTAACTTGACGTTGCCAGTAAAATCATATAGATTAAAAGCATTGTTCATATCGAAAAGCATTGACCGGGGATCTATGTTTCCAGGATCGTTCGAACAGAGAAGGGATTCACCGCTGAAAGGTCCCTCAAAGAACGAGAGAAGCATATCCTGCCTTGGAAGCTGCAGCATCCTTTGCTGCCGGGATCGGCCGTTATCCGTATCGAGGACTGCCAGGCATGTACTGGCAGTTGAATTAGGGTGGTATCACGACACATTCGTCCCTGACGGATGTGTCTTTTTTGCGTTAATTCAGGGGCCTGAAATTCACTTTATTCCCATAAGAGAGGCTGATTAGTATGCGCCAAAGTAATCTGTTAGCAACAACCCTTCGCGAAGCGCCTGCGGAAGCGGAAACCATTAATCACCAACTGCTGCTGCGTGCCGGATATATCCGCCAGCTGGCTGCCGGGATTTATACTTATCTGCCTTTGGGACGACGGGTATTACGTAAAATTGAGAATATCGTGCGGGAGGAAATGGACGCTGCCGGTGCACAGGAAATGCTGATGCCTTCCATGCAGCCCGCCGAGCTGTGGAGGGAATCGGAGCGATATGAGGTATATGGCAAGGAATTGATGAAGCTGAGGGACAGGCACGAGCGGGAGTTTGTACTGGGACCGACGCATGAAGAGGTCATTACCTCTCTTATTCGGGGAGAAGTCAGTTCGTACCGGAAACTTCCGGTTACTGTCTATCAGATTCAGACCAAATTCCGTGACGAGCGCCGTCCCCGTTCCGGATTGATGCGTGGCAGAGAATTTTTGATGAAAGACGCATACTCTTTTGACACGGGCTGGGAAGGACTAGACGAGACATATTCAAGGATGTACAAGGCGTATCAACGGATTTTTGAGCGCTGTGGACTTTCTTTCCGGGCCGTTCAAGCAGATGCTGGAGCCATCGGGGGCGAAGGAGAAACCCACGAATTTATGGCCTTGTCGAGTATTGGCGAGGATACGATTGCTGTATGTCCTTCCTGTGATTATTCCGCTAATCTGGAGCAGGCAGAGGTTTATTCCGGGGAGGAGGATGTGCTGTGCACAACGGACAGCCTTCCTGCCGCAGTGAAGTTCCATACTCCTGGTATCCGCACCATTGATCAATTGGAGCAAGAACTGCAGATTGTACCGGAACAGGTAATCAAAACGTTGATCTATCAAGGCGGGGGCCAGACCTTTGCAGTACTTGTCCGGGGAGATCATGAGGTTAATGAGGTCAAGGTAAGGAACTATATCGGAGCTAACGAGATCGCGCTGGCTGATGCCGGGGCTGTAGAAACGGCTGCAGGAGTGGAGAGCGGTTATGTCGGGCCTGTGGGACTCTCACTAACTGTGCTTGTCGATAGGGCGGTAGCTGCAATGACTTCCGGGACCACTGGAGCTGGAGAAAAGGACTTTCACATCAGTGGAGTGGTGCCTGGCCGCGACTTCAGTCTTACACAAGTGGGGGATTTTCGAACAGCTCAGGAAGGGGAGCGTTGTCCAGTTTGCGGCAAAGGGGTCCTACACTTTCATCAGGGGATTGAAATCGGACATATATTCAAGCTGGGGACGAAGTACAGTGATAAGCTTGGTGCTTCATTCCTCGATGCAACCGGCAGAAGTAAAGCTATGATTATGGGCTGCTATGGTATAGGAATCTCTCGACTGCTGGCTGCGGTGGCTGAACAGAATTACGATGAGCAGGGGCTCATCTGGCCTGTAGCCCTCGCGCCTTACAAGGTGCATATCCTGCAGTTATCCGTTAAAGACGAGGTACAGAAGTCTACTGCAGAAGCACTGTACAAGCAGCTCACAGAGCTCGGTATTGAGACTTTACTGGATGACCGGGATGAACGTGCAGGGGTGAAATTTAAAGACTCCAGTCTGATAGGCATACCAGTGGCCATTGTTGTCGGTAAGGATGCTGGGGAGCACAAAGTGGAGTACATGGACCGGAGATTGAGCAGTAAAGAGGTTATGGACATTGCTGAAGCGGTGTCCCGTGTTGCTTCCGGGCAGATCAGATGAAGGGATAAAGATTCCTGGAATACGTTAAAAAGTAGCGGAGTTAATGTTATAATAGACTACTGGACGTATTTTGGAAGAATGAGGCTAAGGAGCGAATCTTTTTGAAGACACTTATTATTGCGGAGAAACCGGATATGGGGCGGAATATCGCCGCCGCAATAGAACCGAAGGCCAAAAACTACCGCTCTTATCTGGAAGGTGAGCAGTATATCATTACCTGGGCTATCGGTCATCTGATCGGTCTGGCCGAGCCGGAAGCGTATGATTCGAAGTACAAAAAATGGAATATTAATGATCTGCCTATCATTCCCGAAGAGTTCAAGCTGGTGCCGAATGCGCGTACGCTGGATCAGCTGAAGGTGATTGGGGAGCTGGCGAAGCGCAGTGATCTGCTGGTGAATTCCTGCGATGCCGGGCGTGAGGGCCAGCATATCTTTTCACTGATTCAGCGTCACCTGCAGCTTGCACAGCCTGTGAAGCGACTATGGATCTCCGATCTGACCCCGGAAACGATCCGCAAAGGCTTTCAGGAGCTGAAGGACGGGTCTGAGTACGAGAATCTTACCAAGGCTGCGAAGGCACGTAGTGAAGCGGATTGGCTAATTGGAATGAACGGCTCACGTGCGTTTACCACCAAACATAATGTACTGCTGTCGGTAGGCCGAGTGCAGACCCCTGTGCTTGCGCTGATTTATGACCGGCAAAAGACGATCGAGGCCTTTTCCTCACTGAAATTTTTTGAAGTCGAGGGTCATTTTGCCCAGAATGAGATGACCTACAAAGGCATGTGGCAAGGAGAACGGATGACCGACGGAGCCAAGGCTGAAGCACTTGCTGCCAAGGTGAAGGGTAAGCCGGCGCGGGTTGCTTCTTACGAAGTGAAGGAAACCAAAGAATATCCGAACAAGCTGTATGATTTGACGCTGCTGCAGCGGGAAGCCAACGGCAAATATGCCTTTTCTGCCAAAAAAACGCTAGATCTCGCCCAGGCACTGTACGAAAAGCATAAGGTGATATCATACCCGCGTACGAATTCCAACTATGTGACCGAGCAGAATATTCCGGAAATGCACAAGACATTGTCTGCGCTCCAGGGTACAGCCTATGACGAATGGGTCAAAGGTGCAAACCGGAACCTTGTACACAAGGGCAATAAATTCATCTGCAACCCGTCCAAGGTTGAGGATCACCATGCCATTCTGCCAACGAACCGCAAGGCTTCCGGATTAAGCGCCGATGAGGCCAAGCTCTATGATCTGATTGTCCGCCGGTTTCTCTCGCAATTCTATCCGGCTGCGGAGTATAAGGTGCATACGGTCATTACCGAGGTTGAAGGGGAAAACTTCAAAACAACTGTCAAAGAACTGCTGAGTCTGGGTTGGAAGGTAATCTACGGGGATCAGAAGAAGGACAAGTCCAAACCGGCCAAAGGCAAGGGCAAGGAGGACGAGGAAGAGGAAGAAATCGAGGTTAGTGAGCCCTTCTCGATGGATCCCAATGCTGAGGTTCACTGCAGCGATGCTATAGTGAAAGAGAAGGATACCCAACCGCCCAAGCACTATACCGAAGGGACGCTGCTCAAAGCGATGGAAAGTGCGGGTAAGCAGATTGAAGATGAAGAGCTCCGCGACGCTATGAAGGATTCAGGGCTCGGCACACCGGCTACCCGGGCGGCAACCATTGAACGGCTGAAGAATGTGGGTTATGTGGAAATGCAGGGTAAAAAAATTGCCATTACCCAAAAAGGCCGGACCGCGATTGAGTTGATCCGTGGAGCGGGTGTTGAGCTGCTCACTTCACCGGAAATGACCGGTCAGTGGGAACGGCGGCTGAATGAAATTGCCCGGGGAACAGCTGCAGACAGCCAGTTCATGGCGAATGTAAAGCGCTTCGCCTCCATGATCGTGGATAAGGTCCGTGTGCAGTCCCGGGCGGACAGAACCTCTTTCGAAGGGGAGACGCCTGCCCTCGGCGGTGGAGCCAAGAGCCGAAGCAACGCAGGCTCCCGGACACCAGTCAACAAGAAGTCAGCGCCAAGGAAGCGTAGTGGGGAAGAGGCAAGCACAGCTACAGCAGCAAAGCCTCCCCGCAGCAAGCAGACTACATCAGAAAGCCCAACAGATACCGGTCCTAAGGTTATCGGAGCTTGTCCGCGTCCGGGTTGTGGAGGTTTGATTTTTATGGGACGTAAAGGTTATGGCTGCTCCCATTACAAGGAAGGCTGTAAGTTCGTGATCTGGAAAGAAACATTTGGACGGACGCTTACCGATGCCCAAGTGAAGGCATTGATTGAGAAGGGGCGCACCGGCAAGCTGAAGCTTACTGCGGAGGACTGCTCACCGCTGGAGGGCAAGCTGGTTCTGAAGAGCAGTGAAACAGGGCAGCTCGGCATCGAGTAAGAATACCAGCAGCTGACCAATCCGCAGCCTGAATGTTTGTCTATACAATATAAAAGAGGATGCACTCCAGCCTCCAGGGTTCCTGGCCGGGGTGCATCCTCTTTTGATGAATCTATTTGCTGTCAGACGAGGCGGCTTCAATTGCAGCAATCAGTCCCTCGTAGGAGGAGTCAGGCAGCAGTTTTCCATTTACCATAAACTTCGGCGTGCCGTTTACACCATAGGAGCCGGCGATTTTGAAGTCTTCTTTTACATCGTACATGTAGGTCTGGTTCTTCAGATCCTGTTCGAACTTGTTGTAGTCAATGCCTTTAATGTTATCCTTCACGAAGCCTAGAATGAATTTCTGGGTTGCCCATATTTTGCTCTCGTCACCCTGGTTCTCGTACAGCTTGTGAACATACTCCCAGAATTTCTCATTGCTTTGATGATAGATGGCTTCGCCTGCACTGGCGGCAAGATAGGAGTCACGGTCGAGAAAGGCGAAATTCATGAAATAGAACTGTACTTTTCCGGTATCCACATAATCCTTAATGAATGTATCCAGATAAGCGGCGGTCCACTTTTTGCAGGCGGGACATTTGAAATCAGCGAATTCAATGACTTTCACTTTGGCATCTTCGCTTCCCAGATGCGGTTGTTTTTCGTATTTCAGCCCGTCCACAACGATGGTTCCTTTGACATCTGTGTAGTTCGGGAGTTGGTCGAGTTCGCCTGTTTCGCTCGCTTTGCCTTTTGTAGTAACAAAGACAAGAGCACCAATCAGCAGAATGACAACGACCCCGAGCAGCATTGGCAATAATCGTCTGGTATTCGCTGAGGTGTTTGGGTTTGTTTTCTTATTCATTGCTAACCTCCTGCGTGGGATGAAAATCTACTCAAATAGTATAATCATACCCACTGCAGGCTGCATATGTCATTTGTAACAAGGAACCTGGAAGCGCATCAGCCGTGACTCTTATACTGTACTGCAGATCGGATGACCGGAGGAACCTCGCTGATGCTGGAGATCGTCTGGACGGACTGCTGCATCTCACGCTGCAGTTCAATGAGATTGTATAGCCATTCATTCTTCTGCTTCAGGTAGATGCTGTTGATGCCTGCGGTCAAAGCCGGAAGCACATCTGTGCGCAGAGAGTTGCCGATCATCCAGGTGTTTTTGCGGTCGAAGCTATGCGTACTCAGGATATTCTCCAGTGACTCGATGTTTTTATGCTGGCGGATGTAGATGCGGTCATCAAAATAAACATCAAGCTTCATTTGCTCAATTTTGCGCTGCTGGATGGTATCGTCGCCTCCGGTGTAGAGGTAGAGCGCATGACCGTCCTGCTTCAGCGTGTCCAGTGTTTCCACCATGCCCGGATAAGCTTCGACCTCCTGGTCATAAACGCTCATCCCGAGCTTCATCAGCTGTTGTTCATGAAAAGGCTCAGCGGGACGGTTATATTTGATGCAAAAGAAGCGGTAAGTCGCAATGAGTGATTTCGGGAAATTATCGCTGGCGAGGCCGCTTGTGCTTACGGTTTGCACATCGATTTCCACCTGCTTACTGCGGAATTCTGCGGTAGTCGCGCCATATTCACCAAACCACTCGGACATCAGCTCGAAATATTGCCCCAGAATGAGGTCGAAATATTTGTTGCAATGCACCAGGGTGTCGTCTAGATCAAAAATCACTTGCTGTGTCAAATATTTCATAGTGCTCACTCCTAAATGTTTTGAGAGCAACTGCTCCTTGACTGGCTTCGTTCAAAACTCGCTTCGGAAGCATAGGCCATGTTTTGAGAACAACTGCTCTGTGACTGTATTTCTTTCTTTCTGAATTTGTATAACTATTATAGACGAATATAGGACTCCAGGAACATCTGAAGTTCCGAAGCACCGTCAGGCCTAATGCTGTAGCGTTCTGTGCCTTCTCCCCGAAGGTGTACACGCAGTAAGCCGGCGACACGCAGGATGAGCAGGTGATGCATCAGCATTTCTCTGGATTGGCTGAGTTCTGTCTGCATCTCCCACAGGGTCTTAGGCTCATGGGCAATAAAGCGCAACATGCGCAGCCGGGTCGGGTCCGAAAGGGCTTTTGTCAAGCGGAGCAGCACTGTAGGCGGCTCATCTTCACTGTCCAGGGGCACATCGACCGGATACTGGACCAACATCATTGTTTTATAGAAGCAATAGGTATTAATGGGCCGATTATGAACGGTGGGCAGCAGTACGATGGTTTCGAGCTCCGGGATGTCTTCAATCACAATTCCGCCGGAGGCATATTCAATTAGAGGTACAATGTCCATTTTACTCTCCAGCATTTTTTTCTCGGAGGCATCTTCAATCAGCAGCGGGAGAATCTTTTGCTCTGTATGACGGAAATACTGCTCGTACCATAGGCGCAAAAGTGGAGTGTATCCATATTTGATCCTGGCGCATTCTTCAAGAGTAAACTCTTGGAAAAAAGGGGTTGTACGCTCGAAGCATTCTTCCAGCGAGCAGGATTCAAGGTCATCGAGGAACTGTGTTACTTTGGAAGCCGTACCTCTGCTGTACGCCCACGCATAGAGCACATCATAGTCGTCAAAAGGCCACTCTGCGGCCTGCCGCAAGACTGAAATCTGGAGTGGAGCAATCCGGCTGTCCACATCACGGATCCAGTCTGGGCCGATGTCAAGATTGGAAATCCATTTTTTTGTTACATATAACATAAAACTGTCAAGCAGCTCATATACCGGCGAAACATCAATTTCTAATTTATAGTTCATGAAGCTTGCACCCCCAGAAAAATCGGTCACTTCTATTTATTATCTCTTGTTTTGAAGAAGGTTGTCCACTATAATGTTCCGTGTTTGCCAGGGCGGTGTCACGAGCCATAACCAAAGAAATACATAGGAGGATTCATCTGTGTCTAACAGTCACTCAATATCTGTGAACCAGAGCAGCAGGCTCAATTACATCATTCTGATTACTGTTATCATCGCAGCGGGACTGAGCCAAGGCTTACTGCTGCCGGTCTTATCCATTCTGCTGGAGCAAAAAGGAGTCTCATCCTCACTCAACGGGTTGAATGCCGCCGCACTGTATGTAGGCTCGTTTGCCATGACGCTGGTAGCGGAACGGATTCTCAGCGCAATCGGTTTCAAAAAATTGATCTCAGCAGGCATCAGTCTTGTGCTGGTATCATTAATATGTTTTCCGTTGCTGCCGGGTGTCAAGGCATGGTTCGTGCTGCGTCTTCTGGTAGGGATCGGGGACTCAGCTATCAATTACGCTGCCCAGCTCTGGGTGCTGTTAATGACACCTGCGGAGCACCGGGGACGTAATCTATCCTTGTATGGTATGTCCTACGGATTAGGATTCAGCCTGGGGCCGCTTGGCATAAGTTTGCTCCGTTTCGGGCAGGCGGCACCTTTTGTTGTGATTGCGTTATTATTTCTATTCGTGTTGATCCTGGTGGTGCTGAAGCTGCCGGTCTCTCATCCGGACAAAGTAGAACATGGGGAAGGGCAAGCTCGCCGGTTCGCCCGGAGCTACAGTCTTGCGTGGTATGCGCTGATCCCCGCTCTTTTATACGGATATATGGAGGCAAGCCTGAACAGCAACTTTCCGGTCTACGGGCTGCGTATCGGCTTCAGTGCTAATCAGATTGCAGCGCTTCTTCCATTCGCAGGGATAGGCGGCTTGCTGCTTCAAATGCCGTTAGGCATATGGAGCGACCGGTACGGGCGGAAAAAGATTCTGATCTTCTCCGGTGTGGGCGGGGGCTTGGCGTTTGCCTTGTTGCCGCTTACGGGAGACCACTTCCTGTGGACTTTGGCTGTGCTTATGGCAGCAGGCGGGCTTGTGGGTTCTTTTTTCTCACTCGGTCTCAGCTATGCTGCAGATATTCTTCCCCGCAATTTACTGCCTGCCGCCAACGTAGTCTCGTCATTTCATTATAGTTTCGGCAGCATTATGGGTCCGGGAATCGGCGGCGTGCTGCTGCAGTTTGGCTGGGGCGGAGGGGTTTTTGTTCTTCTGGGTGTTCTATATATTGTGTTCGGCCTGGCAGGGTTATTATTCTCGCCACGGAAGCTGATTTGAGGTAAGATAAGAACGAGTGCTCGCATGGAATTTGATCCCGCTTTCAGAGTACACTATAGAGTAGAGTAGAGAAGAAGACAGGGAGAGGCTGAACTATGATTACAGTTGAACATCTGGCCAAAGCAGTAGGAGAAGACAAGAATCCGGTACTGCAGGATATTGGCTTTCAATTAGAAGCAGGTGAACTTGTGGTTCTGCTGGGAGCCAGCGGAAGCGGCAAATCGACACTGTTGCGATGTCTGGCACTCAAGGAGAAATGGGACAGGGGCAACTTCAGGGTAGATGGAACGGATATCCTGAAAAGTGTCTTTGCCGGCAAACGCAAGATCCGCCGGGAATGGGCATATCTGGAGCAGAATGCAGAACTGAATCCGAACCGTACAGCGCTCAAAAATGTGCTGATTGGACAGTCCTCCCAGACGCCTCTCTGGCGGATGGTTACCGGCATGGTGCGTTCAGATGATTACATGGGTGCAATGGACGAGCTGGATTTACTCGGCTTGCTTGACAAGGCGAAGATGAAGACCAGCCAGCTCAGCGGCGGGGAACGTCAGCGTGTGGCGATTGCCCGTGCATTGGTGCATGGTGCCAAGGTTATTCTGGCAGATGAGCCGGTTACCGGCCTGGATCCCAAAACAGCAGAGAATGTGCTGGAAACGCTGCGCAAGCTGTGCAAGGAAACAGGGCTTACCGTGATTACCGTAATCCCGATCGAGCTGGCGGAGCGTTATGCTACACGCCTCTGGGTGCTGGAGGATGGAAGAATCAGACATGATGTCAGGGGCCGCCGCCTAACCTCTCAGGAGCGTGCCCATTTATAGCGGATCGAACCACGTAACCGGGAAAGAGTGATGAAGTTGAGTAGACATGTTATCAAGCGTCTGGCGGCGTTATCACTGTCACTATCAGTGCTGTCAGGATGCACCTTCATCAGTGACCCTGTTTCGCGGATGAAGGCACCCCAGCTGTCGGCTGACAAGGCATCACTGATGACAGCAATCAATTCGCTGAAGCCCGCCGGCTCCACACTGATTCGTCCGGCGAATGACGACGACAGTTCTATATTCACGGAGGATCTGGATAAGGACGGCGTCATGGAGACGCTGGTATTCTATCTTACCAAGAACGAAACGGTACAGATTCACGGGATGATTCTGGAGAAACAGGATGAGGGCTGGGTGAAGAAGCTTGTGTTTGACGGTAACGGGATGGAGCTTGATTCTGTTGACATCAAGGATGTAACCGGAGACGGCAAACTGGATATCATTGCAGGATACTCACGAGGTGAAGAAAAAGGCATGGTGGTGTACCGCTATGCGGGCGGAGTCCTGGAGGAAGTGCTGACCCAGCCCTACACCAAATATTTGCTGGATGACCTGAACGAGGATGGCATTGAAGACATTACGGTTGTGAATTTCAAGCGTAATGAATTTGCCACAATTACAACCTACCAGTACAGTGACGGGTTCAAGGTTCTGGATGAACTGGATGATCTGGACCCGTATTTCAGTAATTATTACAATATTGTCTCAGGAAAAGTAGCAGAGAACAAAGAAGGTATTATCCTGGATGCTGCGGTGGATTCCCATTCGGCATACACAACCATGGTTGTGATGGAGAACAACAAGCTGCGGGTGGTTGTTCCGGGAGACGCTCGCACGTTTAAAGAACGAAAGATTGTCAGTGAAGACATCGACGGTGACGGTATTTTGGAGATCGGCCTGCTCGAGTCGCCTAAGGGCTGGGAATATTTTGATCCGCAGACGATCCCTTATTTTAATTCCTATTATAAATGGGATGGAAAGAACGGTCTTACGTTCTCCGATCAGTTGTACCAGGACCCGTCGGACCGATTCACCATTAACATTTTACCGAAGTGGTACGAGAAGGTCACAGTTGACACCAAGTCCGTTCAGGATAAATATCTGAGATTTATTGTGCTGGACACCGGAGAAACGGTCGCTGAGGTTTCTTTCTTTACTCCTGCTGAATGGGAGCGGGATAAAAATGAAGGCTGGGAGCTGTTAGGAAGCGATCTGGACAAAATAATCGGCTACCGTGGAGAATTGGAAGAGAGCAAAAGCGGAGGAGAGAGTAATAAAATCACCTCGCCTATTGAAAGGAAGGGAATCGATGAGTAAGGTATTAATCCTGGAGGATGAAGAATCTATCCGGAGTTTTATCGTGATCAATCTGAAACGTAACGGCTTTGAAGTACTGGAGGCAGCAGACGGCAATGAAGCCCTTCACAAGCTGACAACGGTGCCGGATATTGACATTGCACTGTTGGATGTAATGGTGCCGGGCATCGACGGCTTTGAGGTATGCAGACGGATCAGGGAAACTAATGAGCGGCTGGGGATTATCTTCCTGACAGCCAAGGTACAGGAGCAGGATAAAGTATATGCCCTGTCGGTAGGAGCGGATGACCATGTCAGCAAACCGTTTAGTCCTACTGAGCTGATCGCGCGCATCCAGTCGCTGCTTCGCCGGGTTAATGTTCACCGTGAACAGTCCGCCAAGGTTTCTTTTCAGTCTGGACCGTTTACTCTGGATCTGATCTCCAAGCAGTTCAAGCGCAGCGGTGAGGCTATCGAACTGACACCGACCGAATTTTCACTGGTTCAGTATTTTCTGGAGATGGAGAATACCCCGCTTAGCCGGGATTCGCTGCTCGATCATGTCTGGGGCAAGGAATATATGGGAGATCCCAAAATTGTGGATGTGAACATCCGCCGGCTGCGTCAGAAGATCGAGAATAATCCTTCGGAGCCGGAATATCTTCAGACCGTGTGGGGTCATGGCTATAAGTGGAAAGGCCAAGCACAATGATCAAGAAGGGGATGCGCAGACAGATTGTATTGCACTATATTTTTGTCGTCTTTGTGGCGCTTCTCCTCGTTGAGGTTATATTCCTGCTGGCGATCCGGACGTATTATTATGACAGTGTATACAGTAAAATCACCTTGCATATCGGAATGGCGGAGGATTTCCAGAAATATGAGATTTCCGGGGATCGTTCGCCCAATCAGCTGCAAAAGCTGTTGGATTTCTTTCAAATGGACTATACCGAGTTGCAGGTGCTGACACTGGATGGCAATATGCTCATCAGCTCCACTGGATTTCAGCCCGACCGCACCATTACGACGAGTGATGTCCCGGAGGCGGTGGGAGGAAGCTTCGGCCGCTGGGTTGGACGCCAGCCCGGAACGAACGAGAGTGTAATGGCGGTGTCTAAGATGGTGCATATCAACGGGCGAGAAACCTATGTGATCCGTTACATTACCTCCATGGAGAGAATCGACAGTGATCTGCTGAACCTGACACTGGTATCCATCGGGATTGGTGTGGCGGTGATGGCGATTGTGGTTTTGTTCAGCTTCGGTCTGGCGAATTCGATTGTAAAGCCGCTGAAGAATATTACGGCAGTCTCAGCCCAGATGGCCAAAGGCAAGTTCACGACACGGATCAAGGGCGATTACAAACACGAAATTGGGGATTTGGCGAATACGCTGAATTACATGGCAGATGAAATTATCCGCAGTAATCAGATTAAGGATGATTTCATCTCCTCCATCTCGCATGAGCTGCGGACCCCGCTTACTAGCATTAAGGGCTGGAGCGAAACGCTTATTTCAGGCGGGTATGATCCCGAGGAAACCAAGCTGGGCATGGGTATTATCTCCAAAGAAAGTGACCGACTGATTGGGCTTGTGGAAGAGATTCTCGATTTCTCCAAGCTGCAGCAGAACGAGATGAAGCTGTCTATGGGCCGTGTGGATATCAAAGTACTGCTTCAGGAGACGATTCTGAACATTTGGGCCAAGGCAGAAAAGAAACGGATTCATCTGCTTTTGGAGTGCGACGAGACGTTCTATATCAAGGCTGACGCTAACCGGTTGAAGCAGGTATTCCTTAACCTGGTAGATAACGCTGTGAAATTTTCCCCCGAAGATTCAAGCATAGTTTTGTCCGCGCACCGTCTGAGCGGCAGTGAACTGGCGGTCGTTGTCCGTGACAGCGGTATAGGCATCAGTGAGGCACATCTTGGCAGAGTACGCGACCGGTTCTTCCAGGTGGATGCGCTGAATGGCGGCACGGGTCTGGGTCTCGCAATTTCTCAACAAATCGTGGAGCTTCATGGTGGCAAGCTTGAAATGGACAGTGAGCTTGGAAAGGGGACGCAGGTGACTGTGATCCTGCCTATGACGGAAGAGCTGCCTGTTACTGCTTCACAGGAAGACCAACCGTTATAACATGATATTGAGATCATAAAAAGGATGAGGAAGCTGTAGTTGACAGCTTCCTCATCCTTTTTTGTTAATATATAGTTGTTACGAAGGAAGTCCTTCTGCTCGCAGACGGCCTGTTTTTTCGTATACTTCCTGCAAAAGGCGGGAAGGCTGGGTCTTGATCACCGGTTTGGCAGCGACGATCTCATGCGGTCCGACAACTACAATGTTCTCTGGACTGCCTTTGATCACGGCACCATCTTTAATGATTGCACCTTCGCCTATAATGGCATTCTCAATCAATACGCCACGGCCAATTTTTACCCCGGGCATAATGACGCTCTGTTTAACCAGGCTCAGCTTGCCGATTTCCACTCCTCCAAACACAACCGAACGATTCAGACTGCCCTCCAACAGGCAAGTTTCATTCACCAGACTGTCAGTGGTGGACATCTGAAGGCGCGGTTTATGTGGAGCGGGTTTCGTCCGGCGGGCTCTGCTATACATCGGCCAACGGGAGTTGTCGAGCTTGAAGCCGTTGTCTTCGTGCAGCAGGTCCATATGAGCTTCCCATAAGCTGTCTACGGTACCAACATCTCTCCAATAACCTTTGAAACGGTATGCGAACAATTCATCTTGACCATCCAGCATGGCTGGAATCACATCCTTGCCAAAATCATGGCTGGAGGCAGGGTTAGCTGCATCCAGCAGCAAATGCTCTTTGAGGTATTTCCAATCAAATAAGTAAATTCCCATTGAAGCAAGGTTGCTTTTTGGAACCTTAGGTTTCTCTGCGAATTCCGAAATCTGAAGTTCCTCATTCACATTCATCACGCCGAACCGGCTGGCCTCATCCCAAGGCACCTCCATAACGGAAATGGTGGCTTTTGCCGATTTGCTTAAATGATAATCGAGCATTTTCTTGTAATTCATATGGTAAATATGATCTGCCGACAGAATTAGGACATGCTCCGGGCTGTGGCTGTCAATGAATTCAATGTTTTTATAAATAGCATCGGCTGTTCCTGTGTAGCTATCTCTGCCTTCAACGCCGGAAGGAAGCAGCTTCACACCTTTGTCCGACTGGGTATGGAGCCCCCATGGCTCACCCGCTCCAATATGGTTGTGCAGGGAATTAGATTCATATTGTGTCAGTACCCCAACAGTATCAATATTGGAATTTACACAGTTACTGAGGGGAAAGTCAATGATTCGATATTGTCCTCCGAAAGGGACTGCAGGCTTAGCCATGGTGGAGGTCAGGGGAGCCAGTCTGCGGCCTTCCCCGCCTGCCAGAAGCATGGCGATACATTGTTTTTTACTCATTTGTTATCCCTCCCATTTTTTTGTCAATGCTTGTAATATACACGCTCAGCAAGCACTTGAAACGCATAGGTGAAATATATTGCCTTAATTCTGCAAAAATTACATGAATAATTTTCTTTATTCTTGAACCCCCGATTTTCTGCCCGAAATCATTTTCAAATCAGTCGCATTCGGGTAATGTTAAAGGTGCATCCTATATTAGAAGGTGGTGATGATTTGGCCGATATATCAGCAACAGTTAACCTCCCGTCAAACGATGATATTTATTTGTTCCATGAGGGCACGAATTATCGCAGCTATACGATGCTGGGCGCGCACATTGCCGCTGAAGAAGGAATACCTGGCGTACGCTTTACCGTGTGGGCTCCTCATGCGACATATGTAGGATTGGCTGGTAATCATAACGGCTGGGATGGAACTGATGACGTGGACTCGTTATATAAGATACCCGATTCAGGATTTTGGAGTCGTTTTTTTCCGGAGATGAAAGCGGGAACTTTTTACAAATACAGGATTGTGGCAACAGACGGGTCAAGCTTCCTCAAAGCAGACCCTTATGCCTTCCAAGCGGAGGTGCGTCCGGCCACAGCTTCTATTGTTGCTGAACTGGATGGTTACTCCTGGGGAGACGCTGCTTGGCGGCGGCGGAGCAAGGCTCCGTATCAAGCACCGCTGAATATTTACGAAATGCATTTTGGAACCTGGCGCCAAAAAGAAGATGGTGAACTATACACGTACCGTGAGATGAGTGAGCTTCTGATCCCTTATCTGCTGGAAATGAGCTACACCCATGTCGAATTTATGCCACTCGCTGAACATCCATATGATTTGTCCTGGGGATATCAGGGCACAGGGTATTTTGCTGCGACAAGCCGCTATGGGGAACCGCAGGATCTGATGTTTCTGATCGATAAGCTGCATCAGGCAGGCATCGGTGTGCTCCTCGACTGGGTTCCGGCTCATTTTGCCAAAGATGCCCATGGCCTTCGATTGTTCGACGGGTCGCCGTTGTATGAATACGCGGATCCAATGCTGGCCGAGAAACCAGGGTGGGGGACACTTTCTTTTGATTTCAGCAAACCGGAAATTTCATCCTTTCTGATATCCAATGCGCTGTTCTGGTTCGAGATGTATCATATTGACGGAATGCGTGTAGATGCAGTCACCAGTATGCTCAGACTGGATTTCGAAAAGAAAAATCATGAGTATCGCAGAAATGCAAATGGCGGTTTGGAAAATTTAGATGCCATCCGGTTTATTCAGCAACTCAATAAGACAATATACCACTATTATCCGAAGGCTCTGATGATGGCGGAGGAGTCCAGTGCCTGGCCGGGCGTTACAGCTCCTGTGCATGAGGGAGGACTGGGTTTTAACTATAAATGGAACATGGGCTGGATGAATGACACACTGGGTTACATAGAACATGATTTCGGGGCGAGACCGTATCATCATAATTTGTTAACCTTTCCCATCTGTTATGCCTATGCCGAGAATTATACGCTTCCTTTATCCCATGATGAGGTGGTGCACGGCAAGAAGTCACTGTTGGACAAAATGCCAGGCAGCTACGAGCAGAAATTTGCAGGCCTTCGCCTGCTGCTGGGTTACCATATCAGCCATCCCGGTAAAAAACTATTGTTCATGGGAGGAGAATTCGGCCAATATATCGAATGGAAGGATCAGGACCAGCTCGACTGGCTGCTGCTGGATTATGAGAGCCACCGACGCATGCTGGCCTTCACGGCTGCACTGAATAAGCTCTATGTGAACGAAAGAGCATTATGGGAACTTGATCATGATATGGAAGGGTACCAGTGGATTGATGCCGACGACAGCGGCCAGAGTATTGTCTCTTATATCCGCCGTGGCAAAAAACCGGTTGATACCTTGCTGATCATCATTAATTTCCAACCGGTTGAACGGCAATTGTACCGGATTGGAGTTCCGCGCCCGGGTACTTATGAAGAGCTGTTTAGCTCGGAGAATATTGAATTCGGCGGGTCGGGTATGCACAATGAACCGATGAAGAGCACCAAGCATGAATGGCACAATCAGGTGAACAGCATTGAACTGACCATTCCTCCGCTTAGCTTCCTGGTGTTGAAGAAATCAGGCCGAAAGGCAGTAAAATAAAAGGGATCGAAGTCCATACATTTAAGGGGGATATCGAGATATGAAGGTTTTATTCGCTGCAGCCGAAGCGCATCCGTTTGTCAAAACGGGAGGGCTGGCCGATGTCATTGGAGCGTTGCCCAAAGCGCTGAAAAGTGCAGGTGTGGATGTCCGGGTGATTTTGCCTAAGTACCGGGGGATTTCAGAGAAATTTGTTTCCCAAATGGAGCATGTTGCTGTTCTAAGTGTGCCGATCGGCTGGCGCAATCAGTATTGCGGTATTGAACGGTTGGTATATGACGGCATTCCGATATACTTTGTTGATAATGAATACTATTTTGGACGGGACGGTATATACGGCTATATGGATGATGGCGAGCGTTTTGCCTTTTTCAACCGTGCGGTTCTGGAGTGCCTGGAGATTATTGATTTTCAACCGGATGTGCTGCACTGTCATGACTGGCATGCGGCAGTGATTCCGATGCTGCTTCAGGGGCATTACCGCCACAATCCGTTCTACAAGGACATCCGAACCGTGTTCACCATCCATAATCTTCTGTATCAGGGAGTATTCCCTTACGAAGTGCTTGGTGAACTGCTGGGTCTGGATGACAGCTACTTCCTAGGAGTCGAGTATTACGGGAATGTGAATTATATGAAAGCAGGTATTGTCTACAGCGATCATATCACGACGGTTAGTCCGACGTATGCTGAAGAAATCCGCACTGCGTATTATGGATATGGGCTGGATGGACTGCTCAACTCACGGGCAGACAGCCTGAGCGGGATCGTCAATGGGATTGATACTAAGATCTATAATCCGGCCAGCGATCCGCAAATTTATACCCGCTACCGTTCCAATCTGGCCAAAAAAGCCGAAAATAAACTCGCCTTACAGCAGGAGCTGGGACTTCCGGTCGCACCCTATATCCCGATGTTGGCCATGGTCACGCGCCTGGTCGACTCCAAAGGTCTGGATCTCCTAACACGTGTGCTGGATGAGCTGCTCTATTATGATGATATCCAGTTTGTACTGCTGGGCACTGGTGATGAAGTCTACGAACGCTGGTTCCGTGAGGCGCAGTGGCGTTATCCAACCAAGCTGTCTTCCCAAATCCTATTTAATGATGCACTGTCCCGCAAAATTTATGCGGCAAGTGACCTGTTCCTCATGCCATCCAAATTTGAGCCCTGCGGAATCGGCCAGCTGCTGGCCCTGCGCTACGGAAGTATTCCGGTAGTCCGCGAGACAGGCGGGTTGAACGATACCGTACATGCCTATAGTGAGGAAACCGGAGAGGGGAACGGATTCACCTTCAAGGATTACAACGCCCATGATATGATGTATACCATCCGCCGGGCGGTGTCGTTCTATCAGAAGCCGGAACACTGGAAGAAGGTAACCAAGAATGCGTTTGCCGGTGATTACAGCTGGAACGTATCGGCGCAGCAGTACATGGACATTTATAACCGTATTTTGGAGTAGAAGAGAGTCTTAAGTATACAACAAAGGACGTTTTGCAGATCATAGTGATCTTTGCAGAACGTCCTTTGTTTATTTGGTGCCAATAAGCATTGCTGCGACCATTCACTACATTTAGCTTAAGTCCCGGCTGAGAATCCGGTAACCGTAAGGGTCGAGCGAGATATGCATCATTCCGTCTTCCGGGGCGACAGACGCTCCCGTAAGCGCATCCTGCCAATCGTCGGTTTCCATGGGATGACTAAGAATACGGGGTTCCGGAGAATTATTCATCCATACGGTAAAATGAATCACGTCATCCGAGCGCTCGTATACGATGCACGGGTCATTCTCACACGCCTGCAGAATGCGGAAGCGGCCTTCGCGCAGCGCCTTGTTTCCCTTTCGCAACGCAATCATCATCCGGTAAAAATCATACAACTCACGATCCTGCTTCGCTTCATCCCATTCCATGCATTTGCGGCAGTCCGGGTCTTCGTTGCCGGTAAGGCCGATTTCGTCGCCATAATAGATACAGGGCGTACCCATAAAAGTAAAAAGAAAAACAACAGCCAGCTTCAGTCTCCGCTTGTCTTCGTTTAATACCGTCAAGAGCCGGGGGGTATCATGGCTGCCAAGCAAATTGAAGACCACTTCATTCGTCTGTTGCGGATAACGCATCAGGAGACCCCCAATCCGGTGACCGAAAGTAATACCATCCATCCCTCCGTTGAAGAACTCCAGTACCGTACCCGAAAAAGGATAATTCATGACAGAATCGAACTGATCTCCCAGCAGCCAGGTCAACGAGTCACTCCATACTTCGCCAACGATATAGGCTTCCGGATTGGCGGCTTTGACCACTTTGCGGAAATCCCGCCAGAAATGATGATCGACTTCGTTGGCAACGTCAAGCCGCCAGCCGTCCACCTTTATTTCCTTGATCCAGTATTCAGCAACTTCCAGCAGGTAGGACCTCACCTCGTGATTGGCTGTATTGAACTTCGGCATATTGCCAAAAAAACCGAAAGTGTCATACGTAGGAATACCGTCGACAATTTCGGCAGGGAAGGAGTTCAGATGGAACCAGTCTTTGTATACCGAATACTCCCCCTTTTCCAGAACATCCTGAAACGGAGGGAACTTGTCGCTGCAGTGGTTGAACACGGCGTCCAGCATGACGCGAATGCCTTTGTTATGACATTCCTCGACAACGGTTTTGAACAACTCATTATCCCCGAAATGGGGATCGACCTTTTTGTAATCGACAATATCATATTTGTGGTTCGAAGGTGACACGAAGAGAGGGGTGAAGTAGACCGCATTGATCCCGAGCTCCTGCAGATCGTCCAGATGGTCCAGCACACCTTGCAGATCCCCTCCAAAAAAGTTATCCAGCTTCGGCTTGCCGCCCCATTCCTCTACACCCTCCGGATCATTCGATGGATCGCCGTTGGCGAACCGTTCCGTCATAATCTGGTAGAACACCGCATCCTTGGCCCACTTTGGAACCTGAAACAGATCGATTTGGTGGATGTAGGGAAACTCATAGAAATGATTGGGTGCTTGTGGGCATTCCGAACGGATACCATTGTCGAGCAGATATACCGTTTCGTCGCCCTTGCTCACACGAAAGGTATAGCTAAGGCGTTTATATTTAGGCCGGACCGCAGCCTCCCAATAATCGAACATGTCGTCCGAAGCCGCTTTTTCCATCATAATATCGTAAGAAGTATCTTTCCAATTGTATTTGTCCCCGGTTAGCGCCACTACACAGTCCACATCATCCCGTTTGGTGCGAACACGCAGATGTATAGTCTTTGCATCGTAGGCATAAGCCCACTTGTCGCGGGGAACATGGTACATAGCCTCAACTAGCATGATTGCACCTCCAAAAAGTTTTGTGTATAAAACTCGCTTCGTAAACATAATTTTATGTTTTGTGGGCTCTGAAGTTAATACCACCGGTAGAGACTGCATGAACCAACCCGGTTATTCCGGGAGTAATTGGAGATAGTACATAGTATATACTTCTTTTAACAGCATGTGCAAAATGGCGGGGGGACTGAGCAGTGCTCCTGATTTTCCTTCTGTATATAGCAAGCTTTGTCACAAATTTGTCTTTGCATATTCATGCGTAGTGATTTATAATAAATCGGTCAATGGGACAACTTAGAGAATTTAAGAACTTAAAGAGAACAGGGGAGATATACAGAATGAACAAATGGGGTAAACTTTCACTAGGAATGGTGCTGGTAGCAGGTCTGATGACCGGCTGCGGCAACAATAACAAAAACAATAGTGCAGCTACGGACACCAGTGCGAATACAGGTACCAAAGCTGCTGCCAAGACACTTACCTTGGGAACCAGTGCGGATTTTCCTCCATATGAGTTCCATAAAGTAGTGGATGGCAAAGATACCATTGTGGGTTTTGATATCGACATTGCCAAAGATATTGCGGCGGATATGGGCGCTGAACTCGTCATCAAGGACCTGAACTTCGATTCCCTGCTCAATGAATTGTCCAGCGGCAGAGTGGATATGGTTATTTCCGGACTGAGTCCAACCCCGGAGCGTGAGAAGGCGGTAGGATTGTCGGATATTTACTATAAAGCAGAACAGGCTGTTGTTGTGCGGGAAGCCGACAAAGACAAGTTTGCTACCATGGATTCCCTGAAGGGTATCAAACTGGGTGTGCAGACCGGATCCATCCAGGAAGACATCGCCAAAGGCATTGAAGGTGCTCAGCTGACTTCCTTGGGGAAAATTTCCGAAATCGTGCTCCAGCTCCAATCCAACCGTGTTGATGCTTCCATTATGGAAGGACCTGTGGCCAAAGCTTTCGTGAAGAACGTTAAAGGACTGGCGATTACAGATGCCAAACCTGAGGTTGCAGATGACGGTTATGTAATTGGTGTGAAAAAAGGCAACGATGAGCTGCTGAAGCAAATTAATGCTACACTGACCCGCCTGAATGCCGATGGCAAGATCGACGAGTATGTTGCTGCTGCCAGTGAGCTTGCCGAGAAGTAAGGTTTCCGGCCAATTTTAGCAGATGTGTTTTTAGCCGCCCCTGCAGAATGTTGCGGGGGAAGGTTTAATAATAAGAGTGGATATGAAAATGGCGGTGCTCCGCTGTTTTCTATTTTTTTGCAGACAGGAGGTTATGCCAAAAATGAATGTATTCGATATTGCTTATGAGTACCGCAATTTTTTCCTTTCCGGTTTGAAGTACACGCTGCTGCTGGCTGTGCTGGGGGTATTCTTCGGATTTGTGCTCGGCATTGTAGTTTCTTTGCTTCGCATGTCCAAGTGGTGGATCCTGCGTTTCATTGCGACAGCCTGGGTGGAATTCCTGCGTGGAACACCAATGCTGGTCCAGCTGTTTTTAATCCATTACGGTCTTCCTGAATTCGGCATTGAGTTTTCGCCGATTCAATCCGGGGCAATCACACTGACTATTAACAGCTCTGCATATCTGGCTGAGA
Organism: Paenibacillus sp. P46E; assembly: GCF_001909095.1. NCBI lineage: Bacteria > Bacillati > Bacillota > Bacilli > Caryophanales > Paenibacillaceae > Paenibacillus > Paenibacillus sp. P46E. The sequence goes on from NZ_LVYZ01000055.1 coordinate 185,333, forward strand.
TATTCCGTGCCGGGATACAGGGGGTGGACCGTGGACAAGTGGAAGCGGCACGTTCGCTTGGGATGCGGCAAGGGATGACGATGCGTTATATTGTCTTGCCCCAGGCTATCAAGAATGTACTGCCTGCAATCGGTAATGAATTCATCACCATCATTAAGGAATCTTCTATCGTTTCAATGATTGGGGTAGCCGATCTGCTATTCGAAGCGAGATCCGTTACGTCTATAAGCTACGAAGGGCTAAATCCCTTGCTCGTAATTGCTGTAATGTACTTTATTCTGACATTTACGTTATCTAAGATCCTGGGTGTATTGGAAAGGAGGCTAAGAACAGGTGATCACCGTTAAGAACCTGCAAAAAAGCTTCGGCAAGCTGGAAATCCTGAAGGGCATTGACCTGCAGATCCAAAAAGGAGAAGTAGTCGTCGTTATCGGCCCTAGCGGATCGGGCAAAAGCACTTTTTTGCGTTGTCTGAATCTGCTGGAGCAGCCTACAGGAGGAGAAATCACCTTTGAAGGTGAATCGATTACAGACAAGAAGCATGATATCAATGTGACACGGGAAAAAATGGGCATGGTTTTCCAACAGTTCAACCTGTTTCCACACAAAACTGTACTGCAGAATATTATGCTGGCTCCGTTGAAAGTGAGAAAGCAGCAGGCATCCGAAGCGGAAAAAATTGCTACTGAACTGCTGCGCACCGTGGGCCTTGCAGATAAAAGGGATGCTTATCCGTCTCAGCTTTCCGGTGGACAAAAGCAGCGGATCGCCATAGCAAGGGCTCTCGCCATGCAGCCGCATGTAATGTTGTTCGATGAGCCTACCTCGGCGCTTGATCCTGAAATGGTCGGTGAAGTACTGGAGGTCATGAAGAAACTGGCTGAAGATGGCATGACGATGGTAATCGTTACCCATGAAATGGGCTTTGCCCGTGAAGTAGGCGACCGTATCTTGTTCATGGACGGCGGTGTGATTGTGGAAGAAGGCGAACCGTCGCAGGTTTTCGGCAATCCTAAGCATGACCGGACGAAGGATTTCTTAAGTAAAGTCCTATAGTTTAGCTCCGAACGGCCCCGGAACCATTCTCCGGCGGCCGTTTGTTTTTGGTTCGAAGCGGAATGGGTGATATAGTATACATAAATGGCCAATCAACTTGAAAAGGAGTACATACAGATGAGAGATGATCTTTGCCGGATTGGCATTATTGATATTGGTTCCAACTCTATTCGTCTTGTAATATATGATACGACGCTGGAAGGAGGCTACAAAATCATCAAGGAGTGCAAATACTCCGCTCGTCTGAGTGAAAAGATTACAAAGGAAGGCAGGCTCGAGCGGAAGGACATGGATACCATTGTTCCTGTTCTGCACCAGTTCAAGGAGATTTGCAGCGCCTTTGAGGTCGATAAAATCCGGGCCGGTGCCACTGCGGCTATCCGCAATGCGGCAAATTCTGAAGAGATTATCTCCTACCTTTCAGAGGCATCGGAGATTCATATTGAAGTTATCAGCGGACACCAGGAGGCTTACTTTGGATTTTTAGGCGTTATTAATGCCTTTGATGTTCAGGATGGTTTTGTAATAGATATCGGTGGCGGAAGCACGGAAATCACCTTATTTCGGGGACGACGTTACCAGCACAGTATTTCTTTTCCGTTCGGTGCGGTCAATACAAATCTAATGTTCAGCCATAGTGGCAATTGGAATGTAGACCAAGTACGTAAACTTCAGGCCTATGTGATAGGGAGACTAGTAGAGCATGACTGGCTGAACAGCGGGGCGGGACTGCCACTTTACGGTCTTGGCGGAACTCTGCGCTCACTGGGGAAGCTGGACCAGAAGATGCGGGATTATTCCCTTCCCAATTCCCACGGCTATACCTTATCCACTGAGACCATAGATCACTTTATGGAGACACTGCCTTCGATTCCGTATGAGAAGCGCAAAGATTTGGACGGGTTGTCCAAGAGCCGTGGGGATATTATCGTCTCGGGGTTGATTATTTTTCACACGGTTTACCGGTATATTGGTGCCAGTGAGGCATTAATCAGTGGAGAGGGCCTGCGGGAAGGGATGTTGCATGACCTGCTTGAACCGGAGCAGCCTGTGCGTGAGAGTGCGCTGGAATTCAGTCTCAATACGATCATCCGGTTTGATATCCGGACATCGAAGCGGCATCTGGATCACATCTTTAAGCTGGCAATCAGCCTCTTTGACGCATTTGGTACGGAAGGGGACCGGGACGAGCAACGGATGCTGATCTACGTGTCAATCATGCTGCATCGGACCGGCTCCAATATCAACTATTATCAATCCAAGCGGCATACGCGGTACTGGCTGATGAACTCCCCGATCCGCGGACTAACCCACCGTCAGCTGATCCTGGGAGCTTTGATTGCCTCCTACAGCACAAAAAGCCGGAAGCAGAAATTGTCCCAGATCCACAAGGACATTTTACTGGCTTCCGACGAAGAATGGATTCATAAGCTGGGCACACTCGTACAGCTAAGCATTGCGCTGGATAGTACCGAGATAGGTATTGTAAGCGGACTAGAAGCCCGCCTCCACGGCAATACGCTTGATCTGGAGCTGCAGGGTGCCGGTGAGCTTCTGATCGGTCTGGAGGACATTGAGAATGCCCTCAAAACGTTCAGGAATGTTTGGGGGCTGAAGGTAAAACTCGGCTTCCCTTCCAACGGGTAACATCCATAGCGGCGAACTGGCTCCGGAACGGGGCCTTTTTGTCGTCTGCACGCTCATAGTATCCGTTCGGCTGAAGGAAACTGGACTTCACATTATCCTTAAGCGTCATATCAAGAATCTTGACAATCTGTTTACGGATTTGGCTGTCTTTTACGGGACACATCAATTCAATGCGCCGGGTCAGATTCCGCGTCATCCAGTCGGCGCTGGACAAGTAGACCTCAGGGTTGCCGCCGTTCTCGAAATAATAGATCCGGGAATGTTCCAGGAAACGGTCCACAATACTGCGTACAGTGATACGTTCACTAAGCCCTTCAATCCCTGGACGCAGGCAGCACACCCCGCGCACAATCAGATCAATCGGTACACCAGCCTGTGCTGCGCTGTACAGATTATCGATAACCTCCTGATTGGAGAGGGAGTTCATTTTGGCGATGATCCGGGATGGACGCCCGGCGGCGGCATGCTCGGCTTCACGCAGGATCAGCTTTTGAAGCGACAGACTCATATTGGTCGGTGCAACGATGAAGGAGTTCCAGTCATAATTGGCGGAATATCCTGTCATCTGGTTGAACAGCTCAGAGGCATCCAGGCCGATCTCGTTATTCGCAGTGAACAAGCTAAGGTCAGTATAAGCTTTGGCTGTGCTGTCATTGTAGTTGCCTGTTCCGACATGTACATAACGGCGCAATTCAAGCCCTTCCTGTCGGACAATCAGCGTAACCTTGGCATGAGTCTTGAGGCCAACCAGACCGTATACTACATGACAGCCCGATTGCTCAAGCTTGCGTGCCCAGGCGATATTGCGCTCTTCATCGAAGCGGGCCTTTAGCTCCACGACTACAGTGACCTGCTTGCCCGATTCCGCGGCGTTGGCCAGTGCTGTAATCAGTGGGGAGTTGCCACTGACGCGGTATAACGTCATTTTGATGGCCATGACCTGCTCGTCCTCTGAAGCCTGAATGATAAAGTCCGTCATTGCATCAAACGATTCATATGGATGGTACACTAGTACATCCCGTTCCCGTAGCACCTCGAAGAAATCCTCGTTCTCATCGAATTCAGCCGGATAGAGAGGTTCGATAGGAGCATCATGGAGATAGCTGAAGCCCTTCAGACTGCCTGCAAAACCGCGCAGGAAACCGAGATCCAGCGGCCCCTCAACCTCAAACACGAAATCTTCAAGCTCGAATTCAGCCTGCAGCTGCTCCAGCGCATAGGGATGAATCCCTTTTTGCACCTCTAGGCGGGCAGGAACTCCTCTCCGCCGTTTGCGCAGCTCCTTTTCAATCTCTTCCAGCAAGTCTTCCGCACCTTCTTCATCAATAGTGAGGTCGGAATTGCGCGTTAAGCGGAACTCACTAACGGCCACGGGATCATAACCGCTGAATAAAGTCTGGATATGATGGCGGATTACATCCTCAATAAATACAAACTGACGTTTTTTGCTGTTGGAACGGTGGGGAAGCGGAATGCATCTGGGCAAATTGGAAGGGATCTGCAGAATTGCGAAATAAGGGTCCTCTTCCAGACTACCCTTTCGTGTCAGCACCACCGCAAGATAGATAAACTGGCTGTGAACGAGCGGGAATGGCCGGCTCTGATCAACCGCCATCGGAGTCAGTACAGGGAAAATAATGTCCCGGTAATATTGTTCAATCGAGAGCTCCTGCGCCTGGGTAAGGTCCTCGTAATTTACAAACACGATACCTTCTTTGTGCAGACTTCGGGAGATATCCCGGAATGTTCTGTATTGGTCGGCAATAATTTTAGTGACCCTTTTGATTAGGCGCTTATAAAGGCCGGAGGGGGTGTATCCGGTGAAGTCTTTTTTTGTATAGCCTGCCCGGATCTGATCCTGAATCCCCGCAACACGGACACTGATGAATTCATCCAGATTACTGGAGACAATCGCCAGGAACTTGGCCCGCTCCATAAGAGGGTTATCCGCATCCTGTGCCTCCTGAAGGACACGCCGGTTAAATTCAATCCAGCTAAGATCACGGTTCAGATATGCTGTTGCTGGGCTGGTATGGATGTTCTTTTTCTCTTCTGCATTCACGTTCATAGACCCTCCAAGTGCTTCAATGTCTTTGTCTTCTATTATTCTACTATTTGCTCAAGAGAGAAATGTTAAATCTGTGTAAAATTTGCGCGAAAATGTTCAGAAGATGCAACAAAATAATGAATTTTCGAATGCCTTTATGAAAGGAATGTTAATTTCAAGTTAAATGATAACGCTTCAAAACTCCAGTTCTGTCAAATTGGTAACAATTTCTTAGGCATAGGTTACAAAATTGTGATATATTAATAACTGTTAGTTTTACAAACACCAGGGCATAAGCATACGTACATACGTCCGGAGTTATTTTGAAGCAGCATGAACAGGGTTTTCCCCCGGGTCTGACTGCGCTACTAATGAAGGAGGAAATCATGAAAATCAAATTTGGAGCCGTTGCAGCACTCGCTGCAGCCATAGGAATCAGCACACTGATACAAGCCGCACCCGTCCAGGCAGACAGTATACATATCGCAGGAGATACTACCACCTATTATACTCTATCCAATCATTATGGCATAAGCATGGATAAAATTATGGATGCCAATCCGAATATTCCGGCAAGTAATATTTATCCCGGACTTAGGCTCTCAATCCCTGGCATTCTCAAAGCACAGAATGTTGCGGCTGCAGAACCTTCAGCTAAAGAATCAACAGGAGTGTCACTCTTAAGTGTAGAGCCCCAGAGCAACACAGTTCAAGCCTGGGGTAAGGAGTACAGCTACGGCAAAGTGCTTCAGGTAAAAGCAACTGCTTATTCCTCTGCTGCCAGTGAGAATGGCAAATGGGGTGCAGTTGACTATTTTGGCAATCCGCTGAAGCTGGGTACCATTGCTGTGGACCCAACTGTGATCCCGCTTGGAACTCAGGTATTGGTAACTGGTTATTCTCATCCTGGGTTGCCTAAACAGGCATTTCTTGCTACGGCAACGGATATGGGAAGTGCGATCAAAGGGAACCGCATTGATATCTTTATCCCTGGCAGTCAAAGCTTTGTTGCAGATTTTGGTTTCCAATATGTGCAGCTGTTTGTAATTGAATAGACTCAAGACTCAAAAGGAAACGAAGCATGCCGAAGCACGGCAGTCCTCGTTTCCTTTTTTGTAAAACCGCAGATTCAGGGCTAATCAATATTCATGTTCTTCCTTACTTTTCTTTGCTGACCTGGAGCATCTGCGGGACGGTCACAAAGGTATAACCCCGTTTGCGCATGATGCTGATCACTTCGGGGAGAGCCTGAATTGTTCCCAGTAAATTGCTGCCCCGGCCTCCGCCGCCATGCTGCAAGATAATGGAGCCCTTACCTGCGTGGGTAATGATATTATTCCGTACTTGTGATTTCGGCAGTCCCTTCCAGTCCAGGGAGTCTACATTCCAGTTCACGAGCTTGTACCCATGGGCTTTGGCCCATTTTAGCTGCTGTTCACTGATGTCTCCATAGGGAGGACGGATCAGCCGCGGCTTATAGCCGGCCATCGTATTGATGATATTTTCAGTGCGGATAATCTGGGTCCTAAAAGCATTTACACTGATTCCACCAAACTTCGGATGGTTATAGGAATGATTGCCGACGGCATGGCCTTCCTTAATCATCCGGGCCACAAGTTCAGGGTGTTTCTCTGCCCGGCTGCCCACGACAAAGAAAGTAGCGTGAACATGATTCCTGCGCAGCACGTCAAGCACTTGTGGAGTGAATCGGGGGTCCGGAACGTCATCGAATGTGAGTGCGATGTGCTTGCGCCGAGGCCCTTGGGTCTTGATCGTTTCAGGATATTTGCGAAGCAGCTGGCTGAGGGTAAGGGTTTCCGCCCGTTTTTGGGATTGGGACGCTGTTCGCGAAGAGCCTGCGGGGATCGCCTGGTCTTCGATGGGCGATTCTGCAGGTCTCGTACTTCCATCCAGTGGCGGCAACAAGACGGGAGACTCAGGAAAGGCCGCTGCAAGCTCTCCGGCGGAAGCGGGGCTGAGCAGACTGAAGCAGACAATCACTGAAATGAGCAGATTTCGGCTGATCTGCAGGCTTTTCATCAAGGTATGCCTCCTTTTTATGTTTTTGACAACAATAGTGGAATCTCCGGGAAATGATTCTGCTTATCTTGTTATCCCCTTTATCAGACTGAATTATTCTGGATCATCAAGCTTCTGATTATGATTTATCGGCACAGAAAATACGTGTATACTAAATTGGAGAATAACCTGAAATTGAATACGTGAATTGCGGAAAGGAAGGAATGGAGATGCCCGATTTATTTGCTCCTTATGAGTTGAAGGCTTTGACCTTAAAAAATCGGATCGTGATGCCCCCAATGTGCCAATATGCTGTAGTCAAGCAGGATGGTACCCCAAATGATTGGCATTTCGTTCATTACGTCAGCCGCGCCATCGGCGGCACCGGATTCATTATTGTGGAGATGACGGGGATCCATCCGGATGGCCGGATTTCAAATCAAGATACAGGAATCTGGAGCGATGAACATATTGAAGCGTACCGGAGACTTACGGAAGCTGTACATGTTCATGGCGCCAAAATAGCTGTTCAGTTAGGACATGCTGGCCGAAAGGCGCTAGATGCCAATCCTCCCGTTGCACCATCAGCTATCCCGTTCGACGCCAACTCCAAAACACCGCAGGCGCTCACAAAAGAAGGAATCGTTGAACTGATTGCAGCCTACCGTGAAGGTGCACGGCGGGCCGTGGATGCTGGATTTGATACCGTAGAACTTCATGGTGCACACGGTTATCTCATTCACCAGTTCCACTCTCCGCTCACTAATGTCAGAGATGATGAATATGGTACAGACCCAATGCTGTTCGGGGAACAGGTGACTAGAGCGGTGCGGGAAGTACTCCCAGCTGAAATGCCGCTGATTATGCGGGTCTCCGCCAGGGAATATGTAGAAGGCGGTTATGATGAAACCTACGCTCTTGAATTTTGCCGGCGCTACAAGGCAGCTGGAGTGGATATGTTCCATGTATCCTCGGGCGGTGAAGGACCGATTGGATCAAATGGTGGACCCAATGCAGGACCGGCCTACCAGGTTGATCTGGCAGAGTATATCCGCAGCGGACTCCAGATCCCTGTAATTGCAGTAGGACGGCTTGAATCCTATGAAGAGGCGCAGTCCATTGTTACTGAAGAAAAGGTAGAGCTTGTTGCTGTAGGCAGGGGGATGTTAAGTGACCCGTATTGGGCGCTGCACGCCGAGGAAGCTCTTGGCGGTGTTGAAAAGGCTAATGTGCCTAAGCCATATGAACGAGGAGTTTGGAAGCGGAAATAGACTGCTTATGAATGTGAACTTTATCACAGATTTTAAGTTCCTTCTAAGGCATGGTTATTAAGATTAAATTTGAAGGAGCTTGATAACTTGGCTACGGTGATTAGTAACGAACGGCTGGCGGATGGAGTGTATCACCTTCGGGTTGAGGGGGATCACGGTGGAACGATGGGGCAATTCTACATGTTGCGGGCATGGGGAGCCTATCCCTTGCTGTCCAGACCGCTGAGCATACATCAAGTAAACGAAGATGGTGTGGATTTTTTGTATCATGTGGTGGGTGAGGGAACGAAAATACTGGCTGGGCTGGAACCCGGAGATTCTGTTGAGCTCGAAGGGCCTTTTGGCACCGGATTTCCTGCGGTTGAAGGAAAGGTTGCTCTGGTAGGCGGTGGAATTGGGATCGCGCCTCTGTATTACTGTGCCCAAGAGCTTCCTGGCAGTGATATTTATCTGGGCTTCAGCCGGGAAGCGTTCCGTACAGAAGCATTTCGTCCTCTGGCTGCCGAACTGACAGTTAATGTTGGGGGTTTAGTGCTTGATAGCGTTGATTTTACAAGCTATGACCATATATTTGTCTGCGGACCTCATCCGATGCTCAAAGCTGCTCAGCTGAAAGGCATAGCTGCAGAAGCGGCTGGCAAGAGACCTAATGTGTATTTATCCTTAGAGAACCGTATGGCTTGCGGAATTGGCGCCTGTCTTGTATGCAGTGTCTCCTGCCGTGACGGTCAGCGCAAGGCTTGTGCTGACGGACCGGTATTCCTCGCGGATGAGGTGATCTTCAATGATTAATCTGACAGCCAATATAGCAGGTGTCCACTTTAAGAATCCGATCATTATGGCTTCCGGAACTTTCGGGTTTGGCCGTGAATATAGCAAGCTCTATGATGTATCGCTGCTGGGGGGCATCTCAGGCAAAGGTCTTACACTTCATGCCAAGGCCGGTAATCCTGGTGTCCGTGTATTTGAAACGGCTTCGGGCATGCTGAACAGTGTCGGACTGGAGAATCCGGGTGTTGAAGCATTTCTCGCCAAAGAACTTCCTTATTGGGAAACGCTGGATACTGCCCGTTTGGTGAACCTGGGAGGCAACACACTGCCTGATTATGTGCTGGGTGCGGAGCTGATTCAGCGAGACGCCGATGCGCGAAGCGCTGCTGGCAGACCTGCCGTGGATATGATTGAGCTGAATATCTCCTGCCCTAACGTTAAGGAAGGCGGGATCGCATTTGGTGTCAAAACTCCTGCTGCACAGGAGGTAGTCCGTGCCGTGAGAGCCGCAACCAAGCTGCCGCTTGCTGTGAAACTGTCTCCGAATGCCGAGGATATCGCTGAAATGGCTGAAATGTGCCAGGAGGAAGGCGCAGATGCTATTTCGCTGATCAATACCATCTCTGGAATGAAGATCGATGTCCGCCGCCGCCGTAGCGTATTCAATAATTTATATGCCGGATTATCCGGGCCTGCGATCAAGCCGGTGGCACTGAGAATGGTGCACCAGGTAGCGAAGCGGGTAACGATTCCGGTAATCGGCATGGGCGGAATCACTTCGGCTACAGACATTATCGAATTTATTATGGCCGGGGCAACAGTAATTCAGGTTGGAACGTATAACTTCATGAATTTGCGCGCAGGCAGTACGCTTGTTGAAGAATTGCAGCAGTTTATGATAGAGGAGAGCATTTCGTCTCTGGATGAAATCCGTGGCATCATCTAGATGATTTCAGTATGGAGAATCAAGTCTTCTCTTCCCTGAGATATCTTTGTGAGCAATGGTTAATATAATGGAAAAGGGGAGATACTCATGTCTTCTCCAGAGCTGTACCCAGGCGATATTGAATTGTCTGCCACTGAGGTCGGCCGTGATTTGCTGCTGCTGATTACCGGGGGCGCCCGTCACATCGGCGCAGCCAGTACCGCTTACATGGATGAGGGGGAAGTTAAAGTAACTACTTCAGCGGTACCTCATCACAAGGAGCATACGATCACTGAGTCGATTGCATTACGTGTTGCTGCTGCTCTACAACGGACGGTTACCGTAGTTATGGGTATTCACTACGACCATTTGACCCGGGAAGGCATTGCAAGTGTTGTGGAAATCGTGAATTTTAAAGTCGATCAATATTTATTTGGGCAAAATTTGAAACGATAATGGCACTTCCTGCGTAAAAGATAACAAATAAGCAACTCACTTTTATTTTGGAGGAATGAACCATGTCTATATTTAAAAGATTGCGTGATTTAACGATGTCCAATGTGAATGCGATTATCGACAAAGCCGAAGATCCGGTTAAGATGACGGACCAATACATTCGTGACATGACCGAGGATTTGGAAGACGCTGAGAAAGCTGTAGCGGCCCAAATTGCCATTGAGAAAAAATTCAAGCAGCTCTATGAAGAACAGGAAGCGCTCGTGAACAAACGCAATCAGCAGGCACATGCTGCTGCTCAGGCAGGCAATGCTGACCTGGCGCGACGTGCCCTGGAAGAGAAGAAGGCTGCGGAAGCCAAGCTTGTGGAATACAAGGCGAGCTTCGATCAGAACAAGGCCTCTGCGGATAATCTGCGGGGCAAGCTGGAGGAAATGCGTAAACAGCTTACCCAGATGAAGAACAAACGTGAGACACTGGTTGCACGCTATAATGCAGCTAAGGCCCAAACCGAAATCAACAAAGCCATGAGCGGCTTCAGCTCTGATTCTGCTTCAGCCGGTCTGAAACGCATGGAAGACAAAATGCTGCAGGCGGAAGCCCAGGCAGAAGCCAGCAACGAAATGAGCTCCGGCAACAAATCGCTGGATGATGAATTCGAGAAGCTGGGTAAGGATCAGGCGGTTGAAGATGAATTGGCTGCGCTGATGAAGCAGTACGACAAACAACAATAACATATTGGCAGAAGCCGCAATATAAGGCTCGTGTCCACAGGCGAAGGGGAGACAGAAAGACGTTTCTCCTTCGCCTTCTCTATGCTGCCCGTCAGGGCAGGCAAACTGAACATCGGAGGCTAAACAATGGATTTCCACACTCTGGTGTCCATGGTAGTATGGACGCTGTGCGGCTCGATACTGCTGTGTGTGCTGATGTACGTGGATTCGCTCTTTACCCGATATAACGATTTGGAAGAGATCCGGGCAGGAAATATGGCGGTTACCATGCGGTTTGTGCTTAAGCTGCTGGCACAAGGTTATATTCTCTCGTCCTCCATTGCCTCTACGAACAGTTTGGGAGATGCACTGGTGGTCTCTATAGTTTCCTTTGTTCTGTTATTCTTCATGGAAAAGATAGTAAGACTTCTTTTGTTCCGCTGGGCAAAACTCGACCTGGATCATGGTACAATGCTGGGCAAAATAGGCTATGGTGTATTGGCAGGCTCGCTGCATGTGACAGGTGCATTGATTATAGCGGCCTTTATCAAGGGCTGAAGTTTGGATATTCAAAATCATGCGTGTGAACAAAACCTTTAAAAAGGAATGATTCATTTGAGTATATGGAAACGTATTGGCAATATCTTCTCCAAACCTGAGGCACCGGCTGTGCCCAAGAGCATGTTGAACCTGTCTGCCGGAGATATTTGCGAGGTATCGCTGGTGACCTATGAGGTAACAGGACGTACACAAACCAGCGGCCGCAATGCTGTGGTTCTGACACTGCGTGATGGCAGCCGTATTGCCTATATGCATATTGAAGAACGGGAGCAGCTCCAGTATGCATTATATCAGCCGATTGACGGGCGTCTGGATGATCCTGCCGAGGTCCCGGCAACCTTAGAGTTGGACGATTATACTTATTATCTGGAAGAGGAATATGAGGGATATGCGTCAGTGTCAGGCCAAACTCCTTACATGAATGGCGGTCAACAGCATGTCTGGCAGTACCAGTCCGATGAATCACGTCTTCTCCGCGTTGAATGGCAGAATGGACGGTTTATGCTATACGAGGGTGAAAAGGTGATCCCGGGAGATGTAAAGGTTATCCGTGCCTGATGTCAATTACAAGTGTATCATCAATTTCCAGCTTTTATCCTATGAATCCTGACAAGATGCCTCCATTTTTTTTGTGGGGGCATCTTTTTTGTGGGGTAACACAGTGGAACAAATATCGCATCACCAGTTGTCATGTTAAAATAGGTTAGAATAGCGGTGGCTTTGTTCTGGCAATGAAAATATGGGACAGAAGAGGTTGGGTGTATATGAACAGCAGAGAGGAAACAACACATTCTAAATTTCATCGTAAGGCGCTCCAGGTTAAGGAAGCCCAGTCACGGGTCATTGAATATGCGAAGGTGCTTAATTCAGAAGAAGTGCCTTTATATCAAAGTCCAGGGCGTTATTTGGCTGAACCTGTCTATGCGCCGCATCCGTTTCCGGCCTTTAACCGTTCCGGTATGGACGGGTATGCACTTATTGCAGCCGATACTGAAGAGATGGATGAAGGGAACTTGGTCTGGCTGGACATTGTGGACAACATTCCATGCGGAGCAGTGCCTTCTGTCGATATACGTCGGGGGACAGCTGCCCGGATAATGACAGGAGCTCAGGTACCGGAGGGAGCGGATACGGTAGTGATGCTTGAAGCTACGGAGAGCAGGGACGTAGACGGTCTCCTCCAGGTAGGCATACGCAAGCCGCAAAAGGCGGGCCGGAACGTCACTCCGCGTGGCTTTGAGCTGAGGGAAGGAGAGCTTGTGCTTCCTGCAGGAAGGATGATTAAGGCCGGAGATATTGCGGTTCTGGCCGCTTTTGGAATTCCCTTTGTAAAGGTGATCCGCAGACCCAAGGTAGGTATATTCGCAACTGGAACCGAACTGCTGGAAGTGCATGAACCGCTCGTTTCAGGTAAAATACGCAACAGCAATTCGCCAATGCTGGAGTCACTGGTCCGGGAGAGCGGCGGAGACCCGGTGATGCTTGGCGCAATAGTGGATGATATTGAACTGGCACGAAGCAAGGTGCAGATGGCACTCGAGAGCTACGATCTGGTGATTACCACCGGAGGAGTATCTGTCGGGGATTATGACATCATGGGAGATTTGATCCGCGAGAACAGCGGTGACATGCTGTTTAATAAGGTAACCATGCGTCCCGGAAGTGTGACAACGGCTGCCGTGCGTGGAGGTACGCTCTTGCTGGCACTGTCAGGTAATCCAGGAGCCTGCTTTGTTGGATTTCATTTATTCGCTCGGCCTATTATCCTACAAATGCAGGGATCCGTTCAGCCCTTTCTGCCGGAATGGACAGCAGTGCTAGGAGCAGAATATTCCAAAGTGAACAACTACACCCGGTTTGTCCGTTCCCGTCTGGAGATCCAAGAGGGCCGCCTTTACGCTTTTCCGGCGAACATAGACGAATCGTCTGTCATGGTAACGATTAAGGACAGTGACTGTTTAATTGTAGTTCCACCGGAAGAACGGGGCCTGTCTGCAGGGGATTCCGTGAAAGTGCTTAAGCTGCCCGGGGAAATTCGGGTTTTATAGAGTCTGGCTGGATGATAAAAGGTGGGAGGCAGTTGAAATGAGGAGGCGTAGACAGCAATCGCTAAAGTGCTCGAAGAATACAAGCAGCCCTGCTGTGTGTCAGATTGTCGGATACAAAGATAGCGGTAAAACGACCCTGATCTGCGACTTGATTCCACTCTTGCGGCAGAGAGGCTGTTCTGTTGCGGTAATCAAACATGACGGTCATGAATTTGAGATAGATCATGAGGGAACGGATACCTGGAAGCAGCGGCAGGCTGGAGCTTCAGCGGTTGCCATTACAAGCGGGGGGCGAACATCTGTCATTCAGGAACGGGGAACCAGCCTGGATCAACTGATCGTATCCTTTGCGGACTATGATTTTGTGCTGGTGGAGGGATTCAAGCAGGAACGATATCCTAAATTCGTACTGATCCGCAGGGAAGAGGACCTTAATATACTTAGCGGGACAAGCCATATTATTGGAGTGGTCACTTGGAATTCGATTCAAGATCATCCTTCTCTGCTGAAAAATTCGGCTATTCGCCGATTTGATATTAACGACAAGACAGAAATAGCCAGCTTTATGTGGCAGCAACGGTCTTATTTTCAAAATTTCAATATATGAAAAATTCATAATAGATGACATATAGTGCTGCAGCTCCAGGATTAGTTACGCCTTACAGATCTCTGTCACAAAGAACAGCGGCCCGGTTCCCCAAAAAGAGGAGCTCGAGGCCGCTGTTTTGCATCCCGTTTACAATCAAGCCCAATGTTCAGGACGTGCAAGTGCGTCAGGAAGCTTGGTTAACGCATCGCCCTTTGCCGCATTGAGCTGGGATTGGGTCAGGAAGAGGGTATCTGTGAGATCTGCCCCGCAGAGATTCGCGTCGCGAAAATCAACGCCAATCAAATCGGCTCCCCTCAGGTCAGCACCGCTAAGGTCTGCCGCAATCAGATAAGCACCACGCAGGCTGACACAGCGCAGTTCGGATTTTTTGAGCTTTGCCCCGATCAGGTCGGCACCTCTACCATAGTTTTTGGGTCGTTTGGGGACATTCTTCAGTTGACGCCTAGCGGCATCACGTGCCAAATCGCTTGTCCGCAGCAGCAACTCGTTAATTTCTGCTCGGTGAGTAGGCACGTCCACCTGCAGCAGTGCCTCAGCAGGCAGTAGAGTCATCCGCGTAGTCTGCTCAAGTGCGGCATGGAGCTGGCTGTGGATCGGCCCCGAGGCCGGTAACTCAAGTGCTTGGGTCAGATAGTACATCAGCTCATGAAGATGTCGCACTACCGGGAAGACCTCGAACATTAGAGCCGCTGATTCCGGTGCCGCCCGCCAGTCCCTGCCGGCAAAGGTGTAATGGGACACCTTGGGCCCTGCACCGAAGCATTCGTATACTGTACAACCTTTGAATCCTTGGGCTCTCAACCCGGTATGAATTCCACAGCGGAAGTTATCCCGAAGATTGGGACAAGGCTGGCCCGCATTTTTGTTAATCGCAAAATCTGTTGATGCGGCAAAGGGCAATGCGGCACAGCAAAGGCCGAAGCACTCTTCACAGTTGGATTGTAAATTCATATGATGAAACATTTGAGACAATAACTCCCTCCGCAGATGGGTATTCAGCTCTCCAGACGCCGCTCAATCGCTTCAGACATCGTTTTGTCTGTAAGATGGGCATAGACTTCGGTTGTTTCCGTTGAGGCGTGTCCGAGCTGTTCCTTCGTTTTGTAGATATCATTTTGCAGATAATAGTCCGTGGCAAATGAGTGGCGCAGCTTGTGCACAGTCAAGTACGGCTTGCCGAACCGTTTGGCGTATTTAATAATCATCTCCTGGATTGCACGCTTGGTCATCCGTTTGCCTTCATGACTTCCATTAGGCAGAGCAATGAACAACGCCTTTTCTTTCTTGGGCGTCTTGTAACGGGACTGGCGCAGTGTTAGATAGAGGGAGAGATCATCTTTGGCTTGCTCCCGGAAGTAGACCGGAGTCTTGAATGTTTCATCATTGTGACCCTTACGGTAGACATACAGCAGCTTGTTGTTCACATCCAGATCATCCACATTGAGGTTGACCACTTCTGAGACACGGAGGCCGGAGTTGAGAATAAGGCTGGCGATACAGGCATCGCGTTCACGGTTGAGCTGAAACGAATAATAGGCTTGTTTATTTGCTTCAATATCGCGCCCATACCCTTCATAAATATACCCTACGAACTCCAGCAGTTCTTCGTCTTCCAGAATCTTGCCTTTGAGCTTAGCGGCGGTATCTTTAGGTTTGTGAATACGCTTGATCTCAACCTTGGCCATCACATTGCGTTTGAGCAAAGGATAAAAGTTCTCGTCCTCGGCGATCTGGCTTAAATAATGGAATAGTGAACGAAGGGCAGACAGCTTACGCGAGACGGTAACTTTGGAATTCATACCCTCTGCACGTGTTGTCAGATGCATGCGGTAACCGACGATACTGTCCATATGCAGCGTCTCCAGATCCAGCAATGTAATCTCTGAGAGGCTCGCGGCCTGGGTAAGTCCCTCCCCACAAAGCCAGCCGAAGAACGATTCATAATCGCGGATGTACTCCAGCAGGGTAGAGGGCGAGAGATCTGGTCGTTTGTAGTCAATGAACTGCTGCACAAACCAGGGCATGTGAACCACTTTTTGGTCGAGATGTATGCGGTCAGTGTTTTTTTGGATGCTCAAAACTTTTTCACCTGCCTTAAGGGTGCTGATTATTCAGCGGACTAGTCTATCTGGTTTCTTCCTATTTTATCATGTTTCATGGCTTTTAGCCGGAATTCACAGCTCTTATACGGAGGCTGCCTTGCTCCTGAAGGGACAAAGTTATAGAATGTGTAATAAAAGTGAATCTCAGAGGTGACCCCATGGAACTTGGAATCGAGCTGGTTCCCAAAGAGCAGCGCCACACCATCAGCAGACTGATGCAGTTTTATCTATATGACTTTACCCGCTATCTGGAGCTTGAGGTGGACCGTGACGGCATGTTCCCGCCATATCCCGGCCTGGAGGCTTACTGGAATAGCGGTAACAATAAATTCGCCTATTTATTTACGGTGGACGACAAGATTGCCGGCTTCGCCTTAGTGGACAGGCTGCTCCGCAGTTCGGAGGGGCAATTTTACATGACAGAGTTTTTTGTGATGCAAAAATACCGCCGCAGCGGAGTAGGCACATGGGCCGCACACCGGTTGTTCGATATGTTCCCTGGTGACTGGAAGGTATCGCAGATTCGCGCCAATACTCCCGCACGCAATTTCTGGCACCGGGTCATCGGTTCCTACACTGGCGGTGAATTCAAAGAACGTTTTAATTCCAAGCAGGGGAATCCCAGTCAATATTTCAGTACATTAAGTATTAATAGAGTGAATAAATAAAATAACAAAAAAAGGATCGAATATACAACTCATTCAGTGAGCATAAAGCGGCAAAATAGTTCGTTACTGTGCAACTTGTAGGGATTTCCAGCGTCTGGATATTGAGGTGATTGTTCATGTCCAGCATCCCAAAAATCTTCTGGATAGGCTGTGTATCTGTTATAGCTACGATAAGTTCAGGCTGTAGCAGTCATTCAAATTCTCAGACTCAGGAGTCAAAAGCAAATCCATCACAAGTAAGTTCCGCTCCCTCTGCATCTGCAACTACTGTGCCTACCGCTGAGGCAACTTCTTTGCCTGCAGCAAAATCAGTCGCATTGATCAAAGACGGAGTGCCTGAATATGACGGAAGCGGAAGGGCCTATATGACTGGAGGCACGGAGCTGAAGGCCGATTATTCCAGTGATCTGAATTTGCCGCTAGCGGTATTTATGCCGGAGAACTTGATCCGTTTTGAGAGGAACGGCAGAACAGCATGGGGGACAAGCGATAAGGCGAACTGGATCTCTTTTCGCAAATTTCAGACAGATGATTCTGCTCCGGCAGGTGCACACAAACCTGAAATAGCCGATGGTGCTGCTGCCCTGCTTCAATATAAGGAATATCAGGGCGGCTATTCCGATGGAAACAGCAGGGTAGATGTATTCAGAATCCGAGCCAAAGAGCAAGTCTATCAAGCTGAAATCCGAACCATACCAGAGCAGCGGGAAGAGCTCCTGCCCCTGTTCATAGATATCCTGAGAGAAGTTCAATACATGAAGAAACGGACACCACTGGTTGCCGGAGTTTTTATTCAGGAGCCTAATGTTGGAGGGGGCAAAGAGAACAGACAGATGCTGAATGAGGTCATGATCTGTCTCCAGGCCATAGTTACACATGACAAAAAGAAGTTTATGAGCACTATGTACTCACCGGAAACCGGAGACTACCTCAACTTCTTCATCAATAACTCGACATCTTACCGTTTTACAGAGATGACCTATGAGGGTATCCCTGCAGAAGGTACGCAGAGGGCAAATTTCAATGTTAGCTATCAGTTTATGACGGATGAAGGCTATCAGGCCGACAAGAGCTATACAATCTCATTACTGCGAAACAAGCAAGGGGAGTGGAAGGTCGCGAATATCGATTGAAGAGTGGAATGAAGAGGAGGGCGTACCGTATTAGTGCGGTATGCCTTTTTCCTATTTTTATGAAGTCAAAGCCGAAGGAGCCATTCCTATACAGTAAGGTTACATAATAATAAATATGTTAACTATAATAAGGTTGCGTTATTCAGTATTTATCTATAATTCTTTAGGACTCTTCAGGTCTTACTTCTTGTACACCGACTGTTGATACGGGAGTAACCCAAACTTTGTAAAGTATGCCTTCAGGGGTATAATCATAATTTGTGTACACCAGAAATTGAGGATCAGAAATTGTATTCCGCCAAGTCCGTTCATATACAAGAACATGGGCCAGCATCCAATTTGTTGTTATATAGCCGCTGTAGAGGTATCCAATCTCGTTGTAAGGTCCGCTCATTATCCATTCATGCGCTTCATGAAAGCTGTCTACACTCATCGTTTCGGTATGCCAGAATATATCTTCGGGTTCTTTCCTGTACCGGGAGTGGGGAAGACCAGTCCTATTAGGAACTGGCTTGCCCGTGAATTCCACATAGGTTGCATCTAATTTTTCGTCATCTTTCAAATGAGATCCCTCCCTATCACTATTTTCCTTATTATAGCAAAAAAGAGGTCGTGAAGTCAGTGGCACGCTGGAAATAGGAGTGAGGAGGATACTTTTGCGGATAAAATATATAATACTTTACATAACATTAAATACGTAAACTTTAACCAACGGTAATGTAATCGACAAGCCGAATTATTAAGATTTTGGATGACTAACCCCCTTATTTCATCATATGAAAAATTCACAATAGAAAAGCAAACCCGGCAACTCCTCCCACCACACATCGCCTAAACACAACAATAGACGCTCCAGCAATACAAAAAAACAGAAAAAGGGTGGGGGTGCCTGGTTTCCTTATTTGTTCTGTAATCTCAAGTTAATTTGCGTGTAATCTCAAATGCAGTTTCCACAGCACGCCCAGCTTCCTTGAGCGAGATCATCGACGCTGATCCGTCCTGGAAACATTGGAGTGCATAGCACAGGCTTTTCTCATAGGGATTACTCTGTTCCAGTACAAGCTCCTGTTTCCCGGAAACTCCATACTCATACAGTGTGGAATCCATCTTGCCTTCCGGATAATCTATTTCATGAAATTCAAGCTTGGCTTGTTCAAAATAGGCTTCATAGCCAACAGTGAACGGATACGAAGCAGGCATTTGTGAGGTGACTAAGATCTCTGCTGAAACCGCTGGTGTACCAAAAACCGCATGAACCAGCGCCTGCCCGTCTTGTCCGCTGCTTCCCCATACAGAGGTGAGTGGAGGGTTATCCAGCAGCCAGCATACCATATCCAGTTCGTGAATCATCAGATGGGTAGCAATTTTACTTAAACCAAGGTCGCCCCATAACGGTGCAGTTTCTCTTTTCAAAGATATGTGAAGCAGCTTCCCATATTTCCCGCTCTGCACTGCCTCGTACAAATAGGAATACGCATGATCAAATTTGATAAACTGGTTGACCATGATCCGTTTTCCATAGATTTTCTCCGCCTGCAGCATAGCCGCAGCATCTTCGCAGCTGAGACATACCGGTGTTTCGCAAAACACATGTTTTCCAGCCTTCAGTCCCTCAATAGCATATTCAGCGTGTAGGCTGGAAGGGAGGCAGATATCAATTACATCCAGCGTAGCATCCGATAGGATTTCGTTGATGGAGTTAGTGATTTCAACCCCCAGTTCTTCCTTCAGCTGATGAAGCTTGGTTTCATTCCTGCCAAAGATAACAACCCGGTTGATACCTTTCATTTTTACCAGCAGGCTTGCATGATAAGCTCCAAAGCCAGTTCCCAGTATGCCAATATTCATTTACAGCAGCTCCTCTCTCTGATACATTCAGCATACACTTATATTGTTGACATCAGAGTGGCAAGAATAGTGCGAGAGCGGCAAATCTTAATCTTTTACTAATGTATTAGGAGGCTGGAAATGAGGCTGCATCGCTTGATTGCAATCCTTTTACTACTGGAATCCAGGGGGAAAATGAAGGCGAAGGAGCTGGCGGAAGCGCTGGAAACCTCCGTTCGTTCGATATACAGGGATATTGATGTTTTGGCAGAATCGGGAATCCCCATGGTGACAACTTCCGGGCCGGGTGGCGGGATTTCCTTGATGGAGGGATACACCGTTAATCTTCAAAAGCTGCACGGGGAAGAGGTGATTAACCTGTATTTGACGGGAATGGGGATTCCTTTTGATGCATGGACTGAATCAGGGCTGATGCTTAGGAATGCGCTGCTGAAGCTGGAAAATACGTTGCCAGCTGCCTACCAGGAGGATATCCGCAAGGCCAAAGACCGGTTTTATTACGATAACACTCCATGGTGGGAGGAACGGACTGAGATTCCTTGTCTCGAGCAGCTTCGGTCTGCGGTCTGGAGGTGCAGATGTATTCAGATTCAATACCGTAAGGTAAATGGGGAACTGACTTGCCGTAATGTACAGCCTTATGGACTGATTGTGAAGCAGGGAGATTGGTATTTGGCGGCATACTGCGAGTCAGCAGAAGCTATTCGTACATTTAAGTGCGACCGGATTACATCAGCCGAAGTTACGGAAGGCAATTACATGATCCCAGAAGATTTCGCTCTGGAGGAATATTGGCTGCGAGGGAGTGAGTCTTTCAAGCAAAGCTGCAAGCAAGAGGAATACTATCCTGTAGTTGTGAGATCCGGAAAGGACCAGCAGACGCGGATGAAGCAGTACGAAATTGTCGGAGTATTGGAATCGGATGAGCTCATGGAGTACACGCTGAATCTGTATAGTTATGAATCGGCGTGCAGGCAGGTAATGAATCTGCTGAACGAAACAGAAATCGTCTCTCCCCCGGAAATTAGAAGATATATTCAGGAACAGCTTGTATTCCTGCAGAAGGTCTATTCTTGAAAGAAGTATTGCAGCATCTATAGATAACATATTATATATTATGTAAACCTATTGTAACCCTCTTCCTCATAAACAAGACCCGCTAAGCGCCTTGGCTTACACGGGTCTTGTTTCATGCTGTTGAGGAGAGGTCCTTTGTGGAGTCAAGCACTTTGCGAGCTGATTTTTGCTTCTGTGCGCTCTCTGGCAGTCAGCCTTTTGTGTGCGGTAATCAGGAAAGGAAGCCCCAGCGCTGTACTTAAAGCAAGCGGAACAAATACAGCCGGGCCATTAGTGGAGCCAAATTGATCCAACAGCAGGCCACCGAGAATAGGAGCCATTACGTTACCCAGGTTATTGAAGCCAATCGTGCCAAAATACGTACCTTTCCATTCAGGCTTAGCAATCCGGTCGATCAGCATATCCATCATAGTGAAGAGCAGAACCTCACCGATCGTGAACAATACCACACTGAACATTAAGAGCGCTACTCCACTGGCAAGTCCGAACAGAAGCAGGCTCAGGGCCACGCAAATATTCCCCAGTATTAATGGAACAAGCGGCGGGAATTTGCTTGCTGTACGGACGATCGGATACTGTACGACCAATACGGTGATTGCGTTAAGAGACAGCATGTAGGAAAAGACCTGACTGCCGTTTGAGAAATGCGTATCGACCGCCAGATACTGGGCCAGCGTGGAGCTGAAATGACCATAACCCAGTACACAAAAGATGGTCCCCAGCAGCACTGGCAGAAATACCCGGTCCCGGCTGGTGACTGCCAGAGCTTCACGCAGCTGTGGAGCGCGTGCTTCTGAGCGGACAGGCAGGCTGGCCCGATGGACCGAGAATTGCAAGAACAGCACGATTCCGTATGCAATATAGACGACTCCAGCGATGACAAACGGGAATGTGGATTTAGCAGAGCCTAACTGCAAACCGATAATTGGACCGAATACAACACCCAGATTAACTGCAGCATACCGCAGATTGAAGACCAGCAGCTTATGAGCCGGAGGGGTGATATCCGAGAGCAAAGCACGTGATGTTGGCTCGAATACGGCACGGCATAGTCCATTTAACGTATTTACCAGGAAGAACACCCAGATATGCTGCGCTGATGAGAAGCCGAAGAAGACCAAGGCCCAGCCGAATACAGAGACCAACATGACGATTTTACGCCCAAAGATATCAGAGATGTACCCGCCATAGAAGCTGATCAATACACCTGCCAATGAGCTGACGGCCACCGTTATGCCCGTTTGCGAGTGCGAAGCACCGAGAACTTGGGTTAAGTAGATGGATAAGAAAGGAATACTCATCGAGGTCACGAGACGGCCGAACATCGTGCCGATAATAATGGTCCAGGCCAAGGGATGGATGTGCCGCAAATGCTGTTTCATGTGTTTGAGGATCTCCTAATCTTAGTGATGAATTTGGGAATTGCTTATTTATGCTGCTTTGAAATAAAAAACGGCTTGTGTATAATTGTAATGATAAAAGGGGGAAATAAAAGTGTAAGAATTATACGATGAATTTCACCTTTAAAAGAGGGGCAACGACAATGGATACGAGCACCGCACACTTTATACATTTAGCAAGAACGTTTAACATTCCTTTTAGAATCCAAGAGCCTATTCCTGTAACCATAGACAGCTTGTCCGCCGCCCTGTGCTGTACCCCCCGTAACGTGAAATTTATTTTGCGGAGGCTTGAAGAAAATGCATTTATTCATTGGAAGCCGGGACGCGGGAGAGGTCATACTTCGGAGTTGACTTTTTTGCGGGGAATTGATGAGGCTATTGAGGATAACTTTCAGGAGTTGATGGGAAAAGGAAAGATAAAGGAAGCCATCGAATTAATCGGCGTCACTGAAGCCAATGAAACACTAAAGGAACGGCTGCTCAGTTCGCTGAATATACAGATGGGCTTTCATAGTGAAGCGGAAACCGCCTCCAGGCAAGATGTCCTGCGTATGATGCGTGGGCGACGTTTGGAGAAGCTGGACCCGGCTTTTGTGATTACGGCTTTTGAAGCTTATTTGCTGGGGCAAATCTGCAGCACGTTAGTCACCTATGACGCCTCAACCCAGACTTTTCTTCCGGGACTGGCGCACACTTGGGAATGCAGTGAGGATCATAAGATATGGGTATTCTTTCTGCGTAAAAGTGTGCGATTCCATCACGGAAGAGTGATGACTTCTCGGGATGTTAAGGAAACCTTGCAGCGTTTATTCGATCTGAACAGTCCGGCTATTTGGAACTATGAGGACATCGAACAGGTGAGTGTAGAGGGGGATCACTGTATTCGTTTCGAGCTTCGTCGTCCCAATCTATTCTTCTTGCATTTGTTTAGTTGCATGCACATGAGCATTCTGCCCTATGATGTAGATATCCGTACGGAACTCATCGGGACTGGACCCTACCGGATCAGCAATTTGAATGAAGATGTGCTGGTACTCAGCGCATTTGAACAATATTACGGGATTCGCCCGCATCTGGATCGGGTGGATATTTGGTTTGTGCCGGATCACGGCCCGAATGAACGTCACTATGAGCTGCCGGGTGCATACCGGATGAAGCTCCCATCGGAAGGTTCCGTGACGAACAGCATTAACTACCCGGCTTTGGGCTGCAGGTACATGCTGGTTAATTTCCGTAAAAAGGGAGTCCATCATCAGCTCGCTTTTCGGCAAGCACTGCGAATCCTGTACAACCAAGCGGCACTCGTAAGGGAACTGGGCGGCAACCGCATTACACCAGCAGACAGCTTCCTGCCTTGGAAGAGCGCTCAAAGAGAGTGGACAGAGCCTCCATTGGAACAGGCGCGCGAGCTGCTGGCCAGCAGTGGTTATCAAGGTGAGCGTATCCTCCTTGCATATACGGTTCATAAAGACCTGGAAGAAGCAGACTGGCTTAAACGGCGCGGAGCAGAGATCGGGCTGGATATTGAGCTTCAGTCCTATATCCAATCACATTCCAAAGACGCGCTGAGCTCAGCCGAACTGATTATGGCGGAGGAAATTCTCGAGGACGACTGGCAATGGGGATTGATTAATTATTTTAGGAATAAATCTAATTATTTGCACGCCTATCTGGAGTCTGCCCAAAGCTCTATGCTGGACCGGGAACTGGAGAACTTTACACAATTAGACGGAGAGGGACGGGCTGAACTGCTGGATACAGTGGAGGGAATCATCCGGGATCACTGCTGGCTTCTATATGGTTCTCATGTTAACAAAAGAGCTCAGCTCAATCATAGCCTGCTCGGTTTGCATACCAGCTCATTTGGCTTCCTGGATATCTCCAAGCTGTGGATCAAGCCAGTGCACTAAAGGTTCGGATTCTCATGTCGCGGGTGCAGGAGCAACTGGAGGTTATTTCGGCGGCCGTCTGGTCAAAAAGGTGGAAATATCACTTTTCGAATCTGTGCTTTCAGGCAGGCTCAGTTAGTGTCAAAGGGGTTGTCCATTCTTAGCGGGACACCAGTTCATACTCTTACCAAAATATCAAAAGAAAAGGGAATGCCGCAATTACGGCATTCCCTATTTTTTCGCCAGTGCTTTAGGATAAATAGACCCTGGGTGGATCTTGTCAAACGGCTTGCTTGCCATCGCATTTTTTACAGACGGTGAGCTTCTCCCCAGAAAGTCCTTTTCCGAAATACAAAAGCTTGATTCGCGTGCTTCCGCAGATCGGACATGTTCCTCTGCTCCGGGACGGAGTACGCCAAAGTGCTTTTCCGCGTTTGTTTTTAGACATGCAGATTCCACCTTCACTCGTGATACGCCTATCTTATGCCCAGGCAGAAGGTAGGGTTCCGCTGCAAATCTTTAAATACTGCGAAAAGTATAGCTCTGTTAAGAAATGCTTGAATCCAGCTTTTTTGCGGGTCAGAGATTGAGGAATAAACCCTATATTAATGGATAGAATATGTTCTATATGAAATGAAAGACTGTCTGATTTAAATCAATCAGTGAGAATCAAATTGTACATAAATTCGGAAAGAGCTACTTCTATGTAGCTCTTTCCGCTGCTTATCCAGCTTGCAATGAATTTACTATGAGTCAATCCAGAGCAGTAGAGGCAAACGCTTTATATTCCCATCCAATTACACAGAACCTAAGAAATAAATGGAGGGAGGGGAAGAAATGTTTGAGCGTGGTGATGATAAAATCACAACAAGACAGGCATCGTTATTCTTGACGAATTCGGTACTCGGGGCGGGTATTCTCACTTTGCCTAGAGATGTGACGGAATCTGTTAAGACTCCAGACGCATGGATGTCTGTAGTGCTCGGCGGGATTATTGTAATGTTGGTTACGGTGATAATGGTGAAATTAAGCCAACAATTTCCCGGCAAGACCATTTATCAATACTCCAAACGGATCGTAGGGGGGGGCCCAGGAGGATTATTATCTTTGTTATTAATTTCATATTTTCTATTGAGTGCCGGATTTCAGAATCGCGTATTAGGAGAAATAATGATTTTTTTCCTGCTCGAAGGAACACCTATATGGGCAATCATCATTCCGTTCATTTGGATTGGGGCTTACCTGGTGTTTGGAGGCATCAATTCCATCGCCAGAGTCTATCAAATTATTTTCCCCATAAGCTTCTTTATCTTGATCTTATGTTATGCCCTCAGTATCAGAATATTTGATATTAATCATCTGCGTCCTGTACTGAGCGAAGGTCTCATGCCTGTAATCAGGGGACTTAAATCCACAGTACTCGTCTTTACCGGATGTGAGGTAGTGATGGTTATCACAGCCTTTATGCAGCATCCGGAGCAAGCGATCAGAGCCATGCTAACGGGAATTGTCGTACCCATGACCTTATACATCCTGACTGTGGTTATGGTCATCGGAGGTTTGTCTATAGATTCTGTGATCACGAGTACTTGGCCTACTATTGATTTAGTGCGCAGTCTTGAGATCACTGGATTCTTTTTTGAACGCTTCGAATTCCCTCTGTTGGTGATCTGGATGATGCAGATGTTTTGCATCTTTAGCAGTTTTTTCTTTAATGCTGCTTTGGGCATCTCGCAGGTATTCAAGATTAAGATTGTCCCTGTGATCTTTGGGCTAATGCCGGTGATTTTCATTACAGCGATGATTCCCGTACGAATCAATGATGTATTTGCCGTTGGAGATGTTATTGGAGGGATGGGGATCCTATTGTTTTTTTTGCTGTCGGTGCTGCTTTCAGTTGTATTGATAATTAGAAAGAAGGTATTGAAGCAGAATATGTAAACGTCAACCTCGCGTTTTCAGGATTGAACCGTTGGCGTATCAAAGAATAAAAAAATACATAAAAGACAACTCAAAAGCTTAAAAAAAACAGCGTATAACTTAAATTATACGCTGTTTTGGATGAGATCGATTTTATTTATGAAATAAGGCACTTGTACGACTCAAATACATCAAAGGAAAAGGCAAAAAATAATATTTAAGTATAAAATTATCAATTACAAGTATTAACTGAGTATCGCTCAAAGTTTCGAAATCAACTTCTTCTGGGTCATGCTATAATGATTCAAAAACAAGTAGGTGGACTCGTTGACATTTAGCAATTCCAAACGAAGCTGGAGATCAGACAAACTATCCCGGCTGGGTTCCTCCATTTTCGCAGAAGTAGCAGCATGGAAAGAGGAGGCATCAATGTCCGGTCTGGATGTGATCGATCTGGGAATCGGCAGTCCGGACCAGGCGCCCGCTCCACAAATACGTCAGGTTCTGAGCGAAGCTGTACTTAGGGAGAACAGTTACTCCTATCCATCGTCTAGGGGGAGTGCGGCATTCCGGAAACAAGCAGCTGCTTGGATGGAAGCAAGGTTTGGCGTAACGGTAGATCCGGAGGATGAAATCGTGGCGCTCATGGGCTCACAAGATGGATTGGCACATTTGGCGCTTGCCGTCTGCAATCCAGGTGATCTAGCTATTGTGCCTGACCCGGGGTATCCCATTTATGCCGGTTCACTCGCGATAGCAGGAGTGAAAGCCTGGACACTGCCACTGCTGGAGAAGAACGCCTTCATTCCTGATTTGGACAGCATCCCAGATGAGGTATGGCAGGAAGCTGTTTTTATTCTCCTCAGCTTTCCCGGCAATCCGATATCTACAACAGTCGATCTTACATATATGGAGAAATTAATCGAATTAGCCCGTAAATGGAATGTGCTGGTTATACACGATCTGGCCTATTCGGAAATGGGTTTTGACGGGTATAAGCCGGTTAGCATTTTGCAGGTGCTGGGAGCGCACGATACTGCTGTTGAATTTCATTCCTTCTCAAAAAGTTTCAACATGGCTGGCTGCCGGATTGGTTTCATGACTGGCAACCGTGAGGCGGTTGGTGCACTGAAGGAGCTTAAGAGTAATGTGGATTATGGTGTGTTCGACCCCATCCAGGAAGCAGCTGTAGCTGCGTTGGAGATGGCGATGAAAGCCGGGGAGAATGAGGGAGTCGCGATGTTGTATGAACGACGGCGGGATGTATTTATAGCAGCATTGGCTCAGCAAGGCTGGGTGGTTCAGAAGCCCAAAGCGACTATGTTTATTTGGGCACAGCTGCCTGATGCCTACAACTCTGGACAGGGACAAGGAAGATCACACAGCTTTGCACGCGATCTTTTACTGGGAACTGGAGTAGCAGTTATTCCTGGAGCGGCCTTTGGGGAACAAGGGGAGGGATACGTCCGGATTGCACTGGTAGAAGAGGAAGAACGGCTTGTGGAAGCCGCCCGGAGAATAGGGGAGTATTTGCGAATGAGTAAGGTCGATTAGATAAGGTAACATAAATAATGTTATGTAAACTTAACGATTTGCTCGCCGCGGGATCGGATCAATGATGAACATGTTGGTCAAAGCGGCTGAGTTCAATGTACCGCGTAAAGTTTGGATGAAATATGGACAGTAGAATAGGTAATCTCATGAAAAAACAGGCCTGCACCGGAGGATATCCATTGCAGGCCTGCTTGCTGTTATATATTAATCAAGTAAATGCTAACCCTGACCTATTGACGAAGCCAACTGGTAGCCAGTAAGATAGCGCCTTTTTTGGCGTTAGTTTCAGCCAGGGCATTCAGCATCACAAAGTCATGAATCATTCCCTGGAAGCGGACCGCGGTTACGGAAACACCAGCTTCCCGCAGTTTATTGGCATAGGCTTCGCCTTCATCGCGGAGGACATCGGCTTCGCCGGTAATAATCAGTGCTTCTGGAAGTCCACTTAGCTGCTCCAGGCTGGCCCGAAGCGGTGAGGCCGTGATCTGTGCACGCTCATCCTCACTGGTTGTATATTGATCCCAGAACCATTTCATCCCGGTCCGCTGCAGGAAGTAGCCTTCAGCAAAGAGATGGTAAGATTCGGTGTCAAAGGAAGCGTCCGTTACCGGATAGAACAAGAGCTGCTTGGAAATCGCAGGGCCGCCTCGCTCCTTGGCCATCAAGGTTATGGCAGCGGTCATATTTCCACCGACACTGTCGCCAGCTACGGTTAATTTACTGGTATCCAGGCCATATTCCGGTCCATGATCAGCAATCCAGGTCAGTACCGCGTATATCTCCTCAATAGCTGTAGGATATTTTGCTTCCGGAGAGAGGCTGTATTCAGGGAATACGAGGGCTGCTCCAGCACCTGTTGCCAGCTCGCGGATCAGCCGGTCATGGGTATGGCTGTTGCCGAAGACCCACCCTGCACCATGAATATACAAAATGACAGGCAGAGTTTCACTTGAAGTGTTCACCGGGCGGATGATACGTACACGAACTTCACCTCCGGGTCCACCGGGCACGGTAAGATCCTGAAGATCTGCTTCCGGTTTGTAAATTTCACTGGACTGCACTGTATTCACTGTTTCGCGTCCTTTTTCAGGTCCCAAGTCAGGCAGAAATGGAGGTTCGGCATTGTCATCGGCAAATTTTCGGGCCGCAGCTTCTAGAATGATTTTATTATCTTTTGGCATGGTCAATCGTCTCCTTCTATCCCAATTTGGGCAGTCTCCTTTCATTCATAACCAAGTTTTCGTCAACTGAAACGGTAAGTACTGGTTCTATTTGAGGCTTTACAAGTGTAAGTCAATTGTAAAATATACCTTGATATAGAAAATTCGCAACCTTTTATTGGAATACTCGTCTTAAAACTGAGGTGAATATGTTGATAAAATATTTCAGTCGGATGGCTTTGTTGGTACTTGGGTTGATGTTTGTGGGCAATACAGCAAATCAAGCTATTGATCCTTCAATTGAAGGGACACCAGGGAAGCCGGAGCATTATCTAGTAGACTTAGAGGCAATATCTACAAGAACAACGGAGCCAGCAGACAACCCGAATTCATTAGAAGCTCTCTCAGCGCCACCAATCCCACAATCATCAAAAGCTCTGACACCGGCAGGCCAGCCCCCTCTGCCCATAGTGAGCACACCAATAACTTCAGTGCATGTAGTACAAAGCAGTTATTGCTGGGAGATGCTGGGTTGTGCTGATTATGTGGGTGGCAGAGCCATGCTAAACGGTGAGCCCCCCACAGTTATTGATCCGGGAGATCAGATCACCATTAAGCCAAACTACGAACCACTGCCTGCTAAAGTTTATGTTTCAGAAATTAGAGAAAAGAATGTATATCTTCCGGTCGCTTTGTCGGATGGGGTGTTTGAGGCGCCTAAAGTGAAAGGATTATACTATTATCTATATGAAGCGGCCTGGCTGACTGAAGATGGAAAATATACGCTGAATCAGACTTCGGCAGTTTTCGCCGTAGAGATTATGTAAGCTTGTATAACAAACAGGCCGCATCCGTCCTTGTCACCAAGGTCGCTGCGGCCTGTTTGTTATACAGGAGGGTATCCTAATCATTCGGCTCCAGATGGGCTCTATTGCGACGGGCTCTGGTATAGACAATCAGGAAGAAGAGGGCAGTAATCAACAATGGATAACCAATCGCTAGGCCGGTAAAAGGAAACACACCTGCTGTAGCGGCGAATGAGATCCAACTGATCACAACACCCGCCCGGTTGCCTTTCAGGAGACGGATTCCCGCTGCGCAGCCCCCGATATATGTCAAAATGAAGGTGGCATTTGGAAATTGGATCAGTGTCGTAATCGAAAGCAGTCCGCTGCCGTACAGAAACAGCACTGTGACAAAGCAGAATAGCAGGAAGCCGATGGCCCCTGTGGGGGTCTGATATCGCTTCGACATTCGGCCCATCCATTTAGGGGCATAACCCTGCCTGGAAAGTGCAAAGGCTACTCGCGAAGCGGCCCCGGTATAAGCGATAATAGTCGCGGTGCAGATGAACAGTCCGGTCAAGCCGGCGATGAATCCGCCCCAGGAGCCAAGCGGCTGGCTGATGATCCAGACCAGGGAGGAATCGGCTCCACTCTTCAGGTAGCTCTGAGTACCGACAGTAGCAAGTGCCGACAGGAAATACAATACTCCTACAATAATGGCGGCGATGGTGACACCCTTGACTGCAGCCCGTTGCGGGTCCTTGAACTCTTCAGACAAATGAGACACGGCTTCCCAGCCGATGAAGCACCAGAACAATATAGCTGCCGCCTGGCCGACACTCATCCAGCCATGCGGAGCAAACGGTGTGAAGTGGACACGTTCCATCTGGGGAAGGGCAGCGGCAAATGAGAATACCAATACGGCGACGATGGCAATCACCACAGCGATCTGTACCTTCCCGGCTACCTGCATTCCAATCCAGTTCGTAACCAGCCCAATTCCCAGCATGGCTGCAGCCAGAGCAATTCTGGCATTGTCACCCCAGCCCATAGCTGCCGTCATATAACCAGCTCCGGTTAATGCGGCGACGGGGCCTCCGATCGGGACCGACATCAGGAAGAACCATCCAACCAGTGCGCCCGCCTTTGGGCCAAATGCCAGTGTGACAAAATGTGAAACTCCCCCCGCATTCGGAAATTTGGCGGATAGGAGACCCATGGATAGAGCCAAGGGAAGGATCAGCAGCGTCATAAATCCCCAAGCAAGAAGAGAGGCAGGCCCAGCCATTTCAGCCGCAAGTCCGGGGACAATCAGAACCCCTGAACCCAGCACAGCCCCAATATATAGGGCAATAGCCTGCGGCATTCCAATATTGCGCTGTAAAGTTTCTTTCATATAAATATGGCCTGCTTTCCTTGTATTTAAGTATAGAGTATCAGATAATAGATCCATTGGAAAAACGGAATTAACAGATAACATCCATCTGAAAAACCGATAGATAATTATTATACATGAAGGAGGGGTCTCCCTGGAATCACGCCATCTGTTTACGTTTCTGGTCGTAGTCGAAACCGGCAGCTTTACACGCGCCGCCCAGAAACTGGATTATGCGCAGTCCAGCATTACTGCACAGATCCAGGCGCTTGAAGCAGAGCTGGGCCAGCCGCTGTTTGACCGTATCAGTAAAAAGATTATTCTAACAGATGCTGGCCGCCGCCTGCTCCCGTATGCCCAGGAGATTTCCCGGATGCACACTATGGCCGAGGTTGCGCTGCGTTCGGAAAGCGAACTGACTGGAGCACTGCGGATTGGTGCACCCGAGTCTCTGGCAGCTTTTCGGTTGCCTGGCATCATTAAGGAATTCCGCGGAAAGTATCCTCAGGTGCAGATCACACTGAAGCCTGGCGCCTGCTGGGAATTAACCGAGTTTGTCCGCTCCGGTGAGCTGGATCTGGTGTTTTTGCTGCAGCCCGAGACGGAGTATAAGGATCTTCGTACGGAGACGCTTGTTCATGAGGCGATGACACTGATTGCACCACTTGGTCATCCGCTCATGGATCTGGATGAGGTTCTGCCGCTTCATCTGAAGGATGAAACTATTCTTCACACCGAAACCGGATGCACCTATCGTACGTTGTTCGAGCGGCATTTGAACAGTCACGGCGTGTTCCCCGATCCGAAGCTGGAATTCTGGAGCATAGAAGCGATTAAGCAATGCGTGATGGCCGGACTGGGCATTTCTTTTTTACCTCTGATTACAGTCCGGAGTGAGCTCGCTGAAGGCAAGCTAGTCCGTCTGCATTGGAATGACGAATCGCAGCGTGTAGCTACCCAAACCGCGTATCATAATAAAAAGTGGAAATCACCGGCTCTGGCAGAATTCCTGACTATTGTAGAGAATCATGCGGCTGCCTGGAGAACCGGGGAAACAGACCATGATAAATCTCACCTATTAACTTCTTGATATCCTAAAGATAATCTATGGCAGAATA
Organism: Paenibacillus sp. P46E; assembly: GCF_001909095.1. Taxonomy (NCBI): domain Bacteria; kingdom Bacillati; phylum Bacillota; class Bacilli; order Caryophanales; family Paenibacillaceae; genus Paenibacillus; species Paenibacillus sp. P46E. The sequence goes on from NZ_LVYZ01000055.1 coordinate 217,489, forward strand.
TATTGTATGAACACGGGAGGGAAATTGGACATGAACCACCCAGAGCCTGACTATGAAGAAGAGCTGGATGCTTTTTTAATCTGGATGAAGGATGCCGGCTTTACACCATATACACAGAAGTCCTATCTTGCCGATGTGCGGGAATTTCTGGTGAGTCTGAACGGCAAAAGTCTGGATACCGTTAAGAAGCTTCATATCGTGTCCTACTTAACCTCAGTCCGTGAGCGGGGGGTCAGTGATTCAACTCGTAACCGTAAGCATGCTTCTGTTAACTGCTTGTTTAAGGCACTTATGGAGCTTGAGCTGCTGACTGTGAATCCTGCGGCGGGCATCAAGAAATCCAAGACGGAGAAAAACCGTGAGCCAGTCTATCTGGAGGAGCATGAATTACAGCGTTTTTTGTCTGCTGTCGAAGGGAAGTACAGAAGCCGTAACCTGGCGGTCTTTCTGCTTATGTCATACATGGGACTGCGGGTAGGGGAGGTTCACACCCTGAATCTGAGTGACTATAATGCCGAACGCCTGACACTTAGAGTATTCGGAAAAGGCCGCAAATGGCGGAATATTCCGGTGCCTGTGGAGTTGGCCCCTTTTTTGGAGCAGGCCCTGGCAGACCGGCTTGAGCCTTGGCGAAGTAAGGAGGATGCCTTATTCATTTCTCAAAAAGGGCGCAGATTATCCATCCGGGGGATCCAGGGGATTGCTGCAGACACCTTTGGCCGTTTCCAGAGTGAAGTACCTGCTGCCCTCCGCAGACCTTATTCCAGCCACAAGCTGCGCCATTCCTTCGCAACCATGCTGCTGCGCAAAGGAGCGGATTTGCGGACCGTCCAGGAGCTTCTGGGACACTCGTCTATCCAGACCACTACTGTATATACACATATCACGAGCCGGGAAAAAGAAGAAGCGATGTCCAGACTGCAGATCAGTATGCCCCAATAGTATTTTCATCATTTATAAGCAAGGACCTATTTCATTGGCAGACATAACGATTCATGTTATATTTACTGGTACTAGAAACTCCGTCCTATCAGTAGTGGGGGTTATTCTCCATGACCGGAAGGACGGTTTCTTTTGTTTTCCGGTCCCGAAGTTTGGGCTGCAGGAGCAGACAAGGACATGCCAAAAGGACTATCTCCTCCTGATGGAAGGAAGAAATAGTCCGGAATTTCTAGAATGCGGTCTATAGTTCCAGTTTCGAGATTTCATTTTTCAGCTTTTCACCGGATTTCTGGAACAGGGCTTTCTCCTCTTCATTGAGCGGCAGATCCAGCACTTCACGTACGCCGGAACGGTCAACTACACATGGGGCTCCCAGGAATACATCGGAGACTCCATTATAATTGTTAAGCAGCGTGGAGACGTTAAGCACGGCACTTTCGTTGTTAAGAATAGCAACTACGATCCGATCCAGTGCCAGAGCAATCGCATAGGAGGTTGAACCTTTGGCATCAATGATCTCATAAGCGGCATTTTTAGTATCCTCAAAAATATCCTGACGTTCGGCTTCGTCAAAACCAAGATCAATCCCGGCGACATTGGACAGACTCCATACAGGCAGCTCGGAGTCACCGTGCTCACCAATAATCTGTCCATGAATGCTGCGCGGGTCAATTTCTTTGTGAAGGCCAATCAGATACCGGAATCTTGCGCTGTCAAGCACTGTTCCGGAGCCGATAACACGTCTGCGGTCGAAACCACTGATCTTGAGGGTAGCATAAGCCAGAATATCCACTGGATTCGTCGCGATCAGCAGAATGGCATGCTGGTTGTATTTCGTGATTTTTTGGATAATGTCTTTAAAAATCGAAATGTTTTTGCGCAGCAGATCAATCCGGGTTTCACCCGGCTTTTGGGAGGCGCCAGCGGTCACAATAATGATATCTGCTTCACGGCAATCTTCATAGGTTCCTGCCCAGAGTTTTACACCACCGACAAAAGGCATGCCATGGTTCATATCAAGTGCTTCACCAAGTGCTTTCTGATGATTCACATCAATTAGAACCAGCTCCTGCATGCGTTTGCGCAGCAGCAAGGTGTAGGCCGTAGTGGTGCCAACTGCACCAGTGCCGATCACGACAACACGATTAGGTTTGAATGGGGGGGCCATTGCTACATCTCCTCCTGATTTTTTGAATTTTTTGTGTCCAATCTTATCTATCATAAGCGCTAAGGTTAGTGTTTTCAAGCGGTCCACTTTTAATCCATTACCCGAAATTGGGCAAACTAACAAGGATTTTGGAATAACTGAGTAAGTAATGTTTAGTATTTCCATATTTATTGTAATTATATGGGTTATTTGGTCTTGAGTTTGGCCGCTTCTTTATAGCATGATCTATTTATATAGAAGACAGGGGAGAATGAACGAATGGATTTATTCCGCAAGAAACCTTTGAGTGCTCCAGCAAGCGCCGAAGGAGATAAGCTCAGCAAGACATTAGGTGCTCTGGATCTAACCATGCTTGGTGTGGGGGCGATTATTGGTACCGGTATTTTTGTAATGACAGGAGTGGCGGCAGCAGAGCACGCGGGGCCTGCCTTGGTCCTGTCATTCGTGCTGGCAGGGATTGCCTGCGTGCTATCTGCATTGTGTTATTCAGAGTTTGCATCGACGATTCCGGTATCGGGTAGTGCTTATGCCTATAGCTATGTGGCTTTCGGTGAACTATTAGCCTGGATTCTGGGATGGGATTTGGTGCTTGAGTACGGCGTTGCAGCAGCAGCGGTAGGCAGCGGATGGTCTGGATATTTCCAGGGTCTCCTTGACGGATTTGGCCTGCATTTGCCCACTGCCCTCTCAGGGGCTTATAATGCGGACAAAGGAACGTTTATAAACCTGCCTGCAATTATCATTATTTTACTGATTTCCTTCCTGCTGACCAGGGGGGTCAAGGAGACAGCCCGCTTTAATGCCATTATGGTAACAATCAAGCTGACGGTGGTCATTTTGTTTATTGTTACGGGTGTTTTCTATGTGAAACCGGAGAATTGGACACCCTTTATGCCCTTTGGATTGCATGGCGTAGTCAATGGTGCAGCTACTGTATTTTTTGCCTATATCGGCTTTGATGCCTTATCCACCGCAGCAGAAGAAGTAAAACGGCCACAGCGTGATCTGCCGATTGGGATCATTTCCTCCCTGGCGATCTGTACGGTGCTCTATATCGTTGTATCGCTGGTGCTCACCGGGATCGTTCCTTACCAGAGCCTGAATGTCAGTGACCCGGTTTCCTTTGCGCTCCGTTTTGTGGACCAGAATATGATAGCCGGTCTGATCTCCGTGGGGGCAATTGCCGGGATGACTACAGTTCTGCTCGTGTTGCTATTCGGCCAGACCCGTCTGATGTTTGCGATTTCACGGGACGGTCTTCTGCCCCAGACCTTATCCAAAGTTAGTTCTAAGACGCACACTCCTGTACGCAGCACCTGGATGGTAGGCGGCATTATTGCCGTGGTCACTGGTTTTGTTCCGCTGGACCGTCTGGCTAATCTGACCAGTATTGGTACACTTTTCGCTTTTCTTGTCGTTTCGCTGGGTGTAATCGCACTGCGGCATACCCATCCGAACTTGAAAAGAGGATTTACAGTTCCATGGGTGCCTGTAATTCCTTTGCTTAGTGCGGCGGCTTGCGGATATTTGATGTATAATTTGGGTACAGATACCTGGATCGGCTTCGTAATTTGGCTGGTCATCGGTTTAATCATCTATGCATTATACGGTTACAAGAGAAGTAATCTGAATCATAACAAATAATTCATGCAGGAAGAGGAGAGGGCTTTGTCATTTAAGATTACAGGTTTCAAGGTTCTAGGAGCTGTAATTACGGTATTCCTGACCTTGCTTATACTCTCTGCTTGCTCTTCTCCTCCTCCGGAACCGTCCCAGCCCCCACAGCCGACGGAGGCGCCGGAAGAGGGGCAGACGATTACACTAATTACCCCGGATGCCCAAAATATCGATAACGAAAAAAGTACACCGAAATATCAGATTCAGACCCGTCTGACGGATTTCAGACTGCTGAATGATGCCATAGGACTAGCCTGGGGCGTTACCAAAAATGAGCTGCGGATATACATGACGATGGATAACGGCAAGACCTGGAGCAATATTTCGCCATCTTCGAATGTCCAGTTTTTGTCCAATCCTGTCTATGGCAAAGACATATTCTTCACAGATCCAAGCAATGGATGGATCATCCGCAGCGCGTCGGGTCATACGGAAACGGTTGTACTACGCACGACAGATGGGGGAAGCAGCTGGAAAATTTCTTCTTTTCCTGATGCCAATGCGATTTCTTCGATCTATTTCAATTCCCCTGAGCACGGATGGCTGATGACGTCCTGGGATGCAAAAGCCACCAAAGAGAGTAAAGCGCTGTATGCTACAAACGATGGTGGAGCGATCTGGAACTTGGTTATGCAAAACGAGCAATATAACCCTAACTTGCCGAATAATACGATCCCGATATCCGGTGTGATTACGGGAATGGTGTTCAAGGATTTTGAACATGGGTTTGTAACTTTACAGACCGGCGCACTTCCCAAAATCTACATGACCAAAGACGGTGGGATAAGCTGGGATCAGGGACCGGAATTTCTTGTGAATGAACAGTTACGGGGCTGTGACCGGGTGATCACAGGCGAGCCTGATTTTTTTGACAAGGCCAGTCTGAACGGGTGGATGTCAGTAGGCTGCCAAAAGGACAAGGAAGGCAGTATTACTTACAATGGTTATTTCACTGCCAATGGGGGAGGGAACTGGAAATTTGTAACCTTTGGACTAGGAGCCCAGATTGGGATTAACCGCCATATTGCGCCTTCCTTTTTGAACGCACAGCTTGGCTGGACCCTGAAGAAGGATGTGCTGTACAAGACAACGAATCAAGGCAAGACCTGGACGGCGCTTCCTGCCAGCGGTGTGCTGCAATCGAAGCTAGCGGAGTATCCTGAGATTGTGAAGCTGCAGTTCGTTTCCTCCGAGGTCGGATGGCTGTTGATCGAGAAAAAAGAAGACCGCAAATCCATCCTGCTGCAGACCACTAATGGAGGGTTAAGCTGGCGGGTGATGTAATTTCAGATCATGAATATGAGA
>NZ_LVYZ01000056.1:0-66368 GCF_001909095.1 Paenibacillus sp. P46E
GCCTACGTGTTACTCACCCGTCCGCCGCTAAGCTTACCCCGAAGGATAAGCTCCGCTCGACTTGCATGTATTAGGCACGCCGCCAGCGTTCGTCCTGAGCCAGGATCAAACTCTCCAAATTGGTATTTAGAAAGAGCGATTTCTCATTTTGAAACATCTGACGAGAATAAAATATTCTCTATTTTTGGATCTCACTTGCGTGAAATCCCACTCACTCGTTGTTCAGTTTTCAAAGATCAATGTCTCGTTTTTCTTCATCGTTGCTTGTCAGCAGCGACCTTTATAATATATCACAGCACTTAAGTATTTGGCAAGCTTTTTTTTTGAAAAAATGTTTTTTTCATTTTTCCTTGCCTTCGGCTACTCTTCAACAAATTGAAAAGGAGCGCAAGATATAATGTATCACAGCGGCTCCCTTTTAGTCAACCTATTTAATTAAAATCAGTTTTCTAATGTTTAGACTGGGAATAACGTCCTCCCCAAGCATACTTGGATAGCTCCTTCTGCGGGGCAAAACGCGCATACATCCGGAATACAGTTTTATATCGATTGGCTATGGCATGTCTGATATTTTGGTCCAAGCGTTGATCACTTAAATCAAGGAGCATTTCATCAAGCTCTTTACGCAGAACATAATCCAGCTCCTTGCACTCTTTTTCATTGAACAACATTCCCAACATATGCTTGGCCTCCTTCATCAAATTAAATACAACAAATCCTGAGATGCTGCTACTTGTGCTAAAGAAGATAGTCCGCGGGTTGGGGAAAGCTGCGTTAGATATCCACTTACACTAGATTAACCGGAGCATCGCATCTATAACCATAATTATTAAAAATCTCCTGTATGGCCATCTTCCAAGCCCGAGCATATAGCTTTACCTTTCTATCCCTGCAATGAAAGGCTTTAATGTTATGCTCAATTCTCTGAATTTTTATGATAATAAGGAAAATGTAATTGTGCTTTCAATGATTGCGGCTATAAACAGCAGAATAACAATCCATATGGATGCCCTTAGAGTTTGGCGCATAAAGGCTGGCCACGCACCGCTCCTCTGTTCTCTCGCGGTAGCTGAACTAAACAAATCGGAGATTACGTTCCAGCCAAACTGCAAGCCAAACGCGCAGGCGATAATGATTGCCGGGATTTCAATAATCCCATGCGGCAGTAGTCCCTTAACAATAAGATCAAACAAATCTAATCCCTGCATGGCCGACAAATGGATCAGATATCCGATCACCCCACCATTAATCAATAAAAATAGTGCAGGCAATATTCCGAATACAGCGCCTAAGAAGATAATAAGCACGCTTTTAATGCTGTTGTTCAGAAAAATAAATTGAAAAAAACTCCATTGGGGATGAGAAGACTCCTTGAGGCTGCCGCTGATTTTACTTAAACCCTCCAACTGTCCGGATAGAAGCCTTTGCAGACTGCCAGTACCCATCCAACCTATAATCCCTCCCGCCACAAATAATAAGAGCGCGAGTAATACTGCTTTGCGAATTGCGGATACATCTCTGGTGAAAGCGGGGAAAGACAGCATAATTACCTCCTGAAGATATGTTGGACAGATATAAGGTCATAAGCGCTCTGTACGAGCATACATTTAGAACAAACAAGCATTTCGCATGGGAGAGGAGCGCTAACAATATGAATTCATTTTATGTATTCAGCGGCAAAAAGATAAAACGATTCATCTATATCTTTGCCGCTGCGCTTCTTGCTGCCGGTGTCGTTTATGTCGAGAGAGGCAATATTACCGTTTTTTCGGAAACAGCCCCTTCCGCCATTTACAGCGTACCGACAGAGAAGAAGCTCATCGCTTTAACGTTTGACATCAGCTGGGGAGAGAAACGGCCTGAACCTATTCTGAAGGTGCTAGAAGATAAAAAGGTAGATAAAGCTACCTTTTTCCTCTCTTCTCCCTGGAGCAAAACGCATCCGGAAATTGTTACAAGCATTAAAGATGCCGGTTACGAAATCGGCAGCCATGGCCACAAACACGTAAATTACAGCACTTTAAGCAATGAAGAAATAAAAAACCAGATTACTACTGCCCATACCGTACTGACTGAGTTGACCGGCAAAGAGCCCAATTTGATACGGATGCCGAATGGTGATTTTGACAAAAGGGTACTTCAGGTTGCAAGCGACCTGGGATATAAGGTGATACAGTGGGATACAGACTCGCTCGATTGGAAAAACATTGGTGTGGATAATATCGTGAAACGTGTGACCAGCAAGGCACACCCTGGTGATATTGTGCTTTTACATGCCAGTGATTCCTGCAAGCAGACCCATGAAGCCCTTCCGCAGATTATTGATAACCTCCGTAGTCAAGGCTATGAATTTGTAACTGTATCTGAACTAATCAGCCAAAGCAGTGCTGAGGGTAAGGAAGTCCGTGATTCCGCCATGCTCAATGAGGGTTTGGAAGATGCTGCCGGCATGTAATACCCTTTCGTTGTCCTTCTGCTGCCCAGTTGAATCCCCCTAGTGTCGTGGAGAGATTAGTTCTGAAATATCAGGTGTCGGAGTATCCAGCTTTGGATAGCTCAGATCCAGACTCTCCAGAGTCTTGACAACAATGGCTAAAGCCAAATAATTACGGTACCAACGGTGATTGGCCGGAATCCAGTACCATGGTGCACTATCATTACTTGTCTCCTTAAAGGCATCTTCATATGCTTCCTGATAATCATCCCAGTACTCCCGCTCCTGCAGATCACTCGCATCAAACTTCCAATGTTTGGCCGGGTCCTGCAGCCGTTCCTGGATCTTTTCCAGCTGTTTATCCTTGGAGATGTGCAAAAAAAGTTTGATTATCGTTGTGCCCTCTTCCGCCAGCATGGCCTCAAATTCGCGAATGTAGCGGAAACGGCGTTTCATTTCTTCTTTTTTGAGATTACCGTGGACCCGGGGTACCAGAACATCCTCATAATGAGAACGGTTGAATGCGGCGATGTAACCTTTGGGCGGTGTCTTCATGTGTACTCTCCACAGGAAATCGTGAGCCTCTTCTTCCAAGGAAGGTTTTTTGAAGCTGGTGACCATAAATCCTTGTGGATTAATGCCGGAGAAAATATGTTTGACCGTTCCATCTTTCCCGCTGGAGTCCATTCCTTGAAGAATGACTAGCAGTGAATGCTTTTTCTGGGCGAAAAGAATATCCTGCAGTTCGGCGAGACGCTCCTTGAGCTTTGCCATTTTCACCTCTGCCTCTTCCTTTGATTTAAAGTCCCCGCTCTCTTCGGGATCGAGTTTTTTCAGGACAGATTCATTTGTGTCTTTTATCATATAGCGCTTGATGTTCATATATTCCCTCCTAGTCGTTTCAATCGATTTTTTGTTATGTACGCTGTTCTTAAAGATTAACCTGCTGCTTCTGTTTTTAATCTTATCAAGTAGAAACAGCTACGCCATGCTATTCAGGCTGGTATCCTTTTTTTACAAAACCCCGACTTCTCATAACCGAGGAGCGGGGTTGTTTACTGCATATTTTATCATTGTTTTGGCTTAAGGATCCGGTGGAGCATCAAGATTTGGAATGCATTACAGGCAATGAGCGGGACCACAATAAAAACAGTGGCACTGTCTACTCCTATGCGGAGTACTCCAATGATCTCCACTATGGTAATGGCTGTCAAAAAGAAAAATGTCGGAATCCAGGCTGATCTGTTCGTGTTCCGTACTTTAAAGTAGGCTACGATAATTGCGGTAAGCAGAATCCCGATGCCCAAAAGCAAATCAGAGACTACATTTCTGCCTCCGCCTACAAAAGTACGCAAAAAAATCAGTTCGAGTAGGGCAAGCAGAGACAAAATGATCTGGATATATTGCCAGACCTTTCGCGGGAACACCCCGATTCCCATGTAATTCAGAATCAGATATGCAAAAAAACCCAGTTGAGCGTAAACGCTCACAAGCATACCGTAGCCAAGTAGTATCAGCGGATAGATTAATGAATCGGCTGTGCTTTTGAAATCAATTCCACCGTTAGCAACTTGCAGCAAAAGTCCGGCAATGACAGCCCCTCCCGCCCCGATCAGTAGCGTGGTCCAGAATAAAAAAAACCATTTCCTTATACTCAGCCTTTTCACCTCCCACATGTCAGATTTATTTTACCAAGCTTACCGGCAAAAAACCATTCCGAGCCAACATAAAAGCTTACCTCTGCGGCATACTACATGCAGGAATCCCATAAAGGAGGGCAGCGCCAATGAAGTGGAGGACTTTGTGGACTGGGAGCTTGTTGCTCAGCATGGTTATCACCCTAACGGCTTGTGGCAGCGAACAGAGCAGTTCCTCTTCCGGACAGGTCAGTTACAAGGAAATGAAGACAATGGTTGTAGATATATTGAAAAGCGAAGAGGGAAAGAAAGCAGTGCAGGAGGCATTGTCTGCTCCAAGCTCTGGCTCTGAGGGAAGCAGCTCCAGCGGCCTGAGTATGAAGATGATGCCAATGCAAACCAACGAGCAAATCAGAGTTGCGGTAAAGGATACCATCACAGCACCGGAGTATCAGAAGGAAATTGAAAAAATCATGACAGATCCACAGTTCGCAGGAGATTTCGCAAAAGCAATTAATTCACAAAACAAAGAGCTCCACCTTCAGTTGATTAAAGATCCAACATACCAGAAGTCAGTTGCTGAAATCATGAAATCACCTGAAATGATGAAGATGTTCCTTGATCTTACCAAAACCTCTGATTACCGCAAACAATCCATGACCATCATGCAGGAAGCCATGCAAAATCCATTGTTCCGAATGGAGGTACTCGATCTCCTTAAGACTGTAGTTCAAGACGAATTGCAGCCTAAGGTTGAAAAGAAGGATTCGGGTAAAGAGAAGGGAAGCAGTGGAGACAAAGGCAGTGATGATTCAGGATCCTGATTCAAAAAAAGAGGCCTTCCTATTACTGGAACCGGCCTCTTTTTGGTATTTACACACTATTCGTATTTGGCAATCAGCTTGTCAGCCATCTCAGCGAATAGCTGTGCGGTTGCTGTCCCTGCCTTATACACAGAAGGCGAGAAGTCCGGCTCAGAAATATGATTATCCGGTGCGCCCAGAGGAATCTGGGCAAGCAGTTCCGTATGAAGGGTTTCAGCCAATCTCGCTCCGCCTCCGCGGCCAAAGATATAATCTTTCCTCCCGCAGGAAGAACACTCATAATAAGCCATGTTCTCGATGACTCCAAGAACCTCATGGTCTGTTTGCAGGGCCATAGATCCCGCTCTTGCGGCTACAAATGCCGCTGTTGCATGCGGGGTAGTAACAATGATCTCCTTGCTGTGCGGCAGCATCTGATGGACATCAAGTGCTACGTCACCCGTTCCAGGCGGCAGATCGAGCAGCATATAATCAAGCTCTCCCCAGCCGACATCGCTGAAGAACTGGCGCAGCATTTTACCAAGCATTGGTCCCCTCCAGATAACAGGACTATTCTCACGGATAAAAAAGCCCATAGACATGACTTTTACTCCGAAACGTTCGACAGGAATAATAGTTCCTTCTTCTACAATCGGGCCTTCTTCAATCCCCATCATATCAGGAATGCTGAAACCATAGATGTCAGCGTCAATCAGTCCGACCTTCTTGCCTTTTCTGGCCAATGCCACAGCCAAATTAACGGTGACTGTCGATTTGCCTACCCCACCCTTGCCGCTGGCAATCGCGATGAAGTTCACACCTGAGTGCTCATTGATCAGCTCATGCCCCTCAAGACCCGCTGCGTGTCCTTTTAACGGCTCACCTTGCTTTGGTTGGGCTTGGCCCTCCGAGCTCTCTCCGCGAAGAATAGCGCGCTCATAATCAGTGGCATCACGCAAACGGATATGAACATTGCCCGCACCTCCCTCATCCAATAAAACACGAACACTCTGTTCAAGCTCCATACGGCTTTTCTCATCGGTATCGAGACAGACGAGTGATAGTGAGATTCGGTCCTCTTTGACCATGATATCGCGAATCAGCTGTAAATCGATAAGGCTTTTTCCGGATTCCGGGTCAGTGAGCGGTTGCAATAATTCCTGAATTTGTTCCCTGGTCAGCATGGAAAGCACCTCAATTTCCTCTCCGGACGGGTAAGGTACCGGTATTTTTGATTTATTATACCATTACCCTTCCGCAAAAGCGTAGTAACTACTCAAGAGTGTTCAGAAGCGTATCTTAGAATCCCCCGGTAGATGCTGGTAGCAACCTTTCGCTGGTAAACATCATCCCCAAGTAAAGCTGATTCCTGTGGATGGGAGAGAAAGCCTACCTCAACAAGTGCAGCAGGCATTTTTAATGCTTTCAGCAAATACACGGTATTCACAGTCTTCGCCACCCGGTCCGTGTTCTCAAGTGTCGTTCTGAGCTCATCCTGTACAAATCCCGCCAAAGCTTTATTCCCTTCGTTGTTCGGGTAATAGAAGGTCTGCGCTCCGCTCCAGCGGCCTGAAGGTACACTATTCATATGCACACTTATAAACAAGTCTGCCCCCTTCTCCTCAATACTTCTTACACGCTGCTTCAGGTCTTCTGTCTTGCGTTTAGAGTAGCCTTTGGTATCTTGTTGGGCTAAGTCATAATCACCTTCCCGGGTCATGATCACTATCGCTCCTGCCTGCTGTAAATAATCCCGCAGATATAAAGAAACAGAAAGATTGATGTCCTTTTCAATCAAGCCCTCCCGGCTGACTGCCCCCCCATCAGGACCTCCATGCCCTGCATCAATAGCAATTACTTTTCCTGACAACGGCAGGCTCCAGTAATTCAGTGTTCTGGCAGTTGGCATATCATAAGCAATAATACCGATCATTATTACCAGCAAAACAGCACCTACCATGCTTTTTTTGATGCTGCTCCATGAGATCCAGACCGAGACTTTCGCTTGCTTTCGGCCAGACATAACAAAGACCCCCTCGTCCCGATAGATTCTACTCATCTATATGGGACAAGAGGGCCAAATAGTACTGGCTATTAGGATTGGGCAGTGACTTCTGTGGACATTCCCTCAATAAGAATTTCTGCTACCTCTGGACGCGTAAATTCCGGAGGCGGGCACTTCCCATCTCTTAGCAATGCGCGCACTTTCGTCCCTGACAGTGTCAAATGCTGGTCACTTGGATGTGGGCAGGTCTTACTCGAAGCCATGTTACCGCATTTCACACAGAAGAAACTGTGTTCAAAGAACAATGGAGTAATTCCCAGCTCATCTGCCGTGAAATTCGAAAAAATTTCTTGGGCTTCATAAGTGCCGTAATAATCACCTACACCTGCATGATCCCGGCCGACTATAAAGTGGGTACAACCGTAATTTTTACGAACCATCGCATGAAAAATCGCTTCCCGCGGTCCGGCATAACGCATTGCAGCAGGGAATACACCCAAAAAAGTGCGGTCTTCCGGGTAATAGTTCTCCAGCAGTGCAAGATAACTTTTCATACGAACATTGGCCGGCACATCATCAGACTTCGTTTCACCTACCAGAGGGTTAAGAAACAGCGCATCCACAACCTCCATTGCACACTTCTGAATGTACTCATGTGCACGGTGTACCGGGTTACGCGTTTGAAAACCTACAACAGTTCTCCAACCCTTGTCCGCAAAAATTTGACGTGTCTCAGCTGGATCAAAGTAAAATTCTCCGAACTTCTCCGGTTGAGGACGGTTTAGAACTGTAATGGGTCCACCAACATAAGTTGTCGGCCTAGCCAACAGCTTGCTCACACCTGGGTGTGCAGGATCCGTTGTTTTGAACACATTCTGCGCTTCAAGCTGCTGATCGACACTATAAATACTTTCAATATCAAGTAATCCATAAATAACTCCGTCTTCCTCACCAATCAGCGAGACTCTGTCACCTACCGCAAGACCTGAAACCACTTTATCTTCCACAGACAAAGTAACAGGTATACTCCATACCGTGCCATTTGCAAGACGCATGCTTTTGACCACAGAGTGGTAATCTTCTTCATTCAGAAAGCCTGTGAGCGGAGAAAATGCACCTACCCCGATCAGATCCAGATCTGACAAAGTCCAAGTGTTTAAGGTAATCGATTTGTGACCGGAAGCCTGCTGAAGCAGTTCTTCTCTCTGTGTCCCTTCAGCTACACGCTGGATCAGTGTTCCTCCATGAGGAAGTATTGAAGTCATCTATGCTCTCTCTCCTTCTGTGCAATTCGAATTACGTTCTTATTTATGCAATCCGCATTCAGTCTTGTCCGATCCGGACCATCTTCCCGCACGTGGATCTTCACCCGGCATAACTGCCCGCGTGCATTGCTCACAGCCGATACTCGGAAAATTACGGTCATGTAAAGGGTTATACACTACATCATTCTCACGGATATAGTTCCATACATCCTCTGTGGTCCAGTTGGCGATCGGATTAAATTTAACAAGGCCAAACTTGTTATCGTATTCGACCTTTTTAGCATTAGCTCGAGTTGGAGCCTGATCACGGCGTATTCCTGTTATCCAGGCATCATACTGCGAAAGAATCCGGGTTAGAGGCTCTACCTTGCGGATCGCGCAGCATTGATTGGGGTCTGTATTCCATAAAGCCTCACCGTATTGTTCCGCTTGTTCCTCGGTGGTAATCTGCGGCGACACACGGACAAATTCCATGCCATATTTATCTGCCATTATATCTCTTGTCTCATACGTTTCCTTAAAGTGATAATCCGTATCCAGATAAAAAACGTCTGTTGAGGGACTAACTTTCTGAATCATATCGACTAGTACAACATCTTCAGCACCAAAGCTGCAGGCAAAGGTTATATTAGGAAAAGTATCTACGGCCCAGCGTATAATATCCTCAGGTGCTGCATTCTCCAGCTCCTCAGCCTTCACTCTGATTAAATCTTCCTTCTCCATTAAGTTCATTATTACACTCCTCCATCCTGGTATCTCAATAAATACTTAATATCCGTTAATTCCAACTAATCTTATATGGAATAGTATAAGGCATTCAGGGCCGAAGTCAATGGTTTTATCCATTTTGGGTGAAAGTTTTGAATGCATTTAAAAACCCGCTGCCTCTCAATATTTTTCGCACAAAAAAAGCGGCCCTACCGAATTCGGCAGAGCCAAGAGAGGCATGAAATATTACATACTAACTCGGGATATCTATAGTGTAACGGGGAAATGTCATTGGAGTATTTTGGATGAGGGGGAATTGAATTAAAAGAAGAAAAAAGCCCCTGACCCAAAGGGCCAGAGGCTTGAATTCTTTGTAATATTAACGTTTCGAGAACTGTGGAGCACGACGAGCGGCTTTGAGGCCGTATTTCTTACGTTCCTTCATACGTGGGTCACGAGTCAGGAAGCCGGCTTTCTTCAAAGCTCCACGATACTCAGGGTCAACTTTGAGCAATGCACGGGAAATCCCGTGACGAATTGCGCCAGCTTGACCGGAAATGCCGCCACCATGTGCAAGAACGATTACATCGTAGTTACCCAGAGTTTCAGTCAGGTTCAAAGGTTGTCTTACGATCATCTTCAGTGTTTCCACACCGAAATATTCGTCCATCTCGCGTTTGTTAATGACAATGCGTCCTTCACCCGGTACAAGGCGAACACGTGCTACCGAATGTTTACGACGACCTGTCCCATAGTATTGTACTTGTGCCATGAAACTGTCCTCCTCTATTCTTATCCGCGAAGTTCGTAAACTTCAGGTTTTTGTGCTGCATGTGGATGTTCAGCGCCAGCATATACTTTGAGTCTCAGTTTCATGTGATCCCCTTGACGAGTCTTAGGAATCATGCCGTGAACTGCGAATTCAATCATACGCTCAGGTCTGGTCTTGATCAGGTCTTCTGCAACAGTAACCTTCAGACCGCCTGGGTGCATCGAGTGACGGTAGTATTTCTTGTTTTGCATTTTCTTGCCGGTCAGGTGAATCTTCTCAGCGTTGATAACAATTACGAAATCTCCAGTATCAACATGTGGAGTGAATTGTGGTTTGTGTTTGCCACGGATCAGAGCAGCGGCTTCGCTTGCCAAACGACCAAGTGTTTTGCCTTCGGCATCAATGATGTGCCAATTGCGTTCAACTTCGTTCGGCTTCGCCATATAGGTGGTACGCATGAATGTTTCCTCCTTGTTCTCGTACGAAAATCATCTGTTTCGTATATCTTGTTTCTCATTGGATTACAATTATGTGAGTTAAGAAAAACTTGTTTGTTGGCATTCTCTTGATCGGGGCTGTGGGATAGCCATCAAGAAAACACAACTTTTATATTACAGCATAAACATAACTAGCGCAAGTGATTTCTTATATTCAACGCATAATATTTTATAAATATAAATGCACTGAACATCTAGCTACCCGCTTCGTCATATTCCACACTCCACAGTGCTAATCCCTTAGCTACAGCCGTAGGCCCCGCTTCTGCACGGTCGCAGGCAGAAAGAATATCGGCAACCGCCTCTGCACGAATCTTTCCTTCCCCTACATGAATCAGCGTTCCCATAATAATGCGAACCATATGCTGTAGAAAGCCACTGCCCGTAATATAGGTGTGAATTACTCCCTGGTCTGCAGATCCGTCCCGGCACATACTGAGGTCAAGCTCCATATGCGCCTCAAAAATCGTCCGGACATGTGAACTCTTCGTAGATTTCCTTGATGCAAACGACGTAAAATCATGGGTACCTACAATTTGAGTTAGACCTTGCTGCATTGCAAAGATATCAAGCTTTACCGGATGATGATGCTGCCATCGCCGCTGGAAAGGATCCGGGAACCGGTTGCCGTTAATTGTATACCGATAGGTCTTGCGCTTAGCTCCTCTGCGGGAGTGAAACTCCAGCGGTACCTCCTGTGCCTCAGTGACTACAATATCCTGGGGCAGCCGAGCATTCAGGGCCAAGCACCAACGCTCTAACGGGATCTTGGAAGAGGTAAGAAAGTTAAACGGCTGGCCATATGCATGAACACCTGCATCAGTCCGTCCTGAGCCCGTTATTTTGAGTTTCTCGCCGGTCAGATGCAGTATGGCATGTTCAATATGGTCCTGTATCGTATTGCCCTGAGGCTGGGTCTGAAAGCCATCATAGCGGGTACCGTCATAATTGACCTTCATCAATAGATTGCGCATTTCCGTTCTTCCTTTCAGCGGTTCCAAACTACATCACCATTCGTTTTCAAAAAAAAAGAGCCCCGGCGGGAGCTCCTTCTACTCTATACAAGGTGATTCCCGCGGATATTGTACGGCAGGGCTTAAATGCCCCTGCTGCACAATAACGTTAAATACTTCTCTGCCCATACTACATAAGAGCATGTGCGATAAGGGGTACATCCGGAAATCATAACTTGTGATCCTACGCGCGGTCTACCAGTTCAAGATAAACCATAGGCGCAGCATCGCCACGACGAGGTCCCAGCTTCAGGATACGAGTGTATCCGCCTGGACGCTCTGTGTAACGAGGAGCAATGTCAGAGAACAATTTTTGGATTGCATCCTGTTCACCGTCTACAGTCTCACGGCGGACAAATGCTGCTACTTGACGACGAGCATGAAGATCGCCCTTTTTCGCCTTAGTGATCAGCTTTTCAGCGATAGAACGAACTTCTTTCGCTTTAGCTTCTGTTGTTTGGATACGCTCATAAAGAAACAGATCCGTTACCATGTCCCGGAACAATGCTTTACGCGCACTGGAATCACGGCCCAACTTTTGGTATGCCATTTGTTTTCCCTCCTTTACTCAAGCAATCTGCCAGCTATTCTTCTGTACGGAGTCCCAAACCAAGTTCCTCAAGCTTCTCTTGAACTTCCTCCAAAGATTTGCGGCCCAGGTTACGAACCTTCATCATATCTTCTTCAGTTTTCGTAGTCAGCTCTTGCACGGTATTAATACCGGCACGTTTGAGGCAGTTGTAAGAACGCACAGAAAGATCAAGCTCTTCGATTGTCATCTCAAGCACTTTTTCTTTTTTGTCTTCTTCTTTTTCCACCATAATTTCGGCGTCTTTCGCCTCGTCCGTAAGACCTACGAACAAAACGAGGTGCTCGTTCAAAATTTTGGCTCCCAGGCTAACAGCTTCTTCCGGTCTGATACTGCCATCCGTCCAAATTTCCATCGTCAATTTGTCGTAGTTGGTCACTTGACCTACACGAGTGTTGTCGATGCCATAATTCACACGAGAGATAGGCGTATAGATGGAATCCACCGGGATAACTCCGATGGGCTGATCGTCGCGCTTGTTACGGTCCGCTTGGACGTAACCGCGGCCACGGCCTGCAAAAATTCGCATGTGAAGTCTCGCGCCAGGTCCCAGCGTTGCAATATGAAGATCCGGGTTCAGGATCTCAACATCGCTGTCCGCACGGATATCACCTGCGGTAACGATGCCTTCACCTTCAGCATCAATCTCGAACACTTTCTCTTCGTCTGAATGGATTTTCAGGGAAAGAGCTTTAAGGTTCAGAATGATTTCCGTCACATCTTCCATTACGCCAGGAACGGTCGAGAACTCATGCAGAACGCCGTCAATTTGGACCGAAGTCACTGCGGCTCCCGGAAGGGAGGAAAGCAAGATCCGGCGAAGCGAGTTCCCCAGAGTCGTGCCATATCCACGTTCCAGCGGTTCAACTACGAATTTCCCATAGGTTCCTTCATCATTGGCTTCTACGGTCTCAATCTTCGGCTTTTCGATTTCTATCACGAGTGTACCCCTCCTTCAAACGTCGCTCCTATATGAAACTGTCACCCCATCAGGTGTATCATGTAGTATGCCTAAACACCTATTATTAGCAGATGCGTCAGAATTATACCACAATCACAATTCTGATTTCACTATACGCGGCGACGCTTCGGCGGACGGCATCCATTGTGAGGAACCGGAGTTACGTCTTTAATGAGGTTTACTTCAAGGCCAGCGGCCTGAAGGGAACGGATGGCTGCTTCGCGGCCCGCGCCCGGTCCTTTAACCATAACTTCAACGGACTTCATGCCGTGTTCCATAGCTGCTTTTGCAGCAGTTTCGGCTGCCATTTGCGCTGCAAATGGAGTCGATTTACGGGAACCTTTAAATCCTTGACCGCCGGAGCTTGCCCAGGAAATTGCATTTCCGTGAGGGTCCGTGATCGTAACGATAGTGTTGTTGAACGTGGAACGGATGTGTGCCACGCCAGACTCGATATTTTTCCGGTCGCGACGTTTAGTACGTACGACTTTTTTCGGTTTAGCCATTGTCTCTTATCACCTCTTCTTATTTCTTTTTGTTTGCTACCGTACGACGCGGGCCTTTCCGGGTACGGGCATTCGTTTTAGTACGTTGACCGCGAACAGGCAATCCACGACGGTGGCGAACACCGCGGTAACAGCCGATCTCAGTAAGACGTTTAATATTCAAGGAAATTTCACGACGAAGGTCACCTTCAACCTTAACCTCTTTGTCGATCGTTTCACGCAGTTTGCTGACTTCATCTTCCGTCAAATCACGGACACGTGTGTTAACGTCAATGCCTGTTTCATTAAGAATTTTCTGGGAAGTCGTTTTACCGATTCCGAAAATATAAGTCAAGGCGATCTCAACGCGTTTATCACGTGGCAAATCCACTCCAGCTATACGAGCCATTTTACGCTACACCCCCTTCTTAACCTTGTTTTTGTTTGTGTTTCGGATTTTCGCAAATTACCATAACAGTCCCTTTGCGGCGGATGACTTTGCATTTTTCGCAAATGGGCTTTACAGAAGGTCTTACCTTCATGTTAATTACCTCCTCAAAGTTTTGCGAAGCAAAACTTTTGTTGTAGTTCCCATCTATTTACGGTAAGTTATACGTCCTTTTGATAAATCATAAGGCGATAACTGCACGACCACTTTGTCTCCGGTTAGGATACGGATAAAGTGCATCCGCAATTTCCCGGACACATGGGCAAGTATTTGATGACCGTTCTCAAGCTCAACCTTAAATGTTGCATTCGGCAACGGTTCAATGACCGTACCTTCCACCTCAATGACATCTTCCTTAGCCACAGTTAGTCTCCTTTCTCATAAGCACTTATTCCAGCTGGTGTAGCATACTTCAAGACTGCATAACGCAGCTTTCCGTTCGTTACCCGGCCGGTTTCTTCCAAACTGTTCACAATCTCACTGCTGATGAAGGGTATGAGCTCCAAATGCTGAATATTCTTCTTCTTTGGTGCATCAAACTTACGTTTGCCTCCATCGGCAATATATACAAATCTGCTATCAACAACTGCGATAACAACGGCAGCCTCTCCGGCATCTTTGCCTTTGAGAATTCTCACGATTTGACCAATCTGCGGGCTGCTCCCAGTATTCACGTGAAGATCACCTACGCATTCAGTTTTGTGAAAATTTCCATGCCGTCCGGTGTAACTGCTACTGTATGCTCAAAGTGAGCACAAAGTGAACCATCTACCGTAACGACCGTCCAGTTATCTTCCAGCGTTCTGACATATCTGTCCCCTGCGTTAACCATCGGCTCAATCGCGAGCACCATACCCGGTTTCAGACGTGGTCCGCGGTCCGCTATGCCATAATTCGGAATTTGCGGTTCTTCATGCAGTTCTGCCCCAATGCCATGGCCAACATACTCACGTACGACGGAGAAGCCGGCGTCCTCGATGTATTGTTGAATTGCATGGGAGATTGTAAACAAGCGCACATCCGGTTTGACTAACGCCAGTCCCGCGTACAAGGAGCCTTCCGTTACGTCCAGCAGACGCTGAGCCTGTTCGGAAATGCTGCCCACCCCGTAAGTCCAGGCGGAATCACCGTGATAACCGCGGTACTCTGCACCAATGTCCAGCGTAACAATATCGCCTTCGACCAGTTTTCGCTTACCCGGAAATCCATGCACCAATTGTTCGTTGACTGAAGCGCAAATGCTGGCAGGAAAACCGTTGTAACCTTTGAAAGACGGCACAGCACCTTGACTGCGAATGTATTGATCGGCGATTCTGTCGAGTTCTCCAGTCGTAATACCAGGCTGAATGGCCTCAGCGATCAGACGGTGACTCTCGGCAACAATTCGACCAGCTTCCCTCATGAAGGCAAGTTCCTGTTCGGATTTACAAATGATCATTACATTAACCTCGCAGCAAAGATACGATTTCGGAAGAAACGACATTGATTTCGTTTTCCCCGTTTACCTGACGCAAAAGACCTTTATTATCATAAAACGCAAGCAGTGGCGCTGTCTTATTGTCATACTCATCCAGACGCTTGCCTACACTTTCTTCATTGTCATCCGGACGTTGATACAATGCACCGCCATCAATGTCGCAAATGCCTTCTTGCTTCGGCGGGTTGAAAATCAAATGGTAGGATGTTCCGCAAACAGTACAGATTCGGCGTCCGGTAAGACGCGCCATCAGCAGTCCACGGTCCACATTCAAGTTGATTACATGATCCAACGATCGATTCAAGCGGCTCAAGATATCTTCCAGCGCTTCCGCTTGCGAAAGGGTTCTTGGAAAGCCATCCAATAAGAAACCTTTTTCGCAATCGGACTGCTGCAGCCGTTCTTCAACAATTCCAATGGTCACATCATCAGGTACAAGCAAACCTTGATCGATATAAGATTTGGCCTTAAGTCCAACCGGAGTGCCTTGCTTGATAGCCAAGCGGAAAGCATCACCTGTCGAAATATGAGGAATATCCAACTCTTTTACAACTACAGCAGCCTGTGTCCCCTTGCCTGCCCCAGGAGGGCCCATGAATAAAATGTTCACGATTTCTCTTCTCCCCCCAAAAGTTCGCCACCAAGCAAGAAACAGCACAATAGGTGCCGGGAAGTCTGTGAGTCTATGCTTCGCCGGAACCTATCGACTATTTATTGATGAAGCCTTTGTAATGGCGTTTGATCAATTGGCTCTCGATCTGCTTCATCGTGTCCAGAGCTACACCAATTACGATCAGCAGTGAGGTACCACCAATCTTGACTGAACGGGGTAGACCAGACAAGTTACCAAAGAACACCGGAAGGACAGAGATCAAAGCCAGGAAAATCGCCCCTGACATAGTCAGACGTGACATTACCCGGGTCAAATATTTCTCAGTCGCTTTACCTGGACGAATACCTGGGATATAGCCACCATTTTTCTTCATATTGTCAGCCATTTGCTGCGGATTCATCTGAACAAACGTATAGAAGAACGTAAATCCGATGATCATGACCACGTAAAGTAGCATGCCTAGCGGCTTATCATAATAAAGATTTGCAGTAACCCATTTAGCCCATTCATGACTTGCCCAGAAGCTCGATATTACAATTGGAAATTGAAGCAGTGATACGGCGAAGATAACCGGAATTACACCTGCCGCATTGATTTTAAGCGGAATGTGTGTATTCTGTCCACCGTACATTTTGTTACCGACCACTCGTTTAGCATATTGTACAGGAATTTTCCGGATACCTTGTTGTACAAAGATAACCCCTGTAATAATCGCTACAATCACGATCAGAACAATAACGACTTTAAGAATATTCAGGAACACCTGATCCGGCTGAATAAAGCTTGATTGTGCCGTAGTGGTAATATATCCCGGGATGGCGGCGACGATGCCCGCAAAAATCAGGATCGAAATCCCGTTTCCTATTCCCTTTTCTGTAATCTGCTCACCTAGCCACATCAGGAATGATGTACCAGCCGTCAATATGATCGCGATAAGCAGGTAATCCGCAAAGGTTGCATTTGGAATCATCTCAGTGCCATATATCCGGTTAAACCCGATTGATGTAGCAAAAGCTTGAATCAAACCGAGTACTACGGTGCCGTAACGGGTAATTTGCGCCAGTTGCTTTTTCCCGTGCTCCCCTTGTTTAGCCCATTCGGCGAACTTGGGAATTACATCCATCGAGAGCAATTGCACAATGATAGATGCAGTAATGTACGGGTAAATACTGATCGCAAAGATAGAGAAGTTTTTGAGCGCTCCGCCCGAGAAGGTGTTTAAAAGACCCATCAAAGCGTCCCCGCTCTGATTTGTTGATTCCAGTACATCTTTGTTCACACCGGGAACCGGTACAAACGAACCGATGCGGTATATGATCAGAACGAACAGGGTAAACAGGATCTTTTTGCGCAAATCTTCAACATGCCATATATTCTTAAGCGTCTTGAACATTAGATCACCTCGGTTTTACCGCCGGCAGCCTCGATTTTCTCTACCGCAGATTGAGAGAACTTATTTGCTTGTACAGTCAATTTAACGGCTAGTTCGCCATTACCGAGAATCTTAATGCCGCTTTTGGAATTCTTGACAACACCAGTTTCAATAAGCAACTGTGGAGTCACTTCGGTTCCTTCAGCAAAGCTGTTCAGATCTTCCAGGTTCACAATCGCATACTCTTTACGGGTAGGATTAATGAAACCACGTTTAGGCAGACGACGATAGAGTGGGTTTTGTCCACCTTCGAAGCCCGGACGAACACCGCCGCCGGAACGGGAGTTTTGCCCTTTATGACCGCGGCCGGAAGTTTTACCGTTCCCACTACTAGGACCACGACCAACGCGGTTGCGTTCTTTGCGTGAACCAGGAGCTGGAGCAAGTTCATGTAACTTCATCGTTTGCACCTCCTTATATTTGTTAATTTATGAGAGGCGTTTAGCCTTCAATTTCAGTAACGGATAACAAGTGGCTCACTTTATTGATCATTCCGCGAATCGCAGGAGTGTCATTATGGACCACGGACGAGTTGGTTTTACGCAGGCCGAGCGTCTTAACAGTAACACGTTGTGTTTCTGGACGTCCGATTACGCTGCGTACGAGGGTGATTTGCAATTTTGCCATTGACGTTCCCCTCCTTAACCGCGCAATTCTTCGACAGATTTGCCGCGAAGTTTCGCGACCTCTTCAATGCGCTTCAGACGGGAAAGTCCCTCCAAAGTTGCATTGACCATGTTCATGGAATTCGAAGAACCCAAAGATTTTGTCAAGATGTCGCCAACGCCTGCCAATTCCAATACCGCACGAACAGGACCACCGGCAATAACGCCAGTACCTTCTGATGCTGGTTTCAGCAGCACACGTCCTGCGCCGAAATGTCCAGTAACCAGATGGGGAATCGAAGTTCCTACGATTGGAATGTGAATCAGGTTTTTCTTGGCGTCTTCAATGCCTTTACGGATGGCATCCGGAACTTCGCCGGCTTTACCGATACCAGCACCGACGTAGCCGTTGCCGTCGCCCACAACAACAAGTGCGCTAAAGCTGAAACGGCGTCCGCCTTTTACAACTTTTGCAACACGGTTAATGTGTACAACTCTTTCTGTCAGTTCTAAACTGTTCGGATCTACACGCAAGTCGTTAACCTCCTTTTAGAAATATTCTAGAATTCAAGACCAGCTTCGCGAGCTGCGTTAGCCAAAGCTTGAATCCGTCCATGGTACAAGTATCCTCCGCGGTCAAATACAACCACAGCATATCCTTTTTCTTTGGCACGCTCAGCGATCAATTGACCAACTTTGCTCGCAGCTTCAACGCTGCCGCCATTTCCGATGTTAGCGCTCAGATCTTTATCGAGTGTCGAGGCAGATACGATAGTAACGCCTGACACGTCATCGATCAGTTGAGCGTAGATGTGTTTCGACGAACGGAACACATTCAAACGTGGACGCTCAGCAGTCCCCTGAATTTTCTTACGAACACGCAGGTGTCTTTTGAGACGAGCCTTGTTTTTATCCTCTTTTGTAATCATGACTTCCCTTTCACTCCCTTCAGTTTGCCGTAAACAGCTTCACTTTAAGATGCACGGGGTATCTTACAATTAAGATCAAACCGGTTATTTCTTTTTACCGGCTTTACCTTCCTTGCGGATGATACGCTCGCCTTCATATTTGATACCTTTACCTTTGTACGGTTCAGGTTCGCGTACGGAACGGATTTTGGCAGCATAAGCGCCAACGCGTTCTTTATCGATGCCCTTAACGATGATCTTCGTGTTCGCAGGAACTTCGAACTCGATACCCGCTTCCGGTGAGATTTCAACCGGGTGGGAGTAACCAACGTTCAGTACGATTTTATCTCCGGATTTGCTTGCACGATATCCGACCCCAACCAGCTCCAGAGATTTCGAGAAACCTTCAGTCACACCACTAACCATGTTGTTGACAACGGAGCGGGTTGTGCCGTGAAGTGAACGATGCAATTTGTTGTCCGACGGGCGAACAACGGTGATTTCGTTATTTTCAACTGTAACCTTCATGTCTTTATGAAGCTCACGAGTCAAAGTGCCTTTAGGACCTTTTACTGTAATAACGGTGTTGTCCAAAGTGACATCTACACCGCTAGGTACTGCGATTGGTTTGCGACCAATACGAGACATGTGTTGCACCTCCTTATCTTGTGACGTTTATTACCAAATGTAGCAGACAACTTCTCCGCCCGATTTAGATTGACGAGCTTCTTTGTCGGTCATAACTCCCTTAGATGTGGAGATAATCGCGATTCCAAGGCCGCCGAGTACACGAGGCACTTCATTGCTCTTCGTGTAAACGCGAAGGCCTGGTTTACTGATTCTTTTTAGACCGGAGATAACGCGCTCCTGGTTCGGGCCGTATTTCAAGAAGATACGGATAATCCCTTGTTTGCTGTCTTCAACGAATTCAGCGTCACGGATGAAACCTTCACGCTTCAGAATGTCCGCAATTTGTTTTTTCATTGTCGAAGCAGGCATTTCTACTGTCTCGTGACGCACAGTGTTGGCGTTACGAATACGAGTAAGCATATCTGCGATAGGATCAGACATAGTCATGTGTGTAAACCTCCTTCCCGTTTATAAACTTCTTACCAACTTGCTTTTTTCACGCCAGGAATCTGGCCTTTATAAGCTAACTCACGGAAACAAATTCTGCAAATTTTGAACTTTTGCAGTACCGAATGTGGACGACCGCAACGCTCGCAACGTGTGTATGCACGTACTTTGAACTTGGGCTCGCGTTGTTGTTTAACTTTCATTGAAGTTTTTGCCACTTAGCCTGACACCTCCTAAACATTTTCGGAGAAATGGATGAAACGTCCTTATTTTGTGAAAGGCATTCCCAGCTGAGTCAGAAGCTCACGGGATTCCTCATCCGTCTTAGCAGTCGTTACAATAACGATGTCCATACCGCGTGCTTTATCTACTTTATCATATTCGATTTCGGGGAAAATCAATTGGTCCTTAAGACCAAGTGTATAGTTACCGCGACCGTCAAATGATTTAGTCGAAACCCCACGGAAGTCACGTACGCGTGGAAGTGTTACGTTAAGCAATTTGTCCAGGAAGTAATACATGCGATCTCCGCGCAGTGTTACTTTAACCCCGATCGGCATGTTTTCGCGCAGTTTGAAACCGGCGATAGATTTCTTTGCTTTGGTGATTACCGGTTTTTGACCAGCGATCAGTTGCATATCGTTAACTGCAGCATCAAGTACTTTGGAGTTTTGAACAGCGTCACCCACACCCATGTTGATGACGATCTTCTCGATCTTAGGCACTTGCATTACAGTCGTATAGTTGAACTTCTGCATCAAAGCAGGTGTAATTTCATTTAGAAAACGTTCTTTCATTCTTGCCGCCATGAAGATTTACCTCCTTTCTTTAGGACTGTATTAGTCGATAATCTCTCCGGATCTTTTAGCTACCCGAACCTTCTTACCGTTATCGAGCACTTTGTAACCAATACGGGTAACTTTACCGCTCTTCGGATCAATGTGCATTACGTTGGACACATGAATCGAAGCTTCTTGCTCAATGATTCCACCTTGTGGATTCAACTGGTTCGGCTTCTGGTGTTTTTTCACCATGTTTACGCCTTCTACCAGAACGCGGTTTTCACGAGGATAAGCAGCGATGACACGGCCTTTTTTACCTTTGTCTTTCCCGCTAATCACAAGTACCACATCATCTTTTTTCACGTGCAGTTTATTGTTATGGGATTCCAGAACTTTTTTCACTCTAGGCATTTATTACACCTCCTATGACACTTTTTGGGACATTTCCTTTAGATTACTTCCGGTGCCAAGGAAACGATCTTCATGTAGTCTTTATCGCGAAGTTCGCGAGCAACTGGTCCGAAGATACGTGTTCCGCGCGGGCTTCTGTCGTCTTTTACAACAACAGCTGCATTTTCGTCGAATGCGATGTAAGATCCATCTTTACGGCGAACGGAACGTTTGGTACGTACAACTACCGCTTTAACAACATCACCCTTTTTGACAACGCCGCCTGGTGTTGCTTGTTTAACGGAACAAACGATCAAATCACCGATTGCTGCTGTACGGCGTCCAGTACCACCCAGTACGCGGATACACATCAGTTCCTTCGCACCAGAGTTATCAGCCACATGCAAACGTGTAAATGGTTGAATCATTATTAATTTCCTCCTTCCGATCAAGCTTCATAGGTCGTCTTAAATGATAACCGCTGCTTCTACCACTTCAACAAGTCTCCAGCGTTTGTCCTTAGACAACGGACGAGTTTCCATGACTTTCACGATATCACCGATTTTTGCAACATTCTCTTCATCATGTGCCTTGAATTTCTTCGTGGACTTGATGCGTTTGTGATACAGATTGTGCTTTTTATAGGTTTCAACAGCAATTACGATGGTTTTATCCATTTTGTCGCTGACTACTTTACCGATCAGCACTTTACGTGCATTACGTTCTTCGCTCATAGTTAGCCTCCTTCCTGATTACGGATTAAGCATCCGCCGTCACTTAACTGATCCCAAGTACTCTTTGATGGATAACGGTTTTAGCACGAGCTATTTCCTTGCGCACGTCACGAATCCGAGTCGGGTTATCCAGTTGGCCAGTTGCCAATTGAAAACGGAGATTGAAGAGTTCCTCTTTGAAACCGGCGATCTTCTGTTCAATCTCGGCAGTGGTTAAGTTGCGAAGTTCATTAGCTTTCATTTGCTTCACCACCCAATTCTTCACGTTTCACAAACTTAGTCTTTACAGGCAGCTTGTGAGCGGCAAGACGCATCGCTTCACGAGCGATTTCTTCCGACACGCCTCCGAGTTCGAACATAATCTTGCCCGGTTTAACTACGGCTACCCATTTCTCAACATTACCTTTACCACTACCCATACGAACCTCGAGAGGCTTCTGAGTAATAGGCTTATCTGGGAAAATCTTAATCCAAACCTGACCACCACGTTTGATATAACGAGTCATTGCAATACGGGCAGCTTCGATCTGACGGTTAGTGATCCAAGATGGTTCCAAAGCTTGCAGGCCATATTCGCCGAAGTTCAGCTCAGTACCGCCTTTTGCCATACCCTTCATGTGACCGCGTTGTTGCTTACGGTGTTTTACGCGTTTTGGTACCAACATGATTAGTTGCCTCCTTCCTGAGCAGCTTGTTTCTTAGCTGGGGGAAGAACTTCTCCACGGTAGATCCATACTTTCACGCCGATACGGCCGTAAGTTGTATGTGCTTCAGCCGTTCCGTAGTCGATATCGGCACGAAGCGTATGAAGTGGAACTGTTCCTTCGCTATAACCTTCTGAACGGGCAATCTCAGCGCCGCCAAGACGTCCGCCTACTTGAGTTTTAATTCCCTTTGCGCCGGAACGCATAGTTCTTTGAATTGCTTGTTTCAGTGCACGACGGAACGATACGCGACGTTCCAATTGTTGTGCAATGCTCTCAGCAACCAGAATTGCATCCAGTTCAGGGTGTTTGATTTCATTGATGTTGATGTGCACTTTTTTGCCACCAGCGATAGCTGTAACTGCACTGCGAAGTACTTCTACTTCTGCTCCGCCTTTACCAATTACCATACCTGGTTTAGCAGTGTGAATTGTAACGTTCACTCGGCTTGCCGCTCTTTCAATCTCGATGCGGGAAACAGAGGAATCCTTCAACTTGCCTTTAAGGTATTCCCGGATTTTGACGTCTTCCATTAAAAGAGTACCGAAATCTTTGCCTGCATACCATTTAGATTCCCAATCGCGAATAATACCGATTCGGAGTCCGACTGGATTTACCTTTTGACCCACGTGTTATCCCTCCTTATTTCTCAGATACCACCAAAGTAATGTGGCTGGTACGTTTATTGATCCGGCTTGCGCGGCCCATGGCGCGCGGACGGAAACGTTTCATAGTAGGACCCTGGTTAACGAAAACTTCGCTAACGAACAAACTGTTCACGTCCATTGAGTAGTTGTGCTCAGCATTGGCGATCGCCGAGTTAAGCAATTTCTCAACTACCGGAGAAGCGGATTTTGGAGTGTGGCGAAGAATTGCAATTGCTTCCCCCACTTGCTTGCCGCGAATCAAGTCAACAACCAGTTTCGCTTTGCGAGCGGAAATCCGCACCGATCTAGCATGTGCTTTTGCTTCCATTGTTTTCCCTCCTCTCAAACGAAGACGTTAATTATCTTCTGGTTTTCTTATCGTCACCCGCGTGGCCTTTGTAAGTACGTGTTGGCGCGAACTCGCCCAACTTGTGACCTACCATATCTTCTGTTACGTATACAGGCACGTGTTTGCGGCCGTCATATACACCAAACGTATGTCCGATAAACTGAGGGAAAATGGTTGAGCGACGGGACCAAGTTTTAACTACAACTTTTTTATCAGCCTCGTTCAAATCCTCAACTTTTTTCAGCAGGTAGCCATCAATAAATGGCCCCTTCTTTAAACTGCGACCCATGTGTGAATCCTCCCTTCATCCGGTTCTTCAAACCGCGAATCGACGCTTCGCGTTAAGCTAACTTATCAGAAGCGTCTTATTTTGTGCGGCGGCGAACGATATATTTATCAGATGCCTTGTTTTTCTTACGCGTTTTGTAGCCGAGGGTTGGTTTGCCCCAAGGAGACATTGGCGATTTACGTCCGATAGGAGCACGGCCTTCACCACCACCGTGTGGGTGATCGTTCGGGTTCATTACAACACCGCGTACTTCTGGACGTTGGCCAAGCCAGCGACTGCGTCCGGCTTTACCGATTTTGATCAATTCGTGATCTTCGTTACCCACGGAACCAATAGTCGCGCGGCATACGCTGAGGATTCTGCGTACTTCACCGGAGTTCAAACGAACGGATACGTATTTTTCTTCCTTACCCAGCAGCTGAGCTTCAGTACCAGCAGCACGAACCAATTGTCCGCCTTTGCCTGGTTTCAACTCAATGTTGTGGATAACTGTACCTACAGGAATATTCTCCAGAGGAAGGCTGTTACCAACTTTGATGTCGGCTGTAGGGCCGGACTCAACTTTATCCCCAACTTTTAGACCTTTAGGAGCGATAATGTAACGTTTCTCTCCATCTGCATAGTGGATCAAAGCAATGTTGGAAGTACGGTTCGGGTCATACTCGATCGTAGCAACGCTACCTGGTATGCCGTCTTTAGTCCGTTTGAAATCGATGATACGATATTTACGTTTGTGTCCGCCGCCATGGTGACGAACCGTAATTTTACCTTGGTTGTTACGTCCCGCTTTTTTGCTCAGCGGCGCAAGCAACGATTTCTCTGGCTGGTTTGTTGTGATTTCTTCAAACGTAGACACGGACATGCCGCGTCTTGCCGGAGAGGTCGGTTTGTACTTTTTGATTGGCACTATAGTTCCCTCCTTACTTCACAGAGTTTTATTCTACCGCTTCAAAGAATTCCAGCGGTTTGCTGTCCGGGCTAAGTTTAACGATGGCTTTTTTCCACTCTGGAGTGTAACCAGAATATTTACCATAACGTTTCAATTTACCAGGTACGCGCATTGTGTTCACACTAACTACTTTCACTTTAAAAATAGCCTCGACAGCTTTTTTGATTTCGGTCTTGTTAGCACGGATATCCACTTCAAAAGCGTATTTCAATTCGCTCATGTATTCGGATGTGCGTTCCGTAATCACCGGACGTTTGATAATATCACGAGGATCTTTCATTACGCGAACACCTCCTCTACCTTCAGAACTGCTTCTTTAGTGATGATCAGTTTGTCGTACGTCAGTACGTCAAGAACATTGATGCCGTCAGCCGCTACGAATTTCACCCCAGGGATGTTACGAGCGGAAAGTGCTACATTGTCGTCATAGCTAGGAGCTACGATCAATGCTTTAGTGCCAACCTTCAGGTTGTTCAGAATAGCTGCGAATTCTTTCGTTTTCGGAGCATTCATTGTCAAACTATCCAATACGATGATGTCATTCTCGAGTACTTTCGAGGACAACGCGGATTTGATGGCCAAACGACGAACCTTCTTAGGCAGTTTCCAGGAATAGCTGCGTGGTGTTGGTCCGAAGACTACGCCGCCGCCTTTCCATTGTGGAGAACGAATGGAGCCTTGACGAGCACGACCTGTACCTTTTTGTTTCCAAGGCTTACGTCCGCCGCCACGCACTTCAGAACGTCCTTTTACTTTGTGTGTACCACGACGAAGGGAAGCTCTTTGCATAAGTGCAGCTTCGTGCAGGACATGCACGTTCGGTTCAATACCGAATACTGAATCACTCAGTTCAACTTCGCCAACTTCGTTACCACTGATATTAAAAAGTGTTACTTTTGGCATTTCATGTTCCTCCTTTCTTAGGTAATTATTTCTTAACGGTTTCTTTAACTTTCACGAAGCTGTTCTTAGGACCTGGGATAGCGCCTTTAACCAGCAATACGTTACGTTCAACATCAACCTTGATGATTTCAAGCTTCTGAACCGTTACGGTCGTGTGACCCATGTGTCCTGGAAGGCGTTTGCCCTTAGGAACGCGGTTAGCTTGAATGGAACCCATGGAACCCGGTCTTCTGTGATAACGCGATCCGTGAGCCATTGGTCCGCGGCTTTGTCCCCAACGTTTGATGTTACCTTGGAAACCTTTACCCTTGCTAGTGCCAGTTACGTCAACAAATTCGCCTTCAGCGAAGATATCAGCCTTCAGCTCTTGTCCAACCTCGAGTGCCCCGAGGTCAACACCGCGAATTTCACGAACGTAGCGCTTAGGTGTTGCATTTGCCTTTTTGGCGTGACCTTGTTCAGGCTTGTTGGAGCGACTTTCTTTCTTATCAGAAAAGCCCAACTGCACTGCTTCATATCCGTCGATATTCAGGTCTTTCTTTTGCAGTACTACACAAGGGCCAGCTTCGATAACCGATACAGCAATCACGTTACCTTCTGGAGTAAACACTTGAGTCATACCGAGTTTTTTTCCTAAGATACCTTTCAATGTTGACACCTCTTTTCTTTTCCTAGTTGCTTAATAGTAGAATTACAATTTGATTTCGATATCTACACCGGACGGTAGATCCAAGCGCATCAAGGCATCCACAGTTTGTGGTGTAGGATTCACAATATCGATCAAACGTTTGTGAGTCCGTTGTTCAAACTGTTCACGGGAATCCTTGTACTTGTGTACCGCACGGAGAATAGTAATGATTTGCTTCTCAGTTGGCAGCGGGATCGGCCCGGATACACCAGCACCCGAACGTTTTGCTGTTTCAACGATTTTCTCTGCGGATTGATCAAGAATTCTGTGGTCGTATGCTTTCAAGCGAATACGAATTTTTTGCTTTGCCATTTTAGTCCCTCCTTCTATCGCCCAATTTATTATCGGACATACTCCGTGAAAATTTTCTGACGTCGACCTCATGGCAAAGGGGCCGGGTGTGTCAGTAACCTCTCACATCATCGCAACGTCTCAGAACAACATTTATTATTATATATAATAGACGATAACATTGCAAGTGAAAATCAGAAATAGCTCATATTTTTTTCAAACACTCTTTTCTTACTATAATAAATATCTAACCTCCTGGACTCCTTCTCATTAATTAACTTTATCTGATCTGGAAAGCTACTCAAGTATACATGTCCTTCATGTCATTCCCTGAGACTCTGGAGCGTACGCAACAGTACAATGGACAGGTTAATGTCCACATCATCACTACACTCCAACAGCCGCTCCACAACCGCATTAGTATCGATGCTCAGAGCTAGGAGCCCAACACTGGATTGGTATTTTAGCAATTTGGGTTCGGTCTGAATAACTTTCATTTATATCCCCCGATCCGTAAAAGTGAATCCATATCAATGATCTCCACTCTTCTGTTTCGTAAGGTAATTATATTAACGCCTATTAATTTTCGCAGTTTTCTGCTTAATGTTTCCGCAGTTGTTCCAATCATAGCTGCGATTTCTTTTTTTGCTGAGGGTAAATGTATGACTTGACTCTGGACTGTGTTGACTTCCCCCGATTTATTTCCATGTGCAAGCTTTACTAGAAGTCTCGCAAGCCTTTTCTCTACCTCAAACATATGCATCACTCCTGCCGTCTCTTCCGCCTGCTGTAACTGCTCACTCATTGACATAAGAAAACTGAATGCCAGCGAAGCGTTCTGTTCTAACAGGGGCAGAAAATCCTTGCGCCGCATCCGACATATACTCCCACTCTCAACAATTTCTGCAGTGAAATTATTCTGTTTATGATGCAGTAAAGCAAACTGTCCGAAATAATCTCCCGGGAAAAGATATCGCACTACATGCTGTTTTCCTTCTGCATTACATTGAGTTAATTTGATCAGGCCGCTTTTAACCACGAACAATGCATCTGATTCCTCACCTTCTCTGAATACCTGGTACCCCTTATTGTAGTAATTGGATTCGATTATGGATTGAATTACAGATAATTCTCCATCTGAAAGAGCTTGAAATACTGGCACTCCCCGGACACAGGAAAGCGATTCACAAATATCACATTTCATTGTTCACACATCCTATTCCTTCACTTTCTCTCAACATATCAAGAATGCTAAGGGAACCGAGTGACCACCCGCACAAATTTCAAAAAACTTGATTCAGATCAAGGAATATTCTCTTCTCTTCCTTCAGAATAAGAGTATAGAGAGAGAACAATAAGAAGGAGATGAAATGAATGAAGCTTCAATACACCTTCGATGATATGAAAAAGGTGGATCGATCACAGCTGGGGAATATGGTTCCCCTGGAGCTGTTTCGAACGATTCGTCTCATTGGCTTAAATCAAGGCTTACCGCTCGGCGGTAAAGGAACCACACTAACTATAGGAAGGAAGATTGGCGAGAGCCTGCCTGCTACCTCTATAGAGGAACTGATTCTGCTATTCGAAGATCTTAAGATTGGAATCCCCCGAATAGTTCATTCAGATGAACACAAAATAAACATTGCAGTCGAGGATTGCTTTTGCAAAGGTCTGCCCACCCTTGCGGAGGAGAAAATGATTTGCGATTTGGAAGGAGCTATTCTGGAGGGAGCTCTCTCTAAAATACTAGGAAGAAAAATTTCAGTAAAAGAGATCAAATGTAATGCAACTGGCCATGAGCACTGTGAATATAAGGTTAAACTGTAGTAAAACAAATCAAATAATTGAAAGCAGGGAATACCATGGAGAAAAAAATCATAGCAGATGCAATTCAATATCAGGAAGAACGTTTTACAAAGAGAATTCTTTTTCAAAAAGGGGATAGCTTAGTCTTCGTGCTTAATTTCATGCCAGGTCAGCAGTTACCTGTCCATAAGCACCCGGGATCTGAAGTATATATCCTAGCAATAAAAGGAGAAGGGACCATTCAAGTGAATGACGTTGACAATCCTTTTGCTGAAGGAGAGATTCTGCATATTGCAGGTGATGAATCATTTGCCTATAAAAACAATAGTGACCAGCCCGCAAGTCTGCACGTAGTATTAAGTAAAACTCCTAGTTCAATGTACTCTAAGGAGATATAACAGATCGTTCCGGCTCTACTTTCAATCAATTTGGGGGTAGAGTTTTTTTGCGCAAAAAACAGGGACTCTTCGTTAGAAGAATCCCTGCTCTTGTAGTTCAGTTCTATCCTTACGGATAGAGCTGAATTATTTTTGGATGGAAGCTACGGAACCGGCACCAACTGTACGTCCGCCTTCGCGAATGGAGAATTTAGTACCTTCTTCAATAGCGATTGGGGAGATCAGGGAAACAGTTACAGTGATGTTGTCACCAGGCATAACCATTTCAGTACCTTCTGGCAGGTTGATGATACCAGTTACGTCAGTTGTACGGAAGTAGAACTGTGGACGGTAACCAGTAAAGAATGGTTTGTGACGTCCGCCTTCTTCTTTTGTCAGAACGTAGATCTGAGCAGTGAACTCAGTGTGTGGGTTAACGGAGTTCGGCTTAGCCAATACTTGGCCACGCTCGATCATGTTACGGTCTACACCACGCAGCAATGCGCCGATGTTGTCGCCCGCTTGAGCGGAATCGAGCAATTTACGGAACATTTCAACGCCTGTAACAACGGATTTTTTCTTTTCTTCGTGAATACCAACGATTTCGATTTCTTCTCCGACTTTAACTGTTCCGCGTTCTACGCGACCAGTTGCCACAGTACCGCGGCCAGT
Source organism: Paenibacillus sp. P46E (assembly GCF_001909095.1). Classification (NCBI taxonomy): domain Bacteria; kingdom Bacillati; phylum Bacillota; class Bacilli; order Caryophanales; family Paenibacillaceae; genus Paenibacillus; species Paenibacillus sp. P46E. The sequence goes on from NZ_LVYZ01000056.1 coordinate 29,311, forward strand.
GATGGAGAATACATCTTCGACAGGCATCAAGAAAGGCTTGTCAGTCTGACGTTCTGGAAGCGGGATGTACGTGTCGATCGTTTCGAACATTTCAACGATCTTCTGTGCATATTCGCCTTCAGGGTTCTGCAGAGCTTCACGAGCAGATCCACGGATGATTGGAGTATCATCACCTGGGAAGTCGTATTCGCTCAGCAAGTCGCGAACTTCCATTTCAACCAGTTCAAGCAACTCTTCGTCTTCAACCATGTCGCATTTGTTCAAGAACACGACGATGTAAGGAACACCTACTTGACGGGACAACAGGATGTGTTCACGAGTCTGTGGCATAGGGCCGTCAGCTGCGGATACAACCAGGATTGCTCCGTCCATTTGCGCTGCGCCAGTGATCATGTTTTTAACATAGTCGGCGTGTCCAGGGCAGTCTACGTGTGCGTAGTGACGGTTAGGAGTTTCATATTCAACGTGAGCTGTGGAAATAGTGATACCACGTTCGCGTTCTTCAGGAGCTTTGTCGATTTGGTCGAATGCTACAGCAGCGCCACCGTATTTTTTGGACAATACAGTAGTGATTGCAGCAGTCAGAGTCGTTTTACCATGGTCGACGTGACCAATGGTACCGATGTTAACGTGTGGTTTGTTACGTTCAAACTTTGCCTTTGCCATTTGAACAGTTCCTCCTTAATGTGGGGTTCCTTATATTTGAGCCGCCCGCTAACATGTAATTCTAGATGACTGAGTGTTGGTATCCGGACGGCAAGTTAAAAATGGAGATTATTCTCCGCCTTTGTTCTTGGATACGATTTCTTCTGCAATGGATTTAGGAACTTCTTCATAGTGAGAAAGCTCCATTGAGAATACACCGCGTCCTTGAGTACCAGAACGGAGAGTCGTGGAATATCCGAACATTTCGGAAAGAGGTACCTTTGCACGGATAATTTGCGCTCCACCACGGGAATCCATACCTTCGATTCTACCGCGACGGGAGTTCAGCATACCCATAACATCGCCCATGTATTCCTCAGGGACAGTTACTTCCACTTTCATGATTGGCTCAAGCAGTACAGGTTTGCACTTTTCTTTAGCCGCTTTGAGTGCCATCGAGCCAGCAATTTTAAATGCCATTTCGTTGGAGTCAACATCATGATAAGAACCATCTACGATGGTTGCCTTAACGTCTACAAGCGGGAAGCCTGCAAGAACGCCGTTTTTCATTTGTTCTTCAATACCGGCAAGTGCAGGAGCGATGTATTCTCTAGGTACAGAACCACCGACAACTTTACTTTCGAATTTGCTGCCTGTACCTGGCTCGAGGGGTTCAAACTCAACCCATACGTGACCGTACTGACCGCGACCGCCGGACTGGCGAACGAATTTACCTTCAACGCGTGCTGGTGCTTTGAATGTTTCGCGGTAAGCAACCTGTGGTTTACCCACGTTGGTTTCTACTTTGAATTCGCGGCGCATACGGTCGATGATAATATCAAGGTGAAGCTCACCCATACCTGCCAGAATGGTTTGGCCTGTTTCTTCATCAGTATGTGCACGAAGAGTTGGATCCTCTTCAGTCAACTTACCGAGAGCAACGCCCAACTTGTCCTGGTCAGCTTTGGTTTTTGGTTCAACTGCGATTTCGATAACCGGATCAGGGAAGTTCATTGACTCCAGAATTACCGGATGTTTCTCATCACAGAGGGTATCGCCTGTACTTGTGTCTTTCAGACCAACAGCTGCCGCGATATCACCGGAATAAACGATGGAAATCTCTTGGCGGCTGTTCGCATGCATTTGCAAGATACGGCCGATACGCTCACGTTTGTTCTTAGTAGCGTTAACTACATAAGAGCCAGATTCCAGTACACCAGAGTATACACGGAAGAACGTGAGTTTACCAACATAAGGGTCTGTCATAATTTTAAATGCCAGCGCTGAGAATGGTTCTTCATCCGAAGAGTGGCGAACTGCTTCAGTTCCGTCATCCAGATGACCTTGAATAGCAGGTACATCCAGAGGAGATGGCAAGTAATCTACAACAGCGTCCATCATCAGCTGAACACCTTTGTTACGGTAGGAGGATCCGACAATTACAGGGAAGATCTTAACGTCACATACGCCTTTGCGCAGTGCAGCTTTGATTTCATCAACTGTGATTTCTTCGCCTTCCAGGTACTTCATAGTCAGATCTTCGTCAAGTTCTGCTACCTTCTCGATTAACTCAAGACGCAGAGTCTCAACTTGTTCCAAATAATCAGCAGGAATTTCTGTGATTTCGATATTTTGACCAAGGTCATCTTTGAAGATGTGAGCTTTTTGCTCAACCAGGTCAATAATACCAACGAAGTCGTTTTCGGCACCAATTGGCAGTTGAATTGCAACTGCGTTGGCTTGCAAACGATCACGCATGCTTTCTACGACGTTAAGGAAGTCCGCGCCAATGATATCCATTTTGTTAACATATGCGATACGGGGAACACCATAACGGTCAGCCTGTCTCCATACAGTTTCAGACTGAGGTTCAACGCCCTCTTTCGCACTGAAAACGCCTACTGCCCCATCCAATACACGAAGGGAACGTTCAACTTCAACAGTGAAGTCAACGTGTCCCGGAGTATCAATGATATTGATGCGGTGACCTTTCCATGCAGCAGTTGTAGCGGCGGAAGTAATAGTGATTCCGCGCTCCTGTTCCTGTTCCATCCAGTCCATTGTTGCAGCACCTTCGTGAACTTCACCGATTTTGTGCGTACGGCCTGTATAGAATAGAATCCGCTCAGTGGTAGTAGTCTTACCAGCATCAATATGTGCCATGATCCCGATATTACGTGTATTTTTCAAGGAGAACTCTCTTGCCATGAAATGGGTCTCCCTTCAAAAAATAAGTTATTTGAACGGCTTTAGATCCTACCAGCGGTAGTGAGCAAACGCTTTGTTCGCTTCAGCCATTTTGTGCGTATCTTCGCGTTTCTTAACTGAAGCGCCTGTGTTGTTGGAAGCATCGATGATCTCAGCCGCCAAACGCTCTTCCATAGTCTTCTCGCCGCGGTTGCGTGAGTAGTTCACGAGCCAACGTAATCCCAGAGCAGTACGTCTCTCAGGTTTAACCTCGATAGGCACTTGGTAGTTAGCACCGCCGACACGACGAGCTTTTACTTCCAATACCGGCATGATATTCTTGATGGCTGCTTCGAAAACTTCCATCGGTTCTTTGCCCGTACGTTCTTGGATCAATTTAAACGAATTGTACAGAATGCTTTGAGCGACACCTCTTTTACCACCCAGCATAATACGGTTGATCAAACGAGTAACCAACTTGCTATTATACAATGGATCTGGCAATACATCTCTCTTAGTAACTGGACCTTTGCGTGGCATGGATATCCCCCTTTCTTAAATGTTTATTATTCAGATATTACAATCTTATTTCTTAGCTTTAGGTCGTTTCGCACCATACTTGGAGCGAGCTTGCATCCGGTTAGCTACGCCTGCAGTATCCAGAGCGCCACGTACGATGTGGTAACGAACTCCTGCAAGGTCCTTAACTTTACCTCCGCGCAGCAATACTACGCTGTGCTCTTGAAGGTTATGTCCGATCCCCGGAATGTAAGCAGTCACCTCAAGACGGTTCGTCAAACGAACACGGGCATACTTACGAAGTGCGGAGTTTGGTTTACGTGGTGTCATTGTGCCTACACGAGTGCATACACCGCGTTTTTGCGGAGCGCTCAAGTTTGTAGCCTCACGCTTCAGGGCGTTAAACCCTTTTTGCAGAGCGGGAGATTTGGACTTTTCGATTTTGGCTTGACGGCCTTTACGAACCAGTTGATTAATAGTTGGCATGTTGTGCCACCCCCTTCCTGAAATGATAATCCATTTACGAACATTAAGTCCACAGACCCAGGCGGTTCATAAAAAGACAAATGAAAAGTCTTTGCTGCCAGAGTGTACCCCCGGTACAAAAACAATTTCCTTGCTATTGTTTTAAGACGGCTGCCATAGCAGCACCAACTTCTATACCGCAGGCTTTGCCCAAGTTCAACATGGTATCCACATAAGTGATCTTCACGCCTTGTTTGTTGCAAAGCATAACAATTCTGGAAGTAAGCCGTTGATCTCCGTCCTCCGCCACATAGACTTCTGCGGCTTGGCCCAACTCTACCGCCTTGACGGTTTGTTTGGTACCGATCTTGACCTGAGCATCCTGCAATCCCATATCATCAGTCATAATATATGATTACCTCCAATGAACAAGAATAACAAGGCCACTCACGCACCTTAGACATATTAGCATTATCATCTGATGATGTCAAGAAATTCGGTAATAAATTTATAAATATTCAAAGTGGAGTAACCGCGTCACGGTCTATTACGACCATGACGCGTAAAACTGCCACTATGATTATTCAACTATTCAGCAGGAACCGTCTCTAGAGCTTCCAGCTTGCTTTCTTCATTCGGATCGCTAAGTTTGACATTGCGGTAACGGTTCATACCTGTACCTGCAGGAATCAGCTTACCAATCAGAACGTTCTCTTTCAGGCCGAGAAGTTTATCCACTTTTCCTTTGATCGCTGCATCTGTCAGGACACGAGTCGTTTCCTGGAAGGATGCCGCAGATAAGAAGGAGTCTGTCTCAAGCGATGCTTTGGTAATACCTAGCAGTACAGGTTTGGCAACTGCCGGCTCTTTACCGGACAGAATTGCTTCCTTATTCGCAGCTTCATACTCATGAATATCTGAGAAAGCACCTGGCAGCAGATTCGTGTCACCGGCTTCGATGATACGGATTTTGCGCAGCATTTGCTTAATCATAACTTCAATGTGCTTATCGTTGATTTCAACGCCCTGGTTACGATATACACGCTGTACTTCTTGCAGAATGTAGTTTTGTACCCCGCGGATCCCTTTGATACGCAGCATTTCTTTCGGGTCGATCGAACCGTCTGTCAGTTCATCCCCAGCTTCGATCTCCTGGCCTTCACTGACACGCAGACGGGAACCATAGGTAATGGAGTAGGTTTTGGATTCAGCTTCACCCTGAACCTCGATTTCACGACGGTCCTTGGTTTCACGGATTTCCTTGATTACACCATCAATCTCACTAATTGTCGCCTGACCTTTAGGGTTACGGGCTTCAAACAGCTCTTGAATACGAGGCAAACCTTGCGTGATGTCATCACCGGCAACACCCCCGGTATGGAACGTACGCATGGTAAGCTGGGTTCCTGGCTCACCGATGGATTGAGCAGCGATAATACCTACAGCTTCACCGATATCCACATGTTTACCTGTTGCCAGATTGCGTCCGTAGCATTTCTTGCAGACCCCGTGACGGGCACGGCAGCTCAATACAGATCGAATCTGCAGCTTGGTTACCCCTGCGTTCACAATTTCCTCAGCCTTGTCGGAGTCAATCAGATCGTTACGGTTAACGATGATTTCCTTCGTCTCTGGATGACGAACAGTTTCAAAGGAGTAACGGCCTTCAATACGGTCATATAAATCTTCGATAACTTCCTTGCCGTCCTGTATACGGCTGACAGTGAAGCCTTTATCCGTACCACAGTCTTCTTCACGTACAATAACGTCCTGTGCAACGTCAACGAGACGACGGGTTAGATAACCGGAGTCCGCTGTACGCAGCGCTGTATCGGCCAGACCTTTACGAGCTCCGTGAGTGGAGATAAAGTACTCGAGGACGGTTAGGCCTTCACGGAAGTTCGCCTTGATTGGCAATTCAAAAATCCGTCCTGAAGGTGTAGCCATCAGACCACGCATACCACCCAGCTGTGTAATCTGCGACTTGTTACCACGTGCCTTGGAGTCAACCATGAGCATGATGGAATTGAATCGGTCCATCGATTTAAGCAGGATGTTCGTAAGATCATCCTTCGTCTTCGACCAGATCTCAATGACGCGGTCATAGCGCTCATCATTGGTGATCAGACCACGACGGTATTGATTAGCAACCACATCAACCTTAGCTTCCGATTCCTTAAGAATGGTAACTTTCTCTTCAGGTACAATAACATCCGATACAGCTACAGTAACACCGGAACGAGTAGAGTACGTGAAGCCGAGTTGCTTGATTTTATCCAAAATCATAGACGTCTTGGTTGTATGGTAAATCTCAAAGCAACGGGCAATAATCAGACCTAAATATTCTTTACCTACTGCACTAGCATCCGGTAGGCTCATGATCATTTCGCGGATATCCGCGCCTTTTTCATAAATGAAATATTTCTCAGGTGTGCCTTGCAGCAGGTTGGTCTTTGTTGCTTCGTTGATGTAAGGGAAACTGCTTGGATAGATTTCGTTGAAAATAATCTTACCGACAGTTGTAATAAGCATTGCATTCTGCTGAGCTTCCGTAAAGCATGTTTTGCCGAGAGCTTTGGCAGGAATGGCTACGCGAGCATGTAAGCCTGCAGTTCCGCGTTGATAAGCTGATACAGCTTCGTTCACGGTACGCAGAATCATACCACTTCCCTTTTCTTCCTTGTTATCCATGGTCAAATAGAATGTACCAAGGACCATATCCTGGGAAGGAGTAACAACCGGTTTACCATCTTTAGGGTTAAGGATGTTACCGGATGCTAGCATCAGGATACGCGCTTCAGCCTGAGCTTCAGCGGACAGAGGAACGTGCACCGCCATTTGGTCACCGTCAAAGTCGGCATTGTAAGCCGTACATACGAGTGGATGCAGACGGATAGCATGGCCTTCAACCAGAATCGGTTCAAATGCTTGAATCCCGAGTCTGTGAAGCGTAGGTGCCCGGTTCAGCAGAACCGGATGCTCCTTGATGACATCTTCAAGCACATCCCAAACTTCTGGGCTAACACGTTCAACCTTGCGTTTTGCACTCTTGATGTTATGGGCTAGGCCCTTGTTAACGAGTTCTTTCATCACGAACGGCTTGAACAATTCGAGCGCCATTTTCTTTGGCAGACCGCACTGGTACATTTTCAGATACGGGCCTACTACGATAACGGAACGTCCGGAATAGTCAACACGTTTACCGAGCAAGTTCTGGCGGAAACGTCCCTGTTTACCTTTCAGCATATGGCTGAGGGATTTGAGCGGACGGTTACCAGGACCTGTTACAGGACGGCCACGACGGCCGTTGTCAATCAAAGCATCCACTGCCTCTTGAAGCATGCGTTTCTCGTTCTGCACGATAATATCAGGCGCACCGAGGTCCAGCAGTCTTTTCAGACGGTTATTACGGTTAATTACACGACGATACAGATCATTAAGGTCAGACGTAGCAAAACGGCCACCATCGAGCTGAACCATTGGACGAAGCTCAGGAGGAATAACCGGAAGTACATCCATGATCATCCAGTCAGGCTTGTTGCCGGAGTTGCGGAAAGCCTCAATCACTTCTAGGCGTTTAATGGCCCGGTTGCGGCGTTGACCTTGAGCTGTGCGTAGCTCTTCTTTGAGGAATTCCAGTTCTTTATCGATATCGATATCCTGAAGGAGCTTTTTAACCGCTTCAGCGCCCATGCCGGCTTGGAATCCGTAACCGTATTTTTCACGATAGCTGCGGTATTCTTTCTCGGACAGAAGTTGTTTCTTCTCCAACGGTGTTTCACCTGGATCCGTTACAACATAAGATGCAAAGTAGATAATCTCTTCAAGCGATCTTGGGGACATATCAAGGGCCAGACCCATACGGCTAGGAATCCCTTTGAAATACCAGATATGAGAAACCGGAGCAGCCAATTCGATGTGCCCCATACGTTCACGACGAACCTTGGCACGTGTAACTTCAACGCCGCAACGGTCGCACACAACGCCTTTATAACGTACGCGTTTGTATTTACCGCAATGGCATTCCCAGTCCTTTTGCGGTCCGAATATGCGCTCGCAGAACAAGCCCTCTTTTTCCGGTTTCAACGTACGATAGTTAATGGTTTCCGGTTTTTTTACTTCTCCGCGGGACCAAGAGCGAATTTTTTCCGGAGAAGCAAGCCCGATTTTCATAAATTCAAAACTGTTAATGTCCAACAAGGAGCAACCCTCCTTAATCTATATCTTGATTTATTACCGCATAGGCCCTCTCTTGACGGTTAGGTCAACAGAGGGCACGGTTCATTTCAATGAAATTAATCTTAACCAGAACTATTCTATACCGACTTCTGCGCCTTCCAAGTTAAGGCTCAGCTTATCGCCTGACGTCTCGTCCTCATCGTCCAGTTCTTTCATCTCAATCTCCTGCTCATCGCCACTGAGGATTTTAACATCCATACCCAGCGACTGCAGTTCCTTGATCAATACTTTGAACGCTTCAGGCACACCAGGTTCAGGCAAATTCTCACCTTTAACAATGGATTCGTAAGTCTTCACACGTCCTACCACGTCATCGGATTTCACTGTCAAGATTTCTTGAAGTGTATATGCAGCGCCATAAGCTTCAAGCGCCCAAACTTCCATTTCCCCGAAACGCTGTCCACCAAACTGGGCTTTACCGCCGAGTGGCTGCTGGGTAACGAGCGAGTAAGGACCTGTGGAGCGGGCATGAATCTTATCATCAACCATGTGCGCCAGTTTGATCATGTGCATGACACCGACAGTTACTTCACGTTCAAAGCGTTCACCTGTACGGCCATCGTATAGCACAGTTTTACCATTGCGCTGCATGCCGGCTTCTTCCATTGTATCGAAGACGTCATACTCACGTGCACCGTCAAATACTGGAGTAGCTACGTGAATACCCAGACGAAGTGCGGCCATACCAATATGAACTTCCAGCACCTGTCCGATGTTCATACGGGAAGGAACGCCCAGCGGGTTCAGTACTACCTGTACTGGCGTACCATCTGGCAGGAAAGGCATATCTTCTTCAGGAAGAATACGGGCAACGACGCCCTTGTTACCGTGACGTCCGGCCATTTTGTCACCCTCAGAGATCTTACGTTTCTGAGCAATATAGACACGAACCAATTGATTCACACCCGGTGGCAGTTCATCACCATTCTCACGGGTGAAGACTTTTACGTCAACGATAATACCATCACTACCATGAGGAACGCGCAGCGAAGTATCACGCACTTCACGTGCCTTCTCACCAAAGATTGCATGGAGCAGGCGCTCTTCAGCAGTCAGTTCAGTTACACCCTTAGGGGTTACTTTACCGACAAGGATGTCACCAGCATTGATTTCCGCACCAATGCGGATAATACCGCGTTCGTCAAGATTGCGAAGCGCTTCTTCACCGACATTTGGAATATCACGGGTAATCTCTTCTGGACCCAGCTTGGTGTCACGAGCCTCAGATTCGTATTCTTCAATATGAATCGAAGTGTATACATCTTCTTTTACCAGCTTTTCACTCAGCAGGATCGCATCCTCGTAGTTGTAACCTTCCCAAGTCATGAACGCAACAACTACGTTGCGGCCCAGGGCCAATTCACCCATTTCTGTGGAAGGTCCGTCTGCAAGAATGTCACCCTTCTTCACAACGTCGCCTCTTTTAGCCAGAGGACGTTGATTTATGCAGGTACCTTGGTTCGAACGCATAAATTTGTGTAATTTATATTTAACGATATCACCTTTAACTTCTTTACCTTCAATCATCTCAACCCGGCGCAGCCAGATTTCGTTGGCAGAAGATCGTTCAATAATACCGTCATATTTGGAGACAATACATACGCCAGAGTCCTTAGCGGATTTATGCTCCATCCCTGTACCGACAAGCGGAGCCTTCGGAATCAGAAGTGGAACGGCTTGACGCTGCATGTTAGATCCCATCAGTGCGCGGTTGGAGTCATCGTTCTCGAGGAACGGAATGAGCGCCGTAGCGACTGATACAACCTGTTTTGGTGATACGTCCATGTAGTCAACGCGGTTACTAGGCATAGTGGTAATGTTGTCTGAATCCTTGTTGTAACGAACGATAACCATGTCTTCCTTAAAGGTTCCATCTTCATCGATCTGTACATTCGCCTGAGCAACTACATAGTTATCTTCTTCATCGGCGGTCAAATAATCGATATGTTCTGTCACCTTACCGGTCTTCGGATCCACCCAACGGTACGGAGCCTCAATAAAGCCGTACTCATTGATGCGGGCAAAGGTGGACAAGGAGTTGATCAAACCGATATTTGGACCTTCCGGTGTTTCGATTGGACACATACGGCCGTAGTGACTGTGATGTACGTCGCGGACTTCAAAGCCAGCGCGCTCACGGGTCAGACCGCCGGGTCCGAGTGCGGATAGACGACGCTTATGCGTAAGTTCAGCAAGTGGGTTCGTCTGGTCCATAAACTGCGACAGCTGGGAACTACCAAAGAACTCTTTAATGGACGCAATAACCGGACGAATATTGATCAGGGCCTGCGGAGTAATTGCATTCGCATCCTGAATCGACATTCTCTCACGCACTACGCGTTCCATACGGGACAACCCGATACGGAATTGGTTCTGAAGCAATTCACCTACGGAACGCAGACGACGGTTACCCAAGTGGTCAATGTCATCTGTATTGCCGATACCATGCAGCAAATTAATAAAGTAGCTGATTGAGGAAATAATATCAGCTTGGGTAATATGTTTAACGGATTTATCGATATTGCCGTTGGCAATCAGCTTGATAACCCGGCCTTCCTCGATCGGCGAGAATACATCGATCGTTTGCAGCGGGATATCTTCGCTATCCAGTACTCCACCGGTAACACGGTAGGTTTTGGCAGCAACTTCTTTCTCAAAATAAGGGATCAGCTCATCAAGAAGTCTGCGGTCAACCATTTGTCCGGATTCCGCCAGAATTTCTCCAGTAGCCTCATCAACCAAAGGCTGTGCAAGCCGCTGATTAAATAACCGGTTCTTAATGTGCAGCTTTTTATTGATCTTGTAACGACCGACATTAGCCAAATCATAGCGCTTCGGATCAAAGAAACGTGCGACCAAAAGGCTCTTTGCGTTATCCAGTGTCGGTGGTTCGCCCGGACGCAGACGCTCGTAGATTTCAATAAGCGCCTTCTCAGTGGAGTCCGTATTGTCTTTATCCAGCGTATTGCGAATATATTCATCATTTCCAAGCAGTTCCAGAATCTCGGCATCACTGCCGAAACCGAGAGCACGCAGAAGGACTGTAACTGGAATTTTACGTGTCCGGTCGATACGAACATACATGATGTCCTTAGCGTCCGTTTCCAATTCGAGCCAAGCTCCGCGGTTTGGAATTACTGTGGCGGTGTAGGTTTTTTTGCCGTTCTTATCTACTTTCGTGCTGAAATAGACGCTTGGAGAGCGAACCAACTGGCTGACAATAACCCGTTCCGCACCATTGATAATAAAAGTGCCGGTCTCCGTCATCAGCGGGAAATCTCCCATGAACACTTCCTGCTCTTTGACCTCACCGGTCTCCTTATTGATGAGCCGCACCTTCACACGCAGAGGAGCCGCATATGTCACGTCCCGCTCTTTAGCGTCGTCAACCGTATACTTCGGTTCGCCTAGGCTGTAATCAATGAACTCAAGCACCAAATTACCCGTGAAATCCTGGATTGGCGAGATGTCCTGGAACATTTCACGCAAACCTTCCTCCAAAAACCAATCATACGATTTCTGTTGGATCTCGATCAGGTTAGGGACCTCGAGTACCTCTTTAATTCTCGCATAGCTCCGCCGAGTGCGTCGACCATACTGAACAAGATGTCCTGCCAACTTTACTCACCCCTCATGTCTACTCACTTAAAAATTGATTGCGAACCCTTGTTTGGACCCGTATAATGGAACCATAACACAAGGACTCAGCCATAAATAAAGAAAAGCCCTTATCGAAATCTTCGAAAAAAGAGCGCATCTTTCCACGGCCAAAATACTCCTTATCCGTAGATTTGCCTAAAACGTAGGTATTATACGTCACCAAGCAACAGTTTATGCGCTATTATCTATTGACCCGGCGACCCTCGCCGTGACAGGAACATAGAGAACTGAATTCGCAAAAACTTGCCGTACGGCATGCGCTTACCGGCGACAATATATTACTTGACATTTCAGCAAACTAAAGACATGGAGCCTATCTTAATACTGACATTTTATAATAATAACACTATCGACAATACATGTCAACAGGCTATATATTTTTATTTTTGTGCTTTAATAATCCGATAGCCTTTGTCTTTCCCTACTTCATCTACATCCTCAAACATGCTCTCAAGTTTGGCTACTGCCGATGGTGCCCCCTGTTTCTTCTGAATCACAACCCACAGCGCTCCACCCTCATTCAAATGCTCATAGGCTTGTTCGAAAATTTGATGTACTACTGTTTTACCGGCACGAATCGGAGGATTTGTCAAAATCACATCGAATTTCTGCCCCTTCACGGCAGAGAGTACATCGCTCTCCAGTAGAGTTACATTGCTGATCCCGTTGTTCCGGGCATTCTCACGGGCCAGCTCAACCGCCCGGCTGTTAATATCAATCATCGTGACATGTCCCTTGGGAGCCAGATAAGCTGCACTAATCCCAATCGGCCCGTACCCACAACCCACATCAAGCACGGAAATTCCATCCGGAATATCCATCGTTTCGATTAGTACACGGCTGCCGTAATCAATATCTCCTTTGGAAAAGACACCGGCGTCGCTGGTAAAGCGGAGGCTTTTTCCTCTTAGAACCGTATCGATGGTGCGTCTGTCATGACGCGCATCCGGCTGCTGCGAGTAATAATGCTGCGACATACAATCCTCCCTTTCGTTCTGCTCTTTCTAGCAAGGCATTACTTATACAGCAACCCCCTTGAACAAGTTCAAGGGGGTTGCTAGAACCGGGAACAGGCATAACACCTATTCCCGTTGCAAAACCACGAAAATTATATTACTTCACTTCTACAGCTGCGCCTACTTCTTCCAATTTTGCTTTGGTAGCTTCGGCTTCTTCTTTGCTTACTTTTTCTTTGATTGCTTTTGGAGCGTTGTCTACGAGGTCTTTAGCTTCTTTCAAGCCCAAGCCTGTGATTTCGCGAACGATTTTGATAACGTTGATCTTGGAAGCGCCAGCGCCTGTCAAGATTACGTCGAATTCGGATTGTTCTTCTTCTACTGCTGCTACTGCGCCGCCAGCTGCTACTGGAGCTGCTGCAGTTACGCCGAATTCTTCTTCGATTGCTTTTACCAGGTCGTTCAGTTCCAATACGCTCATGCCTTTAATTTCTTCCAAGATTGTTTCTTTGCTCATGATTGAACCTCCATTTTATATTTAAATTTATTTGTGGTAATGATTATGATACTAGAATCAAAGGCTTACGCGCTTTGTTCTTCCTTCTCAGCAACAGCCTTAACTGCAAGCGCGAAGTTGCGCATTGGAGCTTGAAGTACGCTAAGCAGCATAGACAGCAAACCTTCACGGGAAGGAAGCTCAGCCAGTGCTTTCAGTTGGTCCGCATCGATGACACGGCCCTCCACAACGCCACCCTTAAGTTTCAGAGCATCGTTCTTTTTAGCGAAATCGTTCAGAATCTTAGCGGCTACTACTGCGTCTGTTTCGCTGAAAGCGACCGCTGTAGGACCAGTCAGAACGGCATCAAGTTCAGTCAGTTCAGCCGCAGCTGTGGCACGACGAACCAATGTGTTCTTCAGGACTTGAAAATCAACCCCAGCTTCACGAAGCTGCTTGCGCAGTTCAGTCACTTGGGCAACGTTCAATCCGCGGTAGTCCGCAACAACAGTAGAAATACTGTTTTGCAGTTTGCCGGTAACAACATCAACCGCGTCCTGTTTAGCTTGGATTACTTTTGCATTTGCCAATTGTATACACCTCCTGAAAAATTATGTTACGGCGATTATTTCCGAAGAAACCACACCGTCCTACGCAGGCATTAGAAAAGCCTCCGCAGATTCACGAAGGCTTGATAAAACGTTAGTGATCCGGCATGTGCCATACACTTCTTGTTTCTATCACAACACCTCGGTAGGGAATTAAGCCTCACGGCACCTACTGTCTACGGTAAGCATATTCAAGTTGAAGAATGATCACCTTAAAGTTCACAACTGTTACAGATTATCAAAGATGACCCAGAGAGTCAACCTTTATTTATCTGAAAGCAGCTGCATTCACACGAGCGCTCGGTCCCATAGTAGACGAAATTGCGATGCCTTTAAGATATACACCTTTGGCAGCAGCTGGTTTCGCACGGTTCAGAGCATCGATCAGGGATTTAAGGTTTTCGTTCAGTTGTTCAGCATTAAAAGACACTTTGCCGATAGGCGCGTGAATTTGGCCTGCTTTATCGAGACGGTATTCGATTTTACCGGCTTTAATTTCTTGAACAGCCTTAGTAACATCGAAAGTAACTGTGCCGGCTTTAGGGTTAGGCATGAGACCTTTACCACCAAGCAAACGACCAAGTTTACCGACTTCACTCATCATATCAGGTGTAGCTACGCAGACGTCGAATTCAAACCAGCCCTGTTGGATCTTGTTGATCATATCCTGATCACCTACAAAATCCGCGCCAGCAGCTTCCGCTTCTTTCGCTTTTTCACCTTTTGCAAATACAAGCACGCGTTGTGTTTTGCCTGTGCCGTGAGGCAGGACAACAACACCACGAACAGCTTGGTCTTGTTTACGCGGGTCTACACCCAGACGAACTGCTGCTTCAACGGTTTCGTCGAATTTGGCAGTTGCCGCCTTTTTCACAAGCTCTACAGCTTCTGAAGGCTCGTAAGTCGCTTCGCTATTGATAAGCTTAGCAGATTCTTGGTATTTCTTACCATGTTTAGCCATGAAAATGTTCCTCCTTTGTGGTATTAGCGGAAATTCCTCCCACATATTACGGTCATGCAAGACCGGTTCATCGAAAACATATTAGTCTTCGATTGTAATCCCCATACTGCGGGCAGTACCTTCAACCATACGCATTGCAGCTTCGATAGATGCAGCGTTCAGGTCGGGCATTTTTGTTTCAGCGATTTCACGAACCGCTGCGCGGCCCAGCTTCGCTACTTTTTTCTTGTTTGGTTCACCGGATCCTTTTTCTACTTTCGCAGCAATGCGAAGCAGAACGGCAGCCGGAGGAGTTTTAGTGATGAAAGTAAAGGAACGGTCTTCAAACACTGTAATTTCAACCGGGATGATCAGGCCAGCCTGGTCAGCTGTACGAGCGTTGAATTCCTTACAGAATGCCATGATGTTGACACCTGCTTGACCTAACGCCGGACCTACTGGAGGCGCTGGATTCGCTTTCCCTGCAGGAATCTGCAGTTTCACCATTTTAATAACTTTTTTAGCCATGAGTGACACCTCCTTGCAAAAATAGTGGTATTCGAACACTAAATAGCGTTCTCCCACAAGAAACCCTTGCGACTGTTATATTTTCTCCACTTGAGTGAAATCCAACTCCAGCGGGGTTTCCCGTCCAAACATGTTGACATGCACTTTGATCTTGCTCTTATCAGCCAAAATTTCTTCCACAGAGCCCACAAAATTCGCAAAGGGACCAACCATAATACGTACGGATTCCTTAATTTCGAAATCAATCTTCGCTTTAGGTTCAACCATGCCCATATGCTTCAGAATTTGTTCAACTTCTTCCGGAAGCAGAGCGGTAGGTTTGGACCCGGAACCTGTCGAACCAACAAATCCGGTAACGCCCGGCGTATTGCGGACTACATACCATGAATCATCAGTTTGAACCATTTCGACCAAAACATAACCAGGGTAAACTTTACGCATGACGGTTTTTTTCTTGCCGTCCTTGTTTACCAGTTCTTCTTCCATAGGAACAAGAACACGGAATATTTTGTCTTCCATGCCCATGGACTCAACGCGTTTTTCCAAATTGGCCTTAACCTTATTCTCATACCCGGAATAGGTATGAACAACATACCATCTTTTTTCCATACCAAGCCACCTGGGACCTCTCTAAATAATCCTTTCGATCACAGCGGAAATACCGATGTCCAGAACCCAGAAGTAAAGAGCGATTACTACAATTGTACCGAGAACGATCAATGTGTAGTTTTTCAATTCCTTACGGCTAGGCCAGCGAACTTTTTTGAGTTCACTCCAGCTCTCAGTGAAAAAGGAAAACAAAGACTTGAAACTACGTTTCACGCCGACTACACCTCCAAAGACTATCTGGTTTCGCGATGAGGAGTTTGCTCGTTACAGAACTTGCAAAATTTCTTCATCTCCAAGCGGTCGGGGTGATTTCGCTTGTTTTTGGTTGTCGCATAGTTTCTTTGTTTGCAACTTGTACAAGCCAAAGTGATAATTACCCGCATGATGTGCACCTCCCGAAGACGTCCCTCTAACTTTGAAATTAGAAGACGCAAATATTGATCCTAAAAAAAGCCGCGAATTTAGGCCTACCTAAAACACTTTAGCATAATGTCAACCTCTGTGTCAACGAAAGTTTTCCCCCATCGCGTTGGGTAATTTCGGGTGCTGAAGCCTTATTGCGTACGTAGTCTCTGGTCTTCCTTTTCACGCCAATCACTGTCCATCCAGTAAGATCAGAATCCATAATTGCCTGAACCCTCTTCAGATCCCTGAGGAGAATCTGCCGTTATTGCCCGCCGATAAAACGAAGGTCTTCATTTTTGGGATTGACTTATTCATTACTACCTATCATTATGGAGCATTTGCACTGTCTATAAACCTGCTGTTGACGACATAGGACAATAATCTCGTGTCATTTCAATAGAACAATCTTAAAACACTAAAAAAAGACTCGATGTCCGAGCCTTTCCTGTACATTGTATCATCAATTGTCACGCACTTCCAGATATCTTTCCAATTTACGTTTCACTCGCTGCAAGGCATTGTCAATCGACTTCACATGACGCTTCAAATCCTCAGCAATCTCCTGATAGGACCGTCCGTCCAGATAGAGCATTAGAACCTTACGTTCCAGATCACTCAAAATCTCGGCCATCTTATCTTCCAGACCAATGAACTCTTCCTGGTTAATAATCAATTCTTCCGGATCAAGCACCTGTGTTCCACAAATAACATCCATCAGTGTCCGGTCTGAATCCTCATCGTAGATTGGCTTGTCCAATGAGACATAGGAATTGAGCGGAATATGCTTCTGGCGGGTAGCTGTCTTAATTGCGGTAATAATCTGACGAGTGATGCAGAGCTCAGCAAACGCCTTGAATGAAGAAAGCTTGTCGCCCTTGAAGTCACGAATTGCCTTATATAGGCCTATCATGCCTTCCTGTACGATATCTTCACGGTCTGCCCCAATCAGAAAATATGAACGGGCCTTGGCACGGACAAAATTGCGGTACTTGTTAATTAAATGCTCCAATGCGCCACTGTCGCCACCACGGAAGATCTCGACAATTTCTTCATCGCTTATGAAATCATACTCGGACAGCATTATTTCCTTGAGGTCGACACTCACCAAGAATCCCCCCGGCTGCAACGCAAGACACATCGTTACTTCGCGAAATATAGGACCAGTATATATTATGTTACCTTACACCGTCAACCGCAGATTGTCCAAAATCAATCTTCAATAACATATTATGGGATTTTTCACGAAAACGCTTCAATTTCCGCCACTCTACTGACGGCGCCAGTCCTCCAGCCGTTTGCGAACTTCAGGCGGCAGTTTTTCTTCCAGTGAATGCCTGTTGGAACTGATGCTCCCTGGCTCGATGGCCTTCTTGACCTGCTTCTGGTTTTCTTCGATCTCCAGCCGCAGCTCCCGGGCTGAAATCCGGAGCGCTCCTTGCGCGAAGATGACATGCTGCTCGACAAAATCACTGGTCGCCACATAAATCTGCCGTCTGCGGTGATTGAACTCACCGACCAGCCGCTCAATGCATTCATCCGCCGTTTCTTTTTCCTTGGTAAAAAACACCTGCACTTTCCCCTGCACAAAGGATCTGCCCAGTCCCGGTACCCGGTACGCATCAAAAACGGCTATGACACGCAGCCCGGAAAACGCCTGATAATCAGCCAGCATATCCAGCAGCCGGTCGCGCGCTCCCTGCATTCCTGTAAGTGACAATGCGGCAAGATCAGGCCAGCCGCCAATCATATTGTAGCCATCCACAAGAAGAATATCGCGCCAGTCGGCCATAACTATCCTTGCTGATGCCGACGGCGCAGCACCTCGTACATAATAACACCTGCGGCAACTGAAGCATTTAGTGAATTGATCTTCCCGGCCATCGGCAGCTTCAGCAGCACATCGCATTTCTCCCGGATCAGGCGGCCCATTCCTTTATTCTCATTTCCAATTACCACGGCTACCGGACCTGTAAATATATCAGAGGCATACAGATTCTGATCCGTATCCACATCGGTTCCAACTACCCAGACCCCAAGCTCCTTGAGGCGGTCAATGGTCTGTCCGAGGTTGGTTACGCGTGCAACTGGTACATATTCAACAGCTCCTGCAGAAGTTTTGGACACCGTCGCCGTGATTTGTGCAGACCGCCGTTTCGGTACAATAACTCCGTGCACACCAGTGCAGTCGGCTGTTCTTAGGATGGAGCCCAGATTATGCGGATCCTCAATTTCGTCAAGCAGAATCAGAAACGGCGGCTCTCCTTTAGCCTCTGCCGCTGCCAAAATATCTGCAACCTCTGCATAGGCAAAGGGTGCCGCTTGTGCTACTACCCCTTGGTGCTGTACTCCAGGTGCAAGCTGGTCCAGCTTTCTTTTATCCACATGCTGGATCACAATTCCCGCTTTACGCGCTTCAGCAATAATGGGTGCTGTTAAGTGCTTTTGTGCTGTTTCGGCAATCCATATTTTATTGAGTGTACGACCGGCGCGAAGCGCTTCAAGCACTGAATGCTTGCCCGCCAATATTTCCTCTTCTGTTCTTAATTCTTCCATGTTCATGCCTCCTGTTCTAATATCTATACCCTTATAGCCTTACTTAGGCCGGTTCATCATATACTGTATACTGCTGTCAACGAGTTCTTGGATTCGGGCTTGCTGGCCTGTGTAATACAAATGACCGATTAGGCACTCAAAGGCGGTAGCATGCCGATATTCCAGCACATCTGCATTTTTGGGAATGGTTCCGGATTTGGCATTCCGTCCTTGCCTGGCAACATCCTTCTCTTCATCCGTAAGCATCGGCTCCAGATAAGTTAGGATTGTGCTCTGCGCTTTGGCAGAGACCAACCCGGTCGCTGTACGGTGCAAATGATTCGGACGCAGATTCGGCAGTGAGATCAAATACTGGCGAACCGCCACTTCATAGATAGCATCACCTGCATACGCCAGAACCAAAGGAGAGAGGAGTCGGGCCGGCTTGGAGGGCTCATAGGGAAACCAGGCACTCTCCAGATTAAATGGCCCGCTCATTTCCGCCGCCACCGCATTCCTTGCGGAGTATCCTCTAGCAGGATGCCCATTGCATTCAGCTCATCACGGATCTCATCGGAGCGTCCCCAGTTCTTGTTCTTGCGTGCTTCGGCACGTTCAGCGATCAGTCTTTCTACTTCTTCTCCAGCAACCTCTTCCTCAATCTCCGGTGTCAGGCGCAGCACAGCATTCATTTCGGCAAAAGCTTGCAGCAGCGCCGCGAAGTCCACAGACAGCGCTTCTGAATTCGCAAGCGTATTGTTCGCAAGACTTACCCAGTCAAACATAGCAGTGATGGCATCAGGAGTGTTAAAGTCATCCTGCATCTTGGCATGGAAATTGCCTACAATGGCAGTCAACCGTTCAGTGATCTGCTCGCTTGCCTGCCCTTTGGCCCCTTCTGGATCAAGCTCAAGCCGGTGCTTCACATTGCTCTCCGCAAGTGCGATACGCTCAGTGCTTTTTTCTGCGGACAGCATGGATTCTTCAGTGAAATTCAGCGGATTACGGTAATGGGTGGAAAGCATAAAATAACGGATCGTCCCTGCTTTGAAACGCTGGCGGATATCCTTCACCAGCAGACCGTTGCCGAGCGATTTCGACATCTTTTCATCGCCGATGTTAATGAACCCGTTGTGCATCCAGTAGTTAGAGAGCGGCTTGCCACTCAACGCCTCTGTCTGAGCGCATTCGCACTCATGGTGCGGGAACTGCAGATCCTGTCCGCCGCCATGAATATCAATCGTGTCGCCAAGAAACTCACGGGCCATGGCCGAGCACTCGATATGCCAACCTGGACGTCCGTCTCCCCAAGGGCTGCTCCAGTGGATTTCTCCTGGCTTGGCTGCTTTCCAGAGGACAAAGTCCTCAGGTTTTTCTTTGCGTGAGTCCACTTCCACCCGGATGCCGAAGTGAAGTTCCTCCAGATTCTGGCGGGACAGCTTGCCGTAATTAGAAAATTTGGCTGTACGGTAATAGACGTCACCACCATTTTCATAGGCGTAGCCCTTTTCTTCCAGCTCCTTAATGAACTCAATAATCAACTCCATGCTCTGCGTAACCCGGGGATTCATCGTCGCTGGCTTTACACTAAGCCCTGCAAGATCCTCCCAATAAGCATTGATAAAGATTTCTGCAACCTCAGCTACTGTAGTGTTCATCTCCTCGGCCTTGCGAATCAGCTTGTCGTCGACATCCGTGAAGTTGGTCACATAATTAACTTCATACCCTATCTGTTCCAGATAGTTCCGGACCGTATCAAAAACAATTACAGGTCTGGCATTTCCAATATGCATATAGCCGTAGACGGTTGGACCGCATACGTACATCTTCACCCTGCCTGATTCCTGCGGGACAAATTGTTCCTTGCTGCGCGTCATTGTGTTGTAGATTTGCAATGCCATGTTTGTTCCCAATCCTTTCTGTTTGAACCCGGATTCTACCGAATTCCGGTATGCTTAAATTTCATAATCACCAATATACTGCTGGCTTTCCAGGCGGCGCTGTTCTTGTTTCTGTTTGTCCTCTGTACCTAGCTTTTCTCTGATCTCTTCGATCTCTTTCTGTAAAAAACGCAGAGAATCGATCAGTGGATCCGGCATTTGGGTGTGATCAAGCCTGTCAGATACCCGTTCGCCATTTCGTTTGACCACCCGCCCAGGATTACCCACAACTGTACTGTTGCTTGGCACTTCACGGAGAACAACCGAATTGGAGCCGATATTGCAATTATCGCCGATCCGGAACGATCCCAGTACTTTCGCGCCGGAGCCAATCACAACATTGTTGCCAACGGTCGGATGACGTTTTCCTTTTTCTTTACCCGTTCCCCCGAGAGTAACTCCCTGATAAATAATCACATCATCCCCGATTTCGCAGGTTTCCCCGATGACAATACCCATTCCATGGTCAATAAACAGGCGGTTCCCGATCGTTGCCCCTGGATGAATTTCAACACCGGTCATAAATCTGCTGATCTGGGAAACGACGCGTGCAAGTGTAAACCAGCGCCGTTTATATAAAGAGTGGGCTATCCGGTGTGCCCAAATGGCATGAAGTCCGGCGTAGGTGAAGACAACCTCAAACCAGCTGCGGGCTGCGGGATCGTTGTCGAATACTGCCCGAATGTCCGACTTGATATACTTAAACATCACGGTTCCCCTCTTCTTTGACTTCCCCGCCTCCTGTTTACAGGTACGCATAAGGAAGGTATTATCTACAACCCACGTTCTCTCTCTATTCATAAATTTCAACAAAAAACGCCCCTGCAGCATAAAGCTGCAGAGACGTTTAACCGTGGTCCCACTCTGCTTGGACTTCGCATGATTCACCGGATTCACATTTCAAAACCAGTAAGTGCTATTGTCCCTCTTGGCGTCTGTAACGGCAACGTTCCGGCGCGGTCTAACATCCCATTGCAGGAACGCTCAACCGAGCAGCTCACAGGCGCATATTCAGCGGCAGACAAATGAATAACTCCCAGCCTGCAAAGGGAAATCCCTTAGCGGTTATTCTCTCTGGTAATTGTCCTTGTACGCATACTTTTCCTGATCCCAGCTATTATCATATACTTCTATCTTAGCTAAAAGACAACGGACTGACAAGGGGTTCATCATCCGGCTACTCCTTCTTAAGCCCCTTTGATCTGAGATCTCAGACGTTCGATGACCCGGCTACGGCCTAGCAGAACTATCGTTACATTCAAATCACGTCCATGTGTTTGTCCGGTTAAAGCGACACGGATCGGCATGAACAGCGCTTTGCCTTTATGTCCCGTCTCTTTCTGTACTTCTTTAATCAGGACGGCCATGTTACTGGCAGTAAAATCGTCTGTAGCTTCCACCTTATTCAAGAAAGCGGACAGGACTTCAGGAACCTGGCTTTCAGCCAGAATCTGAGCAGCTTCTGTTTCAAGCTCCACATGACTGCGAAAAAAAAGCTCCGACAGCTCCACGATATTCGAGGCAGAAATCATCTGCTCCTGATACAGAGCAACCAGACTTTCAGCCCAGGCCTGCTGTTCTTCACTAAGCGTTTCCGGCAATCTTCCGGCTTTTTGCAGATGTGGAATAGCCAGCGCAGCAACACGTTTTGGATCGGCGTGCTTGATGTAGTGGTTATTCAAATGCGATAGCTTGTTGGTATCGAATACAGCTGGACTCTTGGACAGACGGTTTGCCGTAAAGATGGAGATCAGCTCTTCTTTGCTGAAGATCTCCTCTTCGCCCTCCGGTGACCAGCCCAGCAGTGCGATAAAGTTGAACAGTGCCTCTGGCAAATAGCCCAGCTGATCGTACTGCTCAATGAACTGAATAATGGATTCGTTACGTTTACTAAGCTTCTTGTGGTCATCACCAACAATCAGGGTCATGTGTCCAAACAGCGGCGTTTCCCAGCCCAAGGCCTCATAAATCATCAATTGACGCGGTGTATTCGAGATATGGTCTTCCCCGCGCAATACATGAGTGATTTCCATCAGATGATCATCCACAGCCACAGCGAAGTTATAGGTTGGTATTCCATCCTTCTTCACAATGACAAAGTCGCCCATATCCTTAGTATTAAAAGAAATACTCCCCTTAACGATATCATCAAAGGTATAAGTGCGGTCTTCAGGCACACGGAAGCGGACACTTGCTATACGTCCTTCTGCTTCATAGGCCTGGCGCTGCTCTTCAGTCAAATTCCGGTGCTTCCCGGAATAACGCGGAGTCTCGCCTCTGGCGGTCTGCTCTTCACGTTCCGCTTCAAGCTCTTCTTCTGTGCAGTAGCAGCGGTATGCAAGACCACGGTCCAGCAGGTCCTGCCAGTATATGCGGTACAGATCTAAACGTTCTGTCTGGCGATATGGCCCGTATTCACCGCCGATATCAACACTCTCATCCCAGTCCATTCCCAGCCATTTCAGATATTTGAGCTGGCTTTCTTCCCCTTCAGCAATATTACGCTTTACGTCCGTATCTTCGATCCGGATAATGAATTTGCCGCCCAGATTACGGGCGAACAAATAATTGAATAACGCCGTTCTGGCATTTCCGATATGTAAATGTCCCGTAGGGCTTGGTGCGTAACGCACCCGGACTTGACCCGTCATGTCATTCCCTCCGCTTCATAATGGTTAAATTAGGCTGCAAACAGCCATCTCAAGATGATATCACATCTTTGAGCAGACAGACAATAGATTGTGCAGCTATCCCTTCTCCACGTCCGGTAAAGCCAAGCTGTTCGGTAGTGGTTGCTTTGACATTCACCTTCGATGTCTCGGCTCCCAGTGCCTTAGCGATAACCTCATTCATTTGCGGGATATAAGGGGCCATCTTAGGCTTTTGGGCAATAATCGTAGAATCAATATTCCCAAGCTTATAACCACGTTCACGGGCAAGCGCCCATACATGCTCCAGCAGCTTCAGACTGTCCGCATCCTTAAAGGCCGGGTCCGTATCGGGAAAATGTCTGCCGATATCGCCAAGTCCCAAGGCCCCCAGAATAGCGTCGCTCACTGCATGCAGCAGTACATCGGCGTCAGAGTGCCCAAGCAGTCCTTTTTCATAAGGAATAGTGACACCGCCAATAATGCACGGCCTGCCTTCCACCAGCTGGTGTACATCAAAACCTTGTCCTACAGCAATCATGTTTGTACCTCTCCCCTGTTTCTTTGTGTGAATTCAGCGAAATCCAGATCTTCCGGTGTGGTAATCTTAATGTTTGTGTAACTTCCCTCCACGACGGCAACCGGAATACCGCTGCGCTCCGCGAGACTCGAATCATCGGTGCCGAGAAATCCGTCCCGCTCTGCCGACTCATACGCCATAATCAGTTCGGACAAACGAAAAGTCTGCGGGGTCTGAATCGCCCACAGACTTCGCCGATCGGGTGTGGACAGCACTTTGCCATCCCCGTCCACCTGCTTGATCGTATCTTTTACCGGTACAGCAAGCACTGAGGCACCAATATCTTTGGCATGCTCGTAACAGGCTGTAATCTCTTCCTCCTGCACAAATGGACGGACACCGTCATGAACCATTACCCAGGTGGTCAACAGTTTTCTCAGACCCAGATGAACCGAATGCTGGCGTTCAGAGCCTCCTGTCACTACAGATGACACTTTGTCGAGCTTGTAGGCCTTTATCCACTCCCGGCAGCGATCCACATCCTCTTGGCCCGTAACCAGTACGATTTCAGAGATGAGCGGATGCCGCTGAAATACCTCCAGGGTATGAACGATAATCGGTTTTCCCTGCAGCAGCAAATATTGCTTGCTCTCCGCAGTCCCCATTCTTGTTCCTCTGCCCGCCGCGACAATCACGGCGCCTACACTGTTTGACATTCTGCCCTTCTCCTGTCCTTCACGTATACCCCCATCATAACGTGTTTGGCGGCCATTTCCAACCCATTGGAGAAGCTTTCACCGCTCTGAAACCGTTTATTGCGCTTTTTCCATCAGCTTCGGCTTGGCAAAAATCATGCGTCCTGCCGAAGTCTGCAGCACACTGGTTACCAGAACCTCCATCGTTGTTCCGATGTATTCACGGCCGCCCTCGACCACAATCATAGTTCCGTCATCAAGATAGGCAACTCCTTGTCCATGCTCCTTGCCATCTTTAATAACCTGGACAATGATTTCTTCACCAGGCAGGACCACCGGCTTCACCGCATTGGCCAGATCATTGATATTGAGAACTGACACGCCTTGCAGTTCGCACACCTTGTTAAGGTTAAAGTCATTGGTGACTACCTTGCCCCGCAGCACTTTAGCCAGTTTGACCAGTTTACTGTCTACTTCAGAGATTTCTTCAAAATCACCTTCGTAGATCAGCACCTTCACATCCAGCTCTTTTTGGATTTTATTGAGGATATCCAATCCGCGACGTCCGCGGTTACGTTTCAGCAGATCCGATGAATCGGCGATATGCTGAAGCTCCTCCAGAACAAATTCCGGGATTACGATGGTTCCCTCAATGAAACCTGTCTTGCAGATATCGGCGATCCGTCCGTCTATAATGACGCTTGTATCCAGAATCTTATGCTCTTCCAAGCCGCGGCCTTCCGGTTCTGGAGCTTGTCCCCAGCGCCCGGTTGTCCATAAAGAAGCCAGCTCTTCTTTCTTTTCCAGCCCAATCCGGAGCCCCATATACCCAAACGTAAGCGTAGCAGCCACCTGCAGCAGCTCTCCTGCCTTTCCAAGCCATACCATAGCAGGATATAGCAGGAGGGACAAGAGAAGGCCTCCCGTAAGCCCAGCAGCGCCTGCAGCCAATTCATTCATGGGGATGCGCGAACAATACAATACCGCCTCCCGCAGTTTAGAACCTCCCCATTCCGCGCATAAAGTCCCCGCAAACAAAAAAATAATGGCTCCCAGCACCGCAAACAAAATGCTTCCCTGCACAGGTAAGCTATCACCCAGTTTTCCCATTCCTTCCGGGAATCCTCTTTCTGCCGCATGGTATAGCGTATAACCTGACCAGGCTCCGCAAATCGCGGCAAGCATCAAAATCAATTTTTTCCACATTACCTCAGGCACCTCCTTGTATTCATCCTAAAATGATCTATACATCACCAGTATGTTCCAATTTTTAGGACGGTAATCCGGGGGACCGTTATTTTTTCTGACACAGAACATTATCATTACTGCAAAGACAACCGGAAACTTCTAATACTGGTTGAAAACAGGGGAAGGACTGACATATAATGAACTCAATTACGAACCCAGGGGTGAATGGATAATGAGCGCACCAAGTTTACAGGCCTTCCAGGATCAAGTCTCCGAACTGCTGCTCCGTCACCGTAGTCTTCTGGATGTAATGTCCAAGAACGGGCAGAGCAGCGCTTCCGTTAATCGTGCAGTCGTCAAAGCCATTACCGAATGCGGCTGTATTCAGCTGCACGCCAAGAAACAGATATTCGAGCCTGGTTTAGGGCTTGAACAAGCCAAGGAGCTTGCAGGAACCCATCTTGAAGGCGAACTGTGCGAGAACTGCCGTGAGGTGGTTGCGTCGGAGCTGGGCCGTGAGCTGTTCTACATGTCTGCTCTCTGCAATTTGCTTAACATTAATATGGACGAGGTTGTTGAAAAGGAGTCACAGAAATATGCTACTCTAGGATTATTTAACTTCTCCTGAATGGTCTGAAGCGCTCTATCCATCCGACAGATCGGCAAAGAGGCTTCGCCATCCACTGGTTCCAGGGAAGGCAAAGCCTCTTTTCTTTACATATATTTATTAGAATCCTATGGTTCTCTTGAGCAATTAGTCCCGTAGCAACTTATCCATTTTTGGAGTGATATATTTTATCTTCTGTACGGCGTCTACGACGGTGGCGGCGACGAGCCGTTAGCCGGTCTATATTTTGCTTAAAGCCATACAATGCATACAATGCAAGAAGAACAAAAATCAGCTTGGCGATCTGCTCGGGGAAAATCACAGCAACTGCAACAGCTATAACAATCACCACAGGAGCGCCTACAACCGCCTTTTTAGGCAGGCCCACCTTTTTGAAATTCGGATATTTAACTGTGCTGACCATAAGATAAGACAGCAACAGCGTCGCTACAATCATAAATGGGGCCGATACATCCTTATGAAAAAGCGCTAATGTAGCCAGTACTCCGCCCGCAGCCGGAATAGGCAATCCTACAAAATATCCAGGGATACCTGGACGGACATTAAAACGGGCCAAACGAAGCGCACCGAATACCGGGAAAATCGCTGTTACGGTCCAGCCTAATGCAGAGTTCAAATCCTGCAGGCTAGTAATGTACATGATCAGCGCCGGCGCAACTCCAAAGGAAACGACATCGGATAATGAGTCCAGCTCCTTGCCAAATTCACTTTCGCATTTCAGCGCCCGTGCAACACGACCATCCAGCCCGTCTAACAGCATAGCGATAATCACCATGATAGCGGCCATGCTCAGTTTACCGTCAAACGCCATCATGATACCAAACATTCCAAGCATTAAGTTACCGATGGTAAACAAACTCGGAATTGATTTTTGTATCATTTCTTCACCTCTATTTTCTTACTATTGAGCAACAAAGTCTCCAATATTACGTGATTGTATGTTATTTACATTTGCCTGTCAATAAGAACTTGCTTTTGCAGCCGCTTGAGTCCGTCCTGAATATTACGGGCACGCACTTCGCCGATACCGTCCACCTCATCCAATTCTGCAATACTCGCCGTCATCAGGTTAGGCAACATTTCAAACCTTTCCACCAGATTGTGTATGATCACATTAGGCAGTCTTGGGATTTTGTTCAGCAAGCGGTAGCCACGCGGCGTTACCACTTCCTCCGAAGCAATCGCTGTAGACGAATATCCCAGCAATCGGGCAATATGGTTGTCGTCCATCAGATCATCGTCGCTGGTTCGCTTGAGTCCGGCGATGATTTCGCGGATTTTGTCCTCCTGTTCCTCCCTTGCATAGTCTCTGTACAGAAGCCATGCTTCTTCCTCTGTATTTCCAACCAGTTCTTCCATTTGCATGCTGATCAGGCGTCCTTCATTGCCGAGCTCGTTGATATAGCGCTTGATTTCCATCTTGATCCGAAGCACCATTTCCACACGCTGGATAACTCCAACCACCTCTGCGACAGTGACAACCCCTTCATACTCGGAAGCGGACAGATTGGTCAAACTTTGTGTTAGCACTGCTCTGTACTTCTCGAGAGTTTGGATCGCCTGATTGGCCTTGGCCAGGATCGAACCGATTTCTTTGAGCGCATACCGGATGGAGCCTTGATACAGTGTGATAATATTGCGGCGTTGGGAAATGGAAACAACCAGCTTGCCGGTTTGCTTGGCAACACGCTCTGCTGTACGGTGCCGGATTCCTGTCTCGATAGAAGAGATGGAGGAATCCGGGATCAGTTGCGTATTTGCGTACAGAATCCGTTTCAAATCCTCGCTTAAAATAATCGCACCGTCCATTTTGGCCAGCTCATACAAGTAATTGGGTGAAAAATCACAGTTGATGGAGAAGCCACCATCGACAACTTCCATCACTTCAGGGCTATATCCGACAACAATGAGCGCTCCTGTCTTTGCCCGAAGCACATTTTCCAGACCTTCCCGGAAGGGTGTTCCCGGTGCCGCCATTCTGAGCAGATCATTCATATTTTCTAATTCCTTTGTCATTCTGTGCCCCCTAATCTAACGCGACCGCTAGTGCATCTGCTACGGTGCTGACGCCAATAATCTGGATATCCTGCGGATGCTTCCAGCCTTTCATACTTTTCTCGGGCATAATGACTCTCCGAAACCCAAGCTTGGCTGCCTCTTTCACCCGCGTTTCTGCACGTGAGACCCCTCTTACTTCTCCGGTAAGTCCAACTTCTCCAAAAAAAACATCATAAGGCTTAGTTGAAATATCCCGGAAGCTGGAGGCGATACTAATGGCAACTGCCAAATCAATAGCCGGCTCATCCAACTTTACCCCGCCAGCTACATTCAAGTAAGCATCCTGGTTTTGCAAAAACATCCCCATGCGCTTCTCCAGTACTGCAATGATCAGAGCCATCCGTTGATGGTCCATACCTGTACACATCCGCCGTGGTGAAGGGAAGTGGGTAGCTGCTACAAGCGCCTGAAGCTCAACAAGCACAGGCCGGGTCCCCTCCATGCTGGCTACAACCGCCGAACCAGCGACACCGAGCGGACGCTCCGACAAGAAAAGCTCAGAAGGATTCTCCACTTCAGTAAGTCCGATTTCTCCCATCTCAAAAATCCCGATCTCATTTGTGGATCCAAACCGGTTCTTGACCGCACGCAGCAAACGGTACGTATGATGACGCTCCCCTTCAAAATAGAGGACACAATCGACCATATGCTCCAGCATGCGTGGCCCTGCAATTGCCCCTTCTTTCGTTACATGTCCTACAAGGACCGTAGCAATTCCGCGAATTTTGGCGATCCGCATGAATCTTGTCGTACATTCCCGAACCTGTGTCACACTGCCGGGTGCGCTTGTTACCTCTGGCATAAATACTGTCTGAATAGAGTCAATGACCAGGAATTGAGGCTGAATCTGCTCAATCGCTTCTTCAATGCTCTCCATATTAGTCTCACACAGCACATAAAGCTCTGCCGAAAGCGCCCCAAGGCGATCCGCACGAAGCTTCGTTTGCCGGACCGATTCTTCTCCTGAAATGTACAGCACCCGTAATCCCTGGGTTGTCAGCGCGTGTGAAGTCTGAAGCAGGAGCGTCGACTTACCAATCCCCGGATCTCCTCCTACCAGTACCAGAGAACCGGGAACAATCCCTCCCCCCAGCACACGGTTAAGCTCTCCAATGCCTGTCAGGATACGCGGCTCTTTGTCACTTTCTATATTTATGATCGATTGCGCCTTTTCTTTACTTTGAAAAATCGGTGCATTCATGCCTTGTGTTTTGACTACGACTTCTGTCTCTTCCACCATGGAGTTCCAAGCCTGGCAGCCGGGACATTTCCCGAACCATTTTGGCGATTCATAGCCGCATTCAGTACAAAAAAATTTAGTTTTTGGTTTTGCCATGTGCTCTCCTATCCGTCCGAACTTGCTAAAATTGCGGATAAATTTCTCTTACTCAAAGTTTACCATTTCTGCACACTGAACGGAAGGTCACTTAAGATCTACTTTTGAATCCTACCTTCATTAACCTGCCTGAATGATTGGTTAATTAAACATCAATGTCCCTTTACACAAAAAAGCCCCCACTTCTCCATACGGAGAAGTGGAAGCTTTGTTTCAACCAAGTAAAGGTTATTCTGTTCCAACCTCATTTTCCTGTGTGACTGCAATCGGCGGTTCTACGGTAGTTACTACAAGTTCACCATTAACCTCATCAATGTTAAGGGAATCCCCTTTTTTGATGTTGCCTTTCAGCAGTTCCTCGGAGAGACGGTCTTCGATGTGCTTTTGAATCGCCCGACGCAGCGGACGCGCACCGAAGGCTGGATCATATCCCTCTTTGGCCAGGAAGGCTTTAGCCCCTTCAGTAAGCACAAAGTCCACATCATACTCACGCAGACGCTTGCGCAATTCCTCGGACATAAGTGTAACAATTTCGGCAATGTGTTTTTCATCCAGGGAGTGGAAGACGATGATTTCGTCAATACGGTTCAGGAACTCAGGACGGAAGCTCTTCTTCAGCTCTTCCATGACTTTACCCTTCATGTTACTGTAATCCGCTCCGGCATCCTGTACGGCTGTGAATCCAAGCGTTGAGTTCTTCTTGATCGCCTGCGCTCCGACATTGGATGTGAGGATGATCAGAGTGTTGCGGAAGTCGACGACACGGCCTTTGGAATCGGTCAGACGGCCGTCTTCCAGTACCTGCAGCAGAATGTTGAATACTTCCGGATGAGCTTTTTCAATTTCGTCCAAAAGCACAACAGAATATGGTTTGCGGCGAACCTTCTCGGTCAATTGCCCGCCTTCTTCATAGCCCACATACCCTGGAGGCGCTCCGACCAAACGGGAAGTGGAATGCTTCTCCATATACTCCGACATATCGATACGGATTACCGCATTCTCATCACCGAACATAGCTTCAGCAAGTGCACGCGCCAGCTCGGTTTTACCAACCCCTGTGGGTCCCAGGAAGATAAATGAACCCATTGGACGTTTTGGATCTTTGAGCCCTGCACGCGCCCGGCGGAGTGCCCGGCTGACTGCCTTCACGGCTTCATCCTGACCAATGACACGTTCATGGAGCAGAGCCTCCATGTTGAGTAGACGGTCAGTCTCTTCTTCCTTCAGCTTGCTGACAGGGATACCTGTCCAGCTGGCTACCACCTGGGCAATATCCTCTGGGGTAACCTGAGAATCAGTCCGGCCTTGTTTTTCTTTCCACTGGTTCTTGGTGGTATCCAATTCCTCACGGATTTTTTGCTCGGTGTCACGCAGTGCAGCAGCCTTTTCGAACTCTTGGCTCTGTACAGCAGAATCCTTCTCCTTGCGGATATCATCCAGACGCATTTCAAGTTCCTTGAGATTTGGCGGGATTGTGTAAGAGTTGAGTCTTACCTTAGAGCCTGCTTCATCAATCAGGTCAATCGCCTTATCCGGCAGGAAACGGTCCGGAATATAACGGTCTGACAGCTTCACAGCTTCCACAATAGCTTCATCTGTGATCTTCACACGGTGATGGGCCTCATAACGGTCACGAAGACCGTATAGAATTTGGACCGCTTCTTCCGGAGAAGGCTGGTCCACTGTAATTGGCTGGAACCGGCGTTCAAGAGCTGCGTCTTTCTCGATATATTTGCGGTATTCGTCCAGTGTGGTGGCACCAATGCACTGCAGTTCTCCACGGGCTAGAGCAGGCTTCAGGATGTTGGAAGCATCAATTGCACCTTCCGCTCCTCCAGCGCCAATCAGAGTATGCAGTTCATCGATAAAGAGTACAATGTTACCCGCTTGACGAATCTCATCCATAATTTTTTTGAGGCGGTCTTCGAACTCACCGCGGTATTTCGTACCGGCAACTACTGAACCCATATCCAGAGTCATTACGCGCTTGTCACGCAAAGTTTCCGGAATTTCATTGTTGATGATTTTTTGCGCCAACCCTTCGGCAATCGCTGTTTTACCTACCCCAGGTTCACCGATCAGGACCGGATTATTTTTGGTGCGGCGGCTAAGCACTTGAATAACGCGCTCAATTTCCTTGCTGCGGCCAATCACAGGATCCAGATTGCCATCTTTGGCATATGCGGTCAGGTCGCGAGCGAGGCCATCCAACGTAGGCGTGCTGACATTGGCTGGAGCGCCGCTGTGGCTCGAAGTAGCTTCACTGCTGCCCAGAAGCTGCAGAACCTGCTGACGGGCCTTATTAAGGCTGATTCCAAGGTTATTGAGAACACGCGCCGCTACGCCTTCGCCTTCGCGGATCAGTCCGAGCAGGATATGCTCTGTTCCCACATAAGTGTGGCCCAGTTTACGAGCTTCATCCATCGATAGCTCGATAACCTTTTTGGCACGAGGAGTATAAGCAATGTTTGTAGGCTGCTCTTGTCCCCGGCCGATCAGTGTTTCCACTTCGTCCTGAATTTTTTCAAGACCCAGACCCAGACCGATCAGAGCCTTAGCGGCAATTCCGTCTCCTTCACGAATCAGGCCGAGCAAAATATGTTCTGTCCCAATGTTGTTGTGTCCCAAACGAACGGCTTCTTCCTGCGCCAATGCGAGCACCTTTTGTGCGCGTTCCGTAAATCTTCCAAACATCATATCCCCTGCACCTCCACGGATAATAAATATCTATAATTAATGTTGTGATCCCAGTGTCTCCCGGAGCAGCTTCGCCCGGTACATATCGAGTTCGGTGGCTGTAAGCTCGTCGCCGAACATTTTTTGCAGAAAACCCGGCTGTGTCTTTACATTCAGCTCGTTGAGGACTGAAATCGACGGTCCTTCCAAAATACCAAGATCAACCCCAAGCCTTAGATCGGAGAGCCGTTGTGCAGACTCCTTTAGTTCCATCACCGCCGCATAGGACAATATCCCGTAAGAACGTTTGATTCTGTCTGTAATCCGCAAAGCGGAATCTACCAACAGACGTTCCCGCGCGTTGCGCTCATGCTCGATAATCTGGGTAACTACGCCATGGAGATTCTCGATTATTTCACTTTCCGTCTGGCCAAGCGTGATCTGGTTGGAGATCTGAAAGATATTCCCTACTGCTTCGCTGCCTTCACCATAAATTCCTCTTACCGTGAGCCCTACTTGATTCACAGCGGATAAAATCCGGTTGATCTGGTGGGTCATTACAAGTGCAGGCAAGTGGACCATGACCGATGCACGAAGCCCTGTGCCCACATTTGTAGGACAACTAGTCAAATACCCTCTTCGATCATCAAAGGCGTAATTGACCGAGCCTTCAAAAATATCATCAATGGCTGTCGCCCTTACCCAAGCCTCTCTGACCTGCAGACCGGGGAACAGACACTGAATACGCAAATGGTCTTCTTCATTGATCATAATACTGACTGACTCGTCCTCATTCAGGATGACTGCGCCACCCCGTGACTCGTTAGCGAGGTTAGGGCTAATGAGATGCTTTTCCACAAGCACCTTTTTGTCCAGCTCATCCAGCTCATCCAGTTTCAAGAGTTGAAAGTTGCCGAAATCCGCAGCTGCTTCTCCTTGAAAAACAGGAGCGAGCTGGTCCAGCACCTCTTCCGACTGCTCTGCCGAAGCCAGCAAAGGGAAGGGCAGATGCTCCAGGTTGCGGGCGATCCGCATCCGGCTGCTGATGACGATCTCAGAATGGCTACCACCGCAGCGCATCCAGTCACTAAGGGCTTGTTCAGTAAACCGGAGACTTGACATGTCATATCCCCCCTATATATCAAAGACTTTACTCTTGTGGCATTTCTTTTTCAAGCTGGCGGATCTGATCCCTCAGCTCAGCTGCGGTTTCAAACTCCTCCTGTGCGATACTGTGCTGCAGTTCCTGCTTCAGTTCATCAATCTGGCGTTTACACATGATCTTTGCTCCTGCACGTTTCGGCAACTTACCCACATGAGCGGTGCTGCCATGAACCCGTCTGAAGAGCGGGTCCAGCGTACTGTCAAAATATTTATAACAGGAGCTGCAGCCAAAACGCCCAAGCTTGCTGAACTGGGAGTAAGTCATTCCACAATTCTCACATTGAAGGCTCTGAGCGGTCTGGGAGGCTGCGTTTTTTTCCTTGCCTGCCCCTTCCAGATCCAGAAGACCAGACAGCAGACTGTGAATGGAGAATCCTCCCGCTGTTCCAGGAATGAGCTCCCCTTTCTCCCGCGCACAACTTTCGCAAATATGAAACTCCGTCTTCTCTCCGTTCACAATCTTTGTGAAATGGAGTGTAGCCGGTTTGACCCCGCATTCCTGGCAAAGCATAAGCGGTGTCCCTCCTTAAGATTTGACCATTATTTGCCCAATAAAGAGATTAGCATAGCCTTCATCAGCTTGGCACGAATCTCATCCCGGTACGGCAGATTAACCGTCAGGCATTCCCGGGAAACAGCAGCGCGCAATAGGCACGCTTCACGCTTGGTTAGAAACCGGGCCTCCTCCAGCTGATAAATCAGCCCTTCGGCGGAATTTTGATCGATATCTTTTCCGATTGTAGAATTGAGATGTGCGTACAGTGCGACATTCTGGGGCAGCTCAAAACGCTGAATCCGGATGTATCCACCACCGCCACGTTTGCTCTCGACTACATAACCCTTTTCCAAAGTAAAGCGTGTACTAATGACATAGTTGATCTGAGACGGCACGCATGAGAACTGGTCCGCCAGGTCATTGCGCTGAATTTCCACCGTACCTTCGGGACTTTCATGCAAAATATTCTTCAGATATTGTTCGATAATATCAGAGATATTACGCATCACTCATCCTCCAGTGTTCAAAGCTTATAGTGCAACTGACTGTGCTTCCGTCCGGTAATGATCTCTATAGATCTTAACCCAAGAGCAGAGGCCCGAATCGAAACTACATTCATACCTCAGTACTTAGAGTGCAATACAGTATCATTCCGGAGATATACTAAAAAAGCCATAAATGAAGAGCCTGCCACCATTGTCTCTACTTCCTTCAATAAAATGAATTCGAGCTGCGTTGACTTTGACTTTCTTTGACTTTTTTCATATTATAACACATTCTCACTGAATTCCAAGTGGTTGCTTTTATTTTTTACGTTTTAGGGCAATTGTATTCTGACCATTGTGAAAAAATCAGGGTTTTGCATGGTGATTTCCATTGAACTTTCAGGTGGCAAAAAGCTCCCCCAGCTTCATTATGAAACCGGGAGAGCCTTAGATTATGGGATTAGAAAAAATCAAACAATGCTGTTTTCGCCTGCGGGATGACCTTTTCCAGCCATTCCAATCCCGCCGGGTTTGCTTTTAGCTGACCGTATCTGGCCAGTTCCCCTGGCCGCTTGTACCCTAGCAGCAGAACAGTAAGCGTACCAATGGTGCAATTCAGATCTGCAGAGGCTTTCTCTCCTTCTACGCGACTTAACGTTGCTGCCCCATCCTCGGATACAGTCCATAACCATAAGCCATTGTTCCATGGTGCATGTTCATCATCAATATACAAAGTCCTACTCTCACGGTTCGTAATGGGTCGGAAGGTGAAGTTCTCCACAAATCTTTGTGCATTCACAATCCGCCCCATAAAGTATGGATAATTTTCCTGTGGAATGCGCGGATCGGGAAGCAAATACGGGAGAATATCATCAGAAGGTACTTGCTTGAGAGAAGCTCCAGTTATCATCGAATCGTGGTTGGCAAGAAATGTCCACAGGCCCTGATGCGCCACTTCGTTCAAGTAAATGAATTCATCAATGATCAGTTCATTATTGATTATTTTATATAACACATATCCTTCCGGATCACCAAGCTTCGAGTAAAAAACACAGTGGTGTGTCTGGTCATCCAATACACTCCGCTTCCACCAGTCCGTATCACGCTGCAGAGTTCCGTTATATTCAGCGGCAAATCTACTGTAGAGTTCCTCTATTGTATCAAGACCTGCGGAATCACGCTTTACAGTCCCTTGAATTTCAGTTTTCCTTGGAAACTTATCCACTGGTATGGAGTATTTCTTATATTCACAATAGACCTCCCAGCCAAACTTTCGGTAAAAAGGAATCAAAAACGGATGTAAAAAGGACAATGTCTGACCTGCCTCATTCATTGTTTGCAGCGTATGGGATAGAAGCTTGGCTACAAGTCCCTGTCTGCGGTTCTCCGGCCATGTAGAAACCCCGGCTATTCCGCCCATGGGAACGGCTCTGCCTTGTATGTAGACCTGAAGCGGAAGCAATGTCAATTGTGCTCCAAGCACTTCATCTTCAAACGCTCCCCATACTCTTTCCGGCTTAAATTTCAGCTTCGTTTCAACGCGCTCTTCACCCGTAACCTTGTATTTAAAAGCATATTCGGACAAGCTTAGACTTGCTTCAAACTCCTCGGATTTCAATGGCCTGATTTCCACTTCCGCTCACCTCTTCATTGTTAGTAATCTTCTCTATGAGAGTATAACAAGCAAAGGGCTCTGTTGCTAATCATCTCGAGAAAAAGAATCTCGCTAAAAGTTATCCACAGAAATAAACTGAACTAATTTATGTTTGTTTGGATTAATCATCCTGCAAAATAGTTATCCACTATTTCCATATACTTGTCCACATAATCCACTTTTTATCCACAAAAACCGTGGATTATCCGGTTTTTCGCTTGACTAGTCCTTATGATTATGTATTTTCGCATGAAAAAGATGGATGTAACGGTCCGTGCAATTATATCCACATGTGTGTAAGTTTTCTGAACTTACTGAAAATTATCCACAGCTTTTCCACAGCCGTGCACAACGCAAAAAACCACTGTTAATAACTCAACAGTGGTCTTGTCTGCTTGGCAACGTCCTACTCTCCCAGGACCCTTCGGTCCAAGTACCATCGGCGCTGGAGGGCTTAACGGTCGTGTTCGGGATGGGTACGCGTGGAACCCCTCCGCTATCGCCACCAAACATGATTTTTCGAAGCTTTCGCTTCTTGAAATCGCTGCAAGAAAATATCAGACCTTTGCGGCCGACATCTTGCTCAGGCTGGATCGCCTGAAAACTGAATCCGAAACGAATCTGCGTTTTAAGATTTGGATAAGCCCTCGACCGATTAGTATTGGTCAGCTCCACACGTTACCGTGCTTCCACCTCCAACCTATCTACCTCGTCGTCTTCAAGGGGTCTTACATACTGGGAAATCTCATCTTGAGGGGGGCTTCACGCTTAGATGCTTTCA
>NZ_LVYZ01000057.1:0-64337 GCF_001909095.1 Paenibacillus sp. P46E
CTCAAGTGTAATAATAATAGGCATTACTTATAAACTGGGAACTCTTCTTACGTGGGAGAATGCATTTATTGATTTTTTCTTTAAAATAATTATTTGCATATTTACCCCAAATTTAATTGTACTATTAGCGTTCAATAAAACAATGGAGTTTGATTATCTGAAAGCAAAAATCTTAAAAAAAGCTAGGGGTGAAAAATAAAAAGTATATTTAGATTCTGTGGGGAATTCGGATGATAACTTTAGTATTAATATATTTTAAAAACTTATTTAGTTAATTGTTTTATTTGTTTCTAGAGGAGGATGGTTATGATTGTATTAGTGACTGGAGGTGCGGGGTTCATAGGGTCGCATACCTGTATCGCACTATTAGAGGCAGGTTTTAAAGTGATTGTAGCGGATAACTTATGTAATAGTAGAGTGGAAATATTAAATAAAGTTATGGAAATCACAAAAAAAAACATTATTTTTTATGAAATTGATGTAACTAATGAGCATTCTGTAGATCGGATATTTTCCGAGCATCACATTGATGGGGTTATTCACTTTGCTGGCTATAAAGCAGTTGGTGAATCAGTTAAAGAACCATTAAAGTATTACTACAATAACATAATTAGCACTATTGTTCTTGTTAGAGCTTGCCAGAAGTATAAAGTTCAGAGATTTGTGTTTAGTTCATCAGCTACGGTATATGGTGAGAATGAAGTGCCATTTAAAGAATCAATGATACTTAAGCCGACAACTAATCCATACGGTGAATCTAAGACCATAAGTGAGCGGATTTTGATAGATGTTTCCGAGGCAAACCCTGCTTTTTCGGTAGCCTTACTTCGATATTTTAATCCAATAGGGGCACATGAAAGCGGTCTTATTGGAGAGGAGCCGAATGGTGCTCCGAATAATCTAATGCCATATATTACTCAGGTGGCTAAAGGGAAGATTGAGAAGTTGCGCATTTTCGGAGCCGATTATCCAACTTTTGATGGCACAGGAGTTAGAGATTATATTCACGTAATGGATTTAGCTGAAGGACATATCGCCGCACTTATTCATTTAAAAGAAGGGATACATAAGTATAATCTGGGTTCGGGTAAGGGAACTTCTGTCCTTGAATTGGTAACAATTTTTGAGGAAGAGACAGGTATTAAGATACCTTTTGATGTGATAGATCGTAGACCAGGGGATATTGCGGAATGTTATGCTGATGTTAGAAAAGCTAGGGAAGAACTAAACTGGTACGTCATTAGAGATCTCCGAATGATGTGCCGGGACGCATGGAGATTTGAAAAGAATATTTAAGATGCTTGTAGCTTTAAGGGTTAATACGAATATTTATCCACGGCAGACATTTTTGAATATTAATTGTTTTTCATAAACTTATTCTTCTGCTTAGGTATTGTACTTGTTCAAAAATGCTATATAGAAGAGAGGATGGTTACAATATGAAAG
Organism: Paenibacillus sp. P46E; assembly: GCF_001909095.1. Lineage (NCBI taxonomy): Bacteria > Bacillati > Bacillota > Bacilli > Caryophanales > Paenibacillaceae > Paenibacillus > Paenibacillus sp. P46E. The sequence continues at coordinate 1,447 of NZ_LVYZ01000057.1, forward strand.
GCATTATCCTAGCAGGAGGTAGCGGCACTCGCCTCTACCCCTTAACCATGGTCACCAGTAAACAATTGCTGCCCATTTACGACAAACCCATGATCTATTACCCATTATCCACCTTGATGTTAGCCGGAATTAATGACATTCTAATTATCTCTACACCGGAAGATACTCCAAGGTTCGAAAGCCTATTGGGTGATGGGTCCCAGTTCGGCATCTCTTTACAATACATAGTTCAACCAAGTCCTGACGGTTTAGCTCAGGCTTTTATTTTGGGGGAAGCTTTTATTGGTGATGATTCAGTGGCTATGATACTTGGCGATAACATTTACTATGGAAATGGTATTCGAAAAATGCTACAGCGTGCTTCGGAAAAAGAGTATGGAGCCACTGTGTTCGGCTATCATGTGCAGGACCCGGAGCGTTTTGGTGTGGTTGAATTCAACGAAGAAGGTAAAGTGCTCAGCGTTGAAGAGAAGCCGACTCATCCGAAATCGAATTACGCCATTACTGGATTGTATTTCTATGATAATCGGGTCGTAGAAATTGCCAAGAATGTGCAGCCTTCAGTAAGAGGTGAACTTGAAATCACTTCCATTAATGAAGCATATCTTAAACTTGGTGAGTTGGATGTTGAGTTACTGGGCCGCGGGTTTACTTGGCTCGATACCGGAACTCATCAGAGCCTTGTAGATGCGACTAATTTTGTCAGAACCATTGAGGATCACCAAGGGATAAAAATCGCGGCTCTTGAGGAAATAGCCTATATTAATGGCTGGATTACCAAAGAACATTTATTGAACTGCGGACAGAAGCTGAGCAAGACCGGCTACGGTCAATATTTGATTAAGGTAGCCACCGGGAAGATCCAATATTAAGCAGTAAAGGTGTGGAAGAAATGAAGTTGACGAAAACGAGACTGGCTGGCGTATATATCGTGGAACCAGCGGTATTCGGCGACCATCGCGGTTGGTTCATGGAGACTTTTAGTGATACCAAGTTTAAGCAGCAGGGGATTGATATTACTTTTGTACAGGATAATCAATCTTATTCCGCTGCCAAAGGAACACTTCGCGGTTTACACTTTCAACTTAACCCTAAAGCGCAGACCAAACTTGTTCGTTGCACACGTGGAGTCATATTCGATGTTGCTGTGGATATTAGAAAAGGTAGCCCTACATACAGTAATTGGTTCGGTATGGAGTTGAGTGCAGAGAACAAGAAGCAGTTGTTGATTCCGAAGGGGTTTGCACATGGGTTCATGACTCTTACAGAAGATGTCGAGGTTCAATATAAATGCGATGAGCTGTATGCACCGGAGTGTGATGGTGGGATTCTTTGGAATGACCCTGCTATTGGTATTGAATGGCCTATTCACGTGGCACCGATTTTATCCGGCAAAGATGAGCAGGCTCCATTATTAGTGAATGCACATTTGAATTTTACGTATGAAGGCTAAGAATATTATCCAATTGATGAATTTGAGGTGCATTTAATGAGCAGGAAGAAATTACTGATCACCGGCGGTGCTGGTTTTATCGGCGGGAACTTCGTACAATACATGGTTGATAAATACCCCAGTTACGATATCGTAAATCTGGATTTGTTAACTTATGCTGGTGATTTGACGAAGCACACAAAGATTGAAGACAGAGAGAACTATCGGTTTGTTCAAGCAGATATTGCCGACCGTGAGACAGTTATTTCGCTTTTTGAGCAAGAAAAGTTTGACTATGTCGTGCATTTCGCAGCAGAGAGTCACGTAGACCGTTCTATTACTGATCCGGCTGTATTCGTTCGTACGAATGTGATGGGGACACAAGTGTTGCTGGATGCTTCTAGGAAGATAGGGCTCTCCAAATTTGTTCATGTCTCGACGGATGAGGTGTATGGGGAACTGGATTTTGATCCTACGGTCTTCTTCACGGAGGAAACTCCCTTGCAGCCTAATAGCCCATATAGTGCCAGTAAGGCGGCATCGGATCTGCTGGTTCGGGCTTACAATGAAACATATGGCTTACCAATGAATATCACTCGTTGCTCTAACAATTACGGCCCCTACCATTTTCCAGAGAAGCTGATTCCACTGACGATATCTAAAGTTCTGAATGAGCAGATGGTTCCTGTCTATGGTGATGGCAAAAACATTCGGGACTGGCTGCATGTCTGGGATCATTGTGCTGCCATTGACTTAGTGTTGCACGAAGGAGTAAGCGGTGAAGTATATAACGTAGGCGGCCATAATGAACGTACAAATCTCGAAGTAGTCAAGACTATCATCCATACTTTGGGTAAATCTGATGACTTGATTGAATTTGTTACAGATCGCTTGGGACATGACAAACGTTATGCTATTGATCCTACAAAGCTGGAGAAATTGGGCTGGAAGCCTACGTACACGTTTGAGACAGGAATTGCTCAGACTATACAATGGTACACAGCACATGCAGAGTGGTGGGAGCAAATTCTTAGCGGCGAGCATCGGAAATATTTATGAATAAAAAATTAACCAGTAAAAAAGCAGGCAAGCGTAGAAAGAAGAGAATTCTATTACTGTACTTGCCTGTTTTGTTAATTCTTCTATTGTTTTTTGGCGCAGGCCGCTTTCTTCTCTACAATCAAGACCCGCATAAAGTAGATGTTATTATTGTACTTAGCGGAGGTTCAGGCAGGATTGAAAAAGGGGCAGAACTATACAAGGAGGGCTATGCTTCTTACCTCCTTCTCTCCAATGCCAAAGAAGCAACTGGTACATCCGGTGACATACTCCAAACCGACCTTGCCCATGGAATCCCTAAAGCTGCCATACTGTCCGAAAATGCAGCGCTCAGCACCTACCAGAACGCTGAGCTGACACTTCCGATCTTGAAGCAGCATGGCTTCACTTCAGCTATCGTTGTTTCTTCTGAGTTTCATATGCGGCGGGTAAAGTTACTGTTTGACCATGTTTACAAAAAATCAGGTATTAAACTGACTTATATCGGTTCAGATTCGGGATACAACGCTAATTATTGGTGGAGTGACAAGTACAGCCGGGAGACTACATTTAGCGAGTATACCAAGATGATTGGGAATGTTTTCGGATATAATGGACCTGAGGCCAAAAATGCCTTGGAGCAGATTAAACGATGGTTTCGCTAGATTCGGATTGCTAAGATAGCAGCAGTGGATCGAAGTGGCGAAACTAGTGAGTAAGGGAACAACGGAGGCCTAACGGCCTCCGTTTCTTTTTTTAGAAACTATTACCTTAGACCCACTTGATGTATAATTATTCCTGCAAGTCTAGTGGCTGCCCTAATTCTTGGGAGTAGAACGTTGATAGTCAGGACTGCTTATTCTGGTTGGGGGCGATGAGAGTGAAGGGCAAAACAATGAAAGTGTTGGCAGCGTGGGGGATGCTGCTGAGTTTGCTGTGTGGGGGAGTTGCTAATGCGGCAACGATAGTACAGCAGACATCGTCTTATGCTTTTGTGGATGTACAGACGACGTATTGGGCAAATGAAGCTATTCAGAGTATGGCGAACCAAGGCATCATTACAGGTAATCCAGACGGCTCCTTTAAGCCGGAAGCGGCAATTACGCGGGAACAGCTGGCTAAGCTGATTACGCTGACCTTTGGGCTTGATCTGGTCTCGGACGGAACACAGACCTTTTCGGATGTGAATTCTTCTTCCTGGGCTTACAAGTATGTTGAAACGGCGAAGGATTATCTCACCGGGTATTTCCCTATGAAGGGGAAGCCGTTTTTTGATCCCCAGGCGAATGCTACCCGTGAAGATGTTGCGGTTGCGCTTGTTCGTGCTATGGGACTGGAAACCGAAAGTGTTGACGCCGATGAAGTGCTCCGCTATAAATTCAACGACTATGAGGATGTAACTCCACAACTGGCTAAGGAAGTAGCAGTTGCTGTGGATAAGAAGCTGATTCAAGGATTTCCGGATGGCACGTTCAGACCGAATAGCCCGATTAATCGTGCTTCTGTAGCCACTTTGCTGTACCGTGTGCTGAAGTCTTCCTATACTACGGCTACACAGGATGTGAAGCTGGACGTGCAGGTTCCGAAGCAGGTTTCGGACAGAACCGTTAAGGTAACCGGTAAAGTGAACGCTGACGCGAAGGTCTATATCAATGATGAAGAAGTAGAGAATGTAGATGGGGCTTTTGCTGAGGCTTATGATCTGGACGAGGGTGAGAAGGTCTACGAATTTGTAATCAAGGCCGTACTGCCGAATGGCCGCTCTAACACGGTCACCAAACAGGTCACTTATCAGACATCAGGACCTCAACTCACGGTACAGGCCCCGGAATCCTCCAATCAACCTACGGTTAAGATTACCGGGAAGGTTAAGGACAGTGGCGATACCAATCCAGAGGTTACGATCAATGACAAAACGGCCTATGTTTCTTATAATGGCGATTTCAGTGAAGAGCTGACCTTGAAGGAAGGTATCAACAAGATTGTTGTGACTGCAGTCAATAAGTATGAGAAGAAGGCAGTAGTAGAGAAGCAGATTGTTGTTACCTTGGGTGGTCCCGTACTGACACTGGATCTGATCCCGGATACTAGCAACAGTAAGACTATAACGTTAAGTGGAACAGCCACAGATAAGAATGACAGCTCTCCGAAGATTTATATGAATGACGAATTGGTAGGCAGCTACGGTTCTTTCAATAAAACGGTGACGCTCAAGGAAGGCGACAATGTCTTTACCTTCAAGGCCACTAACAGCCTGGGCAAAAGTTCAGCAGTGATTACCAAGACAATTACGTTCAGTGTGGGTGGACCTGTGTTGACGCTGGACCTGATTCCTGAAGCAAGCAATAGCAAGACTATAACTTTAAGCGGTACAGCTACTGACAAGAATGATAGTAGTCCGAAAATCTACATGAATAATGAGCTTGTGGGCAGCTATGGTTCTTTTAATAAGTCGGTGACCCTTAAAGAGGGCGACAACATTTTTACCTTTAAAGCAACCAATAATCTGGGCAAAAGCTCGGCTGTCATCACCAAAACGATTACTTTCAAAGTAGGGGGACCTGTACTTACACTGGATCTGATCCCGGAGTCAAGCAGCAGCAAGACGGTAACCCTGAGCGGGACTGCAACAGATAACAATGACAGCAGCCCAAAAATCTACATGAATGACGAACTGGTAGGCAGTTACGGTTCTTTTAATAAGTCTGTAACGTTAAAAGAAGGGGCAAACGTCTTCACTTTCAAAGCAACTAACAATTTAGGTAAAAGCTCAGAGCCTGTTACGAAGACTATTACATTTTCGGTAGGCGAACCTGTTCTTGCTCTGGACTATATTCCCGAAACGACTAGTAACAAACAGCTTACGTTAAGCGGGAATGCCACTGATCAGAATGACAGCTCTCCCAAAATCTATCTGAATGACGAGCTGGTGGGCAGTTACGGAAGCTTCTATAAATCGGTCACTTTGGCTGAAGGCAGCAACAAATTTGTGTTTAAGGTTACCAATAGCTTCGGAAAAGTAACTACGGTGGAGAAGATTGTCGTTTACACCCCGGCACCAGGTAAAGAGTAAAATTTACTACTATTTATGCAAATTCTATAGATGATTAAATGGCGGAACAGAGCTATCCTCTGTCCGTCATTTTTTTATGTGAGGAACTGAAATGTGTGTAAGGCTCAAGCCTTCCCTCCAACCAGAAAACCCAGCCCCGGAACCCGCTTCACCACCATACTAAGCACCAGCGACCCTGCAACAGCTATCACTGTGGTAGGGAACCAGCTCAGGTAGCTGTCATAGACGTAGTGCTCCATGAAGTTCAGCAGCAGGATGAAGATACCGTAGTGGAAGATCAGGATGGCAAGAGATTCTTGGCCGATGTAAGTAAGGAAGGCAGTGAAGAATCTGGATTTGGAGAGCAGTTGGGTCATTTGGATGGTGAGCAGGCTGCCGGCGATCCCGGCGGTGTAGAAAAGAAGCAGATTGCCGTATTCCCTATTGTTCATATCTACATAGCTGTTGAAGTAGGCTGCGGCTAGGAAAATGACCATTAGTAGGAGGGTGCCCAGGTTGAAGATACGGATCTTGCTGAGGAGCTGACGCTGCTTAAGCTGATAGCCGATGAATACGAAGAGCTGGGCAACGAGTGCGACATCGATGTTCCAGGGCAGGAAGGCTACAGTGCTTAGAGCATAACCGATCAGGCTTAATGAGAGCATGACGGCAAGCTGCAGGAAGAGCGGGCGTCCACTCAGATAACGCATACTGAGGCAAAAAATAATCTGGGTCATGAACAGACAGGGCAGGAACCAGATGGGAATGTTCAGGAGCAGGCCGCCGGAATAGGTTCCGTAGGCGATAGCCACTAGAGGTTCATGCCAGGCAATGTCCGGGGTGTGATTCGTCTCGATGGTTCGGAGTGTAAGCCACAGCAGGTAGCTCAGGAGTCCGGCAGAGAGATAGGGGACGACGAGGGTAATGATTCGGGTACGCAGCAGGGATGTGAAATTGTCAAAATATTTGGAGGCGCTGAAGAGGTACCCGGAGACGATGAAGAACAGCGGAAGCCGGAAGTCTCTGAACATATCATTCAGAACAACTGGAGTTAGGCCGGCATGTCCTACTACAACGAGCAGAATCGTAATGCCTCTTACCATGTCGATCACTTTGAGCCGAGGGGTCCTTACGGTGGCGGAAGTCGATTCCGCTGCAGTTGTCACTGAAGATGTGTCCGGTGCTTGCATGGCTTGGCGGCAGCCCCCTTACATATAAGTTATACATTAGGTTATAGGAAATAAAAGGTAAGGACAATGGTACAAACTAGTTATTTCAAATACTACCTTAGCTGGTTGATATACTTACGTGATCGTTATATAAATAGGGGGAGTTCGGGTTCTTTTAGAATTGATGTGTAATCATATGAAATGAAAGGAAAGTGAGCGGATGAAGGAATATGACTATTCATTGGATGCAATCAAGGGAATTAGCTGTATTTTGATGATTATGGCGCATATTCCGCTTTATTTTAATGGCAATGAACGAGTATTTCAGATTATTGCCGGTTTGGCTCCTGTACTTTTCTTTGCGGTCTCCGGGGTGACAACCACGCTACAGGCACGCAGGCGAAGCTTCAGATCGATGCTTAGCTTTTATGCGCTGTTCGCTGTCATCGGCTTCTCTTATAATCTCATGTGGAGACCGGATATTCAGGCATTCAAGATTATGGACGTTCCTCAGATCATCGCACTTGGAGTGCTCAGTGTATACCTTCTGGAGAAATACCTCAAACCTCCACTCTATTTATACCTCCTTTTGTCGCTGATAGCGTATTCGGTACATGGAATCATCGGCTACCGCTTGCCGGATTTCCCTCTCAAGTCTGTTTTATTCACAGAGACGATCGGATTTACGTATTTCCCCTGGATGTTTGCGTTTGTGGCCGGAATCTTTGCCTACCGGTGCAGTAATCGGGTGAATCTCACTCTAGCTCTGTGTGCCGGGCTGCTGCTTGCCGTAGTCAGTTACGAAGGTGTGTATGAAGCGGATTTTGTTAAATATAATATGTCTGTGCAATATCTGCTGCTGTCGCTGATGGTGTTATTCGGGACCTTTTATCTCTTCAGACGTAAAAAAAGCTACTCTTCCACAAATCTGATTCTGTATTTCGGCAAGCATTCTTTATTATTTCTGTTTACCCATCTGTTTCTGATCCTGGCATTTGACCGGTTGGGTCTGGGACGCTTATATATTGTATGGATGTGGGGTTTGGCTCTGGTCTGCACCTATGCGGCGATGAGGATCCTGCTGTGGCTGGGCCGCTACATAGAACATTACATGGATCATCCGGTCCCTTGGGTTCTTATCGTCGTTGGTGTTGTTGCGGTTCCGCTGGTGACCTCCAATAGGGATTTCATCATTCTTGCAGAAGCCGTACTGGGCATTCTCTTCTCGCTCAATTACAAAAAACTCTCCAGCTTAATGTCTGCAAGCCCATCTTCCCGCCCGCTGCCAGCCACTCAGGAGGCTCTTCATGACCAAGCCTAATTATAAGCTGATCAGTAGCACCCGCTGGAAGTCCGGGACGGCACCTGCAGCCTCCGCTTCGTGATGGCCAATCAGGGTAAATATACCCTAGGAGGTGTAACTATGAAATGGACTAAACGATTCCAGCAAACTTCATTAATCCTGCTCTCAGTGGGCCTGCTCACTTGTGCAGGATGGGGGACAGCAGCTTCAATGACAGCAGCGGCGGCGCCAGCAGCACCAACACCGTCCTGCAGTAGCGGGGATCACGGAATTCTGCAGAAGCTGCAGAAGAAGCATACAGATGGGAGTTCGGAGCCGCTTACCTTTGCCGCTGTGGATTTTCTGAACGCGGATACGGGACGGGCGGCCGGTAACGGCTTTCTCATCGGGACTTCGGATGGCGGCTGTCACTTTCAGGAGATCTATCAGGGACAATGGAGCTTTCAGCAGATCGATTATCCGGATAATGTACATGGGTGGGCCCTGGCAACCGTTCAGGATGGACAAGCCAAGTACTTGATTCGAACGACGGACGGCGGCTCAACCTGGAAGCGGCTGGGTTCTGACACGGTGACTTTTGAACGCATAGAATTCCTGGATAGTACAACCGGGTTCGGCTATAACCGCGCCTCTACTTATTATACGAACGATGGTGGGGCCAGCTGGAGCAAAATCACTACACCGGCTAATACACGCGGAGCTGACTTCACGAGCCGCAATAGCGGCTGGGCGGTAGTTATCGTTCCGGGCAGCGGCTACCAGGTGATGAGAACCACCGATGGCGGAGCCAGCTGGAAACGAATGATGAAGGCGGCTTATGCTGACCCGCAGTATGCTAGAGTCTATGCGAATGCGTCGCAGGTGTATACGGTACTCTACGGTGGTTCAGGAATGTCGCAGACCTCGTATTCACTATATGGCAGCTCCAATGCTGGCAGTAGCTGGACCCGGGTTATCGCTCAGGAAACTGCCGGTGGCGGCCCGGCACCAGGGAGTGGAGTGGCCAAAGTGAAGAAGGGACCGGGTTCGGGCAGTCCGGGAAATATCCAGCTGGTCGGCAAAACGACGGCCTTCATGGTGGGCTATCAGCCTGCGGCCCAGATGGTAGGGACCGGCGTGACCCAGAATAACGGCCAGGCATGGAGTAACTCCAAGACAGTTTTGGGCTTTGAAGGTGTCATCTCCTTCGTAGATGATAATCAGGGCTGGCTGACGGTACGGGATCTGAATAGCTCAACACTGTATTTCACCAAAGATGCAGGGGCGAATTGGAGTGCCAAGTTTTCATTTGAGTTCTAAGGGCTCTGTTTCAGAGATTTGTCACGTTTTCGTCTTGTCTATAGCGGTCTTGGCCCGCTTATAATAGGGGAAAGAGACAGGAGGATGATTGTCCAGATGAGAAATAAAGTTCTCGTAGCCGCAGGACTAGTGGTTGTTATCGCCATAGGAACATATATGTTCGCTGGAACCACAGACAAGAACGTTAACAGCAAACCGGATACGGTTGGGGTGGAAATGGACACCCCGAGCTTTAAGGAAATGGTGCAAAGCTATAGCATGCGGACCGCACAAGCCGAGTCGGCGTCTATTTCATCCACACAGCTTATTGTTAAAGAGAGCGAAACCAAATCTACGACCTATCGATTGCCGGCAGACGAATTTTTTGTCTCCATCGCCCCCTACGTCGAGAAGACTCATCCGTGTGCAACCCATAATCTGACTGGCTGCCAGGGAGAGATGGTCGGGGAAGAGTTTAATATTACGGTCAAAGACGCGGACGGCAATAAGGTCATGGACAACCAAACCGTGAAATCCCAGCCCAACGGATTCATCGATTTGTGGCTGCCGCGGGACCGGACCTATCAGGTAACGATCGAGCATGACGGCAAAAAAGCCGAATCTGAGATTTCCACGTTCGAGAAGGATGATACTTGCGTTACGACGATGCAGCTGGGGTGAGGCTAGTCAATGTACTAAAAAGAGATTCAGCGGCGAATTCCTGTTTTTTAACGGGGATTCGCCTTTTTATTCCGGAGAAAATTGTAGGAATCAAAAAGCTGGGTCCCCATTCTTTCCTGCAGGAACGCTGGAAAGGAGGACCCGGCTGTCTCTATTCTATTCCCCTGTCTCCACAATCCATACCTCCGGCAGGTTGCGGAACTGCTCGGCATAGTCGAGACCGTAGCCGACGACGAATTCGTCGGGGATTTCGATGCCGCAGTAGTCGATCGGGACGTCGACGAGGCGGCGGGAGGGCTTGCTGAGGATGGTACAGATGCGGACGCTGCTGGCCTCGCGCATCAGGAACAGCTCACGGAGATGCTGCAGAGTCTGTCCGGTATCGATCAGATCCTCGATGAGCAGGACGTGCTTGCCGCGGATGTCGGTGTCGATGTCCTTTTTGATCGTGATGACCCCGGAGGAGGTGGCGCTGGCGCCGTAGCTCGATACAGCCATATAATCAATACCGACCGGGAGGGTGATCTCGCGCATCAGGTCGGACATGAACACGGCTGCTCCCTTGAGGATGCCGATGAGCACCAGCTCCTGACCCTCGTAGTCCTGCGAGATGATTGTACCCAGTTCTTTGACTTTCTGCTGCAGCTCGTTTTTGCTTACCAGAATTTCCTTGAGTGCGTTCATGGGCTCCGCTCCTTATGGATCAGGATGATGATCTGTCCTTTTCCTTAAGCATAACATCATGTGCTCCGCCTTCAAAGATAGTTGTCGAAGAGACAAGGGTAATCTTTGCCTGTTGTTGCAGCTGCGGGATGGTTAGTGCACCGCAGTTACACATGGTGGATTTGATTTTGCTGATGCTGAGATCCAGATTGTCTTTGAGGCGACCGGCATAAGGAATGAAGGAATCCACGCCTTCCTCGAACTCCAGCTTGCTCTCCTTATCGGCGTTGCCGAAGTCGTACCGCTGCCAGTTGCGGGCCCGGCTGGAGCCTTCGCCCCAATACTCCTTCACGAAGTTGCCGCCGACCAGCAGCTTGCGGCCCGGGCTTTCATCGAAGCGGGCGAAATAGCGGCCCAGCATCACGAAGTCGGCCCCCATCGCCAGTGCAAGCACGATATGGTAGTCATGCACGATGCCGCCATCGGAGCAGATCGGGACGTAGATGCCTGTTTTCTCGTAATATTCCTGGCGTGCTTCAGCAACTTCAATGACGGAGGAGGCCTGGCCGCGCCCGATGCCTTTTTGCTCACGTGTGATGCAGATGGAACCGCCGCCTATGCCGACCTTGATGAAGTCCGCACCGGCTTCGACCAGATAGAGGAAGCCTTCCTTATCCACGACATTGCCTGCGCCAACCTTCACCTTCTCCCCGAAAGTCTCCTTAATATAGTGGATCGTCTCGGCCTGCCATTCGGAGTAACCATCCGAGGAGTCAATGCAGAGTACATCCGCACCTGCTTCCACAAGCGCCGGAACACGTTCCTTATAGTCTCTGGAGTTGATGCCCGCCCCGACAATTAGCTGCTTGTTGCTGTCATGCAGCTCGAGCGGGTACTCCTGATGGCTGTCATAATCCTTGCGGAAGACCAAATGCACCAGATGGCCGCTGCTGCTCACGACCGGCAGACAGTTCAGCTTATGATCCCAGATCATGTCATTGGCTTCAGTGAGGGAGATGCCTTCATTGGCATAGATCAGTGAGGCGAGCGGCGTCATGAACCCGGTAATCGCGCAGTCCGGCGGCAGCCGGTTCTCACGGTAATCACGGCTGGTGACAATGCCCATCAGCTTGCCTGTAGGCTCTCCGTTATCGGTGATCGCAATGGTCGAATGGCCGCTGCGGGCTTTCAGCTCCAGTACATCCTTCAGGGTGTCTTCGGGACGCAGATTGGAATCGCTGAGCACGAAGCCGGCCTTGAATTTCTTGACCCTCCGGACCATCTCCACCTGCTGCTCAATCGGCTGCGAGCCATAGATGAAGGAGATTCCGCCGCTTTTGGCCAGGGCAATCGCCAGGTTATGGTCGGAGACGGCCTGCATCACGGCAGAAGTCACAGGGAGGTTCATCGTCAGGGCGGGCGTTTCCCCCTTGCGGAATTTGGTCACCGGAGTTCTGAGATCGACATTTCCCGGAATGCATTCTTTGGTCGTCAGATTCGGTACCAGCAGGAATTCGCTGAACGTTCTGGACGGCTGATCATAATAGTAAGCCATGTGTGGTCGCTCCCTCTCTTGGTTTGTTTTATTCTATACTTTTGACAGGACTTGTACCGGTACACCAATATCCATTTGCAGCTGTTTGTAATGCCCGCCCTTGGCCAGAATCGCCTGGACGCCGACAAGCTGAATGCCCATGTGTTCCATTTGCTGGGCGATGCAGCGGATGGTAGCACCTGAGCTGATCACATCATCGACGAGGAGCACCCGGTCCCCGGCAGTGAATCCGTCAAAATAGATATAGTTCTCATTATACGCCGTCTCGCGTTTGATGCTGACCTCATAATTATCGTATAGTTCGGTGCTGAGACGCAGAATATTCATCGGCTTCATCAGCTTATAGGCCGCGAGCATCCCCCAGGTATGTCCACCTGGCTCGGGAGATACGATATAATCAAAAGCAGGGAACTGCGCCGAAATGCTCTCGGCAAGGCTGTCCGTGATCTCACTAATCAGCTCGGGGTCAATATAAGTGCCGCGTTCACCGAAAGGATAAAGCTTGAAATCATAGGCGGTATCTTTATTTTTATAAATCCTTACATTCTTAGCGTTGCTGATGGATTCGCTGAGTCTTGCATAGGCTGCGCTCATGGTCCTCACTCCTTAATAGTTGTGTTAGCATATACCAAAAAACCCGGACTACAAGAGGCACCTGGAGGGCAAACGGCATCACGGAGAAGCGCACCAAAAATGCGGGCTCTCGCCTTGAATATCCTTCAGCCTTGAGGTGCCTCTTGTAGCCTGGGGCAATTTACGGTTGCCTGTAGAAACGCCCATACCAAATTAATGAGCTTATACAAGAGGTATGAAATTAGAGGGATTACGAATGAAAGGTGACATCGGATGGAGGTTGGGAAGCTCTTGTTTATTTAGATGTTAGAAACAGTGACTTTAATCATTTGTTATATGCTATCATTCGCAATATTGTGTGTCAATCTTTGATTTATATGTTAGATTTGATGACAATAGTGGTGACTGGAAAGGATGATTGAGATGCAGGAAGTTTCGCAATGGAGAATGGATACTTGTTCGCTGAAAGGTGATGGGGAGTGGAACGAGGATGCGCTGGTCATTCATGAAGAAGCAAGTGTGTATGGCGTGGTGGATGGGGCGACTTCGCTTTCGTCATACCGTAATCCGGAGGGGCGGACAGGAGGATATATAGCAGCGCAATTGGCGTCGATGTATTTCAAGGGAATGGACCCGCACGGGAAGCTGGAGCAGACAGCAGCTGAAGCGAACCAGGCACTGTGGCAGCAGATGGTGGCGGAAGGTGTGGATACGGGGGAGGCCGCCAACCGGTGGTCGGCGGCCCTGGTCGTAGTGCAGATCCATGAATACAGCGTTGATTACGTGCAGGCTGGGGATTGTATGCTGCTTGCCAGGTATAAGGATGGAACGCTCAGAGCGCTGACCCATCCCCAATTGGCGCATGTTGACCGGAAGACGCTGGACAAGATGGCGCAGCTTCGCGCCGAAGGCATAAGCGATCCGGCAGAGCTTCACAGTGCGCTTATACCTTACCTCACGGGCAACCGCACCTTGGCCAACACGATTGACGGATACGGGGTATTAAATGGCGACCCGCGGTTCCCGCAGTTTTTGGAGAAAGGAACGTTCAACCGGGCGAATCTGGAGAGTCTCTATATGTTCAGCGACGGCCTGTACACCGGAGAATCTAAATGGACGGAATTGACCGACGCTCTGGACAGACTGGGGGCGGATGGGTATGCCGGGGCTTTGTATGATAAGGAACAAGAGGACCGGATGCTGCTGGATATTCCGCGCCTCAAGGTTTCTGATGATAAAACATGTGTAGTACTGCATTTGGGGTAGGCGGTTTTCCCTAACATAAGCTGATTAAAAATCTGAAAATAACCGATCCTAACGATGGCCTGCCATGGCTTATATATATCCCGGCTGAACCGGTATCGTGCTATTTTAAGGGCGACAACGACGTTCAGCTTGTTTATAATAATTATTATCTGGATTTCATAAATAGTTCAAAGGTTTTGTCAAAAGGTGCTTTTTCATGTGATATACTTAACACAGCGTTTATAGAAGTTGTGAAAGTGGCAGCAGCGAATTTCGGATAAGCGGCAACAGTGCCTGTACCAATGAATAGAGATTAGGATGGTGAACAAACGATGCATATTGTCGTCGTTGGCCTGAATTACCGTACGGCACCCGTAGAGGTCAGGGAACAGTTCGCTTTTGCCGAGAGGGATCTGCCTGCGGCGCTGCATCAGCTGATGCAGACCAAAAGCGTGCTGGAAGGGGTTGTCGTTGCTACCTGCAACCGGACGGAAATTTATGTGGTTGTGGACCGGCTTCACATGTGCGGATATTTCATCCGCAGCTATATGGAGCAGCGGTTTGGAGTGAAAAGCGATGTATTTGCACAACATATGTATATATATGAAGACGAGCAGGCGATTGCCCATCTCTTCCGCGTAACCTGCGGTCTGGATTCTATGGTGATCGGTGAGACGCAGATCCTGGGACAGGTACGCAGTGCCTTTTTGACTGCCCAGGGCGAAGGGGTGACAGGAACCTGGTTCAACCGGCTGTTCAAGCAGGCGGTTACGCTGGGCAAACGCGCTCACAGCGAAACATCGATTGGTGAGAGTGCAGTATCTGTCAGCTATGCGGCTGTGGAGCTGGGCAAGCGGATCTTTGGCATGTTCTCCGGCAAAAGAGTGCTGATTCTTGGCGCCGGCAAAATGAGCGAGCTGACGGTGAAGCATTTGTACAGTAGCGGCGCGGCGGAAGTGATTGTCGCCAACCGGACACTGGCGCGTGCTGTGGAGCTTGCCGAGAAGTTCTCGGGCAAACCGAGCACGATTGAGCAAGCCTTACAGCATCTCGATGAAGTGGATATTGTGATCAGCTCGACGGGAGCGGACGGCTATGTTCTGACAGCCGCTCAAGTGGCCGAGAACATGAAGCGCCGCCCATCGCGTCCACTGTTCATGATTGATATAGCTGTGCCTCGTGATATTGACCCGGCGGCGGCGAGCGTCCCGGATGTGTTCCTGTACGATATTGACGATCTGGAAGGTATTGTAGAGACCAATCTGGAAATGCGCCGTACAGAAGCCGCCAAGATCGAGGTTATGATCGAAGCTGAGCTGGAAGATTTCCAGATGTGGCTGAAGACCATGGGGGTCCGGCCGGTCATCCGTGCGCTGCAGGATAAATCTAATGGTATATATGAAGATACGATGGATAGTCTCTTCAATAAACTGCCGGAACTGGACGAGCATCAGCGCAAGGTTATCCGCCGTCTCACGAAGAGCATTGTCAATCAGATGATGCATGATCCGATCAATGTCATTAAGGAGCTGTCCGGCGGCAAGCAGGGAAACGAAGCGCTGGAGTATTTTACACAAATCTTTGCGCTTCAGGAGCAGCTTGGCCCAGGGACAGACGACGGAAGTCCTGCAGAGCCGGAACGAAAGGAAGCTGAACGCGATTCCGCCAGCGAGTATACGCTGCCGAAGTCGGTGTTCGCTCCGGCAGGCCTGCTGGGCGGGTGAACCAGATGCAACTGCTGAATGGAATATATGATACAGCTCTGCTGCTATATGCCCTGAGCCTGCTGTTTGTTTTCTCGGATTGCCTTAAGCGGAATCCGGGCGGGAAGCGGCTGGGCACAGGGCTTCTTGTTGTGGTTGGACTTTTGCAATCTTCGGGCCTGGCGGTCCGCTTCTCACAGGAGAACGGTTTGCCGATTTTTACTCCGTATGATTTCCTGTTCTGGTTCTCCTTCATTATTGTGCTGACCTCACTTGCAATTGCTTACACCCGCGGCGGAGAATTTACGATTCTGCTGCTCAGCATGGCAGGCTTCAGTGTCTTCCTGCTGAACAGGGTCTGGCTAACCGCCGAGGATCATACGCTGCAGAGCTGGAGTGCGGTGCACGGGTGGCTGGCGATGCATATTATTTTGGCCAACCTGAGCTTTGCCGCACTGACACTGGGAACGGTCTTTGCCATAATGTATCTGTTCCTGCATACACGGCTGAAGCACAAGAAATGGGATGACCGCATCCGCCGCCTGCCGAGCCTTGAGACCATGGATAAATATTCGTATACTGCGATTCTGGCCGGGGTTCCCCTGCTGCTGGCTTCACTGGTGCTGGCCGGAATGTCGATTATTGCTGAAGGGCGGACCCCGTTGTTTCAGGATTCTAAGGTGCTGACCACCCTGCTTGGGCTTGCGGTCTATATTACCTATATCTTCCTCAAGCGCTCCGCCCGCCGCAGCGGGACCTCTATGGCACGTTGGGCCATTGCCGGCTACGGGTTCATTATTCTGAATTTTTTGCTTAATTCCTGGTCGGAGTTTCACGGCTGGGGGGGTTAGGGGAGTGCTATGTGGAGCCTGCTGTTCTCTTGGGGTGAGAGTAACGGCTTACCTTGTGGAGTGACACTTCATTTTAAGTGACAATGAACGAAAGCGTGCAATTAGCTATAAGGTGTCAACGAACGGTAAGTAGGAATGGCCCTTCTTTTATGAAATCTAAGTTCATTTATAGGGGTTATAAGAGCGCTAACCATCACATGCTGTCAGTAAAGCTGAGGTTGACAGGTCACCGCCCGAGGTAAGTATAAGAAAGAATGATAGCTGAAGGGGTTCTATTTGGCCTTGGCAGTAGTAAAATTGAGATTGGATTGACGGTGAAATTCGGGTAACGCGGGTGCGAGAATTTTGATACTGGTTCAGATGAAGTGGATGGGGTCTTGCTGGTTTTTGCGGGTGTTGCGATGAAGGCTTGATATATGCGTTAGTGGGCTCGATGTACGCGATAGATTGAATTGACGATAAATTCTCCTGGAGCTGGTACGGGAATCTAATGTGCGTAGTACACGGTTGGATTTGCGTTACAGGCCAGTGGATGTGTTGGTGGCAGGAGTAGGAGTGTGGCTGGATGGTGAAGTATTTTCCCATTATGCTGGATCTACAGGGCCAGCGTGTGGTTGTCATTGGCGGCGGCGCGGTGGCGGAGCGCAAGGTGGCCGCGCTTATAGAAGCCGGGGCAGCGATGGTTCTGGTCAGCCCTTCGCTGACCGCGACGTTAGCCGCCCTGGCTGAATCGGGGCGGCTGAGTTGGATCAGCCGTCCCTATGCCCCCGGGGATATACGGGGGGCATTCCTGGTCTACGCCGCCAGCAACGATGCGGCGGTGAATGAGGCGGTGGCCCGGGAGGCGCGCAGCCTGGGCCTTCCGGTGAATGTAGCCAGCCGGGCCGAGGCGGGCAGCTTCATTACCCCCGGCGTGCTTCGCCGGGGGCGGCTAACGGTTGCCGTGTCGACTTCAGGCGCGGGACCGTCGGCAGCTGCGAAAATCACGGAGCAGCTGGCTGGAATATTGGGCGAAGAGTATGAGCCCTATCTGGACTGGTTACACAGCCTGCGGACCGAGATCAAGCGCAGGCAACTTCCGCCGGAGCTGCGTGGACGGCTTCTGCGCAGGCTAGGCGAAGTTGATGTGTTGAATGAGATGCGACAGGGCACCTTTATAGAGTGGGGTGCGGACGAGATCGACGACTGGATCAACCGAAATTTAGAAGAATAAGCAGGGACTGCTGGCAGTCTGGAGGAATAGGTCAGTCTGCAGGAAGGCGTCAGGCTAGAGGAAAACGTGCCTCATGACTCTAAAAGTATGAATTATGAGATGAGATTTTCGTCAAATGTGACGCAGGTGCCTGCGCGGGAAGTGGGCGAATCAAAGGTAGAAATACCTTTGAATGAGCCGCCAAGGCTGGAAGCGGACGAAACAAAGGTAGAAATACCTTTGAATGAGCAGCCGGGGCTGGAAGTGGGCGAAACAAAGGTAGAAATACCTTTGAATGACGCACCGGGGCTGGAAGTGGGCGAAACAAAGGTAGAAATACCTTTGAATGAGCCGCCAAGGCTGGAAGTGGACGAAACAAAGGTAGAAATACCTTTGTTTGAGGCCCCAAGGCTGGAAGCGTGTGAAACAAAGGTAGAAATACCTTTGAATGAGCCGCCGAGGCTGGAAGCGGGCGAAACAAAGGTAGAAATACCTTTGAATGAGCAGCCGGGGCTGGAAGCGGGCGAAATAACGGCAGAATTGCCGTTATCAGCGCCACAAACGGCCAGCCCGTACGGAATTAATGGCAGAGGCAGGTTACCAGGTACCAGGAGGGATGAGGCATGAGGAAGATTATTGTAGGCAGCAGACAAAGTGCGCTGGCGCTCACGCAGACGGGGCAGGTAATTGCCGATTTGGAGCGGCTGAGCGGGGAGCATGGGTTTGGGTTTACTTTTGAAGTTCATAAGATTGTAACCAAGGGAGACCGGATTCTCGATGTAACGCTGTCCAAAGTTGGCGGCAAGGGATTGTTCGTCAAGGAAATTGAGCAGGCGATGCTGGCCCATGAGATAGATATGGCTGTACATAGTATGAAGGATATGCCCTCCGAACTGCCGGAGGGATTGATGAATGGTGCGGTTCCGAAACGTGTGGACCCCCGCGATTGTCTGATTTCAAGCGGCGGTCTTGCGCTTGAAGATCTGCCGCAGGGTGCGCGCGTAGGCACAAGCAGCCTCCGCCGTTCCAGCCAGCTTGCAGCGCTGCGGCCCGATCTTCAGATTGAGCCGGTGCGCGGCAATATCGACTCACGTCTGGGTAAGCTTGCGAATGGCGAATACGACGCCATTCTGCTGGCGGCGGCGGGGCTGGCCCGGATGGGCTGGCAGGACCGGGTAACTGCGTATTTGCCGCCGGAGGTATGCCTGCCTGCTGTAGGGCAAGGCGCACTCGGGATTGAGTGCCGGGTGGATGATGCCGAGCTGAGGAAGCTGCTGGCGTTATACAATGATGAGCAGACGGCGCTTACGGTAGCGGCGGAGCGGACTTTTCTAGGCGCTCTCAATGGCGGCTGCCAGGTGCCGATTGGCGCTTTTGCCGTGCTGGACAATGAAGCTGTGAAGTCAGCCTCCCAAAGGCTGATTACATTGACAGGAATGGTGGGAACACCGGATGGCTCGGTCATCCTGAAGGAAACCTGCAGCGGGCATGACCCGGTGCAGCTGGGTGAAGAGGTAGCCAGAAAGCTCATCGCCAGAGGAGCGGAACAGATTTTGGCGGATGCAAGGGGATGAGAGAAATGACGGGGAAGGTATATCTGGTAGGTGCGGGACCTGGGGATGCTAGGCTGATTACGGTCAAAGGTCTGGATTGTATTAAGAAGGCGGATGTGCTGGTATACGACCGGCTGGCCAGTCCCAGACTGCTGAAATGGATGAAGCCCGGCGGGCAAAAAATATATGTAGGAAAACTCCCAGACCGCCACACGATGAAGCAGGAAGAGATCAATCAGCTGCTCGTTGATTTGGCGCTGGAAGGCAAAACGGTAGTCCGGTTGAAGGGCGGGGACCCGACGATTTTTGGACGTGTGGGTGAAGAGGCGGAGCTGCTGCGCAGACACGGTATTTATTATGAGATTGTGCCGGGGATTACCTCGGCGATCAGTGTTCCGGCGTATGCCGGCATTCCGGTGACCCACCGGGATATGGCTTCTTCACTGTCCATTATCACAGGCCATGAAAGCCCGGATAAGCTGGACCATTCCATTCACTGGGATAAAGTGACGAATGCAACGGGTACACTGGTATTCCTAATGGGCGTAGCCAAAATTGGCTACATCAGCGCCCAGCTGATTAAGCATGGACGGCCGCCGGAGACACCGGTGGCGCTTGTCCGCTGGGGGACACGTGCGGATCAGGAGACGCTTACGGGGACGCTCGCTGACATTGAAGCGAAGGTGAAGGCGGCTGATTTCCAGTCGCCGGCCGTGATCGTTGTCGGCGAGGTTGTGCTGCAGCGCGAGCAGCTCATGTGGGCAGAGGCGCTGCCGCTGTTCGGCAAGCGCATTGTGGTTACACGGGCCCGCAGCCAGGCCAGCGAGCTGGTGGATTGGATTGAGGAGCTCGGCGGAGAGCCGTACGAGTTCCCGGTCATTGAGACGAGGATGCCCGAAGGTGCCGAGCAGAAAGCAGGTATTGCCGCCGCGCTGGCGGCGCTGGAAGAATACGATTACGTATTCTTTACGAGCGCGAACGGCGTGGAGTTTTTTTGGCGCCACCTGGCAGAGCTGAAGGTGGATATCCGCAGGCTGCACCGCGCTCGGATCGGCGCGGTGGGTCCGGGTACAGCCGCGGCGCTTGCGCAGCGCGGGCTGGTGGCTGAGGAGCTGCCTGCACGCTTCCAGGCAGAGGGGCTGCTTGAAGCCTTCGGGCCAAGGCTGCAGCCGGGGCAGAAGGTGCTTCTTCCGCGCGGCGATCTGGCGCGCGAGTGGCTGCCGGACAAGCTGCGGGAGCTCGGCCTGGAGGTGACGGAAGTGGACACCTATGAGACCGTGGTGACGGGTGAAGACGATATCGAGCTGCTCAAGCTGCTGGAAGAAAAGCGGATCCACGCAGTGACTTTTACCAGCTCATCGACGGTGCGCAACTTCATCAGCATTCTGCAGCGCATGGGGCTTGAAGATCCGCTTCCGCTGCTGGCAGGCGTCAAGATTGCCTGTATCGGTCCCGTGACTGAACAAACCGCCGTAGAGGCGGGGCTGACACCGGGACTTCTTCCTGAAGAAGCGACGATCGAAGCGCTGGTGCAGGAGCTCTGCCGCTGGAACGAGACCACAAGGCTGAAGTAAATTGGACTTTGTTCTGACTGGCTGAGAGCGATGGGTTCTGGATATGACTCGCTGACGTGGATTGTTGTTATGGTTATGACTCGTTGAAATAGATGGAATTTTGTCGTATTGACCGGATGGGAATCGTTATTGTCATCACCATCGGGGATTGACTGGGTTTTGCCTTCACTCGATTCGGGTTTATATATGTACTGTACAGGAGGATAATATTATGGGGTTTCCAATTACAAGACACCGCCGTTTGCGCGGAACAGCAGGAATTCGGGGCATGGTGCGGGAGACAATCCTGAATACGCTCGATTTCATTCAGCCGATTTTTGTCACCTATGGAACAGGTGTGAAAAGTGAGATCAGCTCGATGCCGGGCGTGTATCATTTTTCCCTGGATACGCTAAAGGCGGAAGTGGACGAGATTGCGGCGCTGGGCATTCCGGCTGTGCTGCTGTTCGGGATTCCCGAAACTAAGGATGCAGTCGGCTCGTCTGCGTTTGCTGAGGATGGCATTGTGCAGGAAGCCACACGGCTGATTAAAAAGTGGTACCCCGAGCTGCTGGTGGTTGCCGATACCTGTCTCTGTGAATTCACGGATCATGGACATTGCGGCATGGTTCATACCCATACGGTGGACGGCGTTGTGCATGGCGATGTGATTAACGATGCTTCGCTTGAACTGTTGACCCGCACGGCAGTGTCCCAGGCTCAGGCGGGTGCAGATATTATCGCTCCGTCGAATATGATGGACGGGTTCGTGCATGCGATCCGTGCCGGACTGGATGAGAATGGATTTGAGCATGTGCCGATCATGTCATATTCGGTAAAATATGCTTCGGCCTTCTACGGGCCGTTCCGTGAAGCCGCTGACTCCGCACCTCAGTTCGGAAACCGCAAAACCTACCAGATGGACCCGGCGAACCTGCGCGAGGCAATCCGCGAAGCGGATTCAGATGTACTTGAGGGTGCGGACATGCTGATGGTGAAACCGGCTTTGGCGTATCTGGATGTGATCCGCACCATTCGTGACCAGTTCGATCTGCCGCTGGTAGCTTACAATGTGAGCGGTGAATATTCCATGGTCAAAGCGGCGGCTCTGCAAGGCTGGATTGATGAGCAGGCTGTCGTACTAGAGATGCTGACCGGGATGAAACGCGCCGGAGCGGACATCATTATTACCTATTTTGCCAAGGATGCAGCCCGCTGGCTGCGCGGATAACAGAGCTGAATGCAACAGACCTGGCAGCAGCGGGGTCATTTCTTTAGCACATTATGAACTGGATAGGAGTGGTGACAATGAGCAAATTGCCTTTGGCGCGGCGGGAAGAGGCTTCCCGCAAGGCTTTTGATGAAGCCAAGCAGTATATCCCCGGTGGAGTGAATAGTCCGGTCCGGGCGTTCAAATCCGTGGGGCTCACCCCGGTTTATGTGGATCATGGCGCGGGTTCACGCATTTATGATATCGACGGCAACAGCTTTATCGACTACGTCTGCTCTTGGGGTCCGCTGATTATGGGCCATGCCCACCCTGAAGTGGTCAAGGCGCTGCAGGAGACGGCAGTCAAAGGGACAAGCTTTGGCGCACCGACACTGCTGGAGACGGAAATGGCCAAAACCGTGGTCGGGCGGGTTCATTCGGTTGATATCGTGCGCATGGTCAATTCCGGAACCGAAGCTACCATGAGTGCGATCCGGCTGGCACGGGGGTATACCGGACGAAGTAAAATCCTCAAGTTCGAAGGCTCGTACCACGGCCATGCAGACAGTCTGCTGATCAAAGCCGGATCGGGTGTAGCTACACTTGGATTGCCGGATAGTCCCGGTGTGCCTGAAGGCGTGGCTATGAATACGATCACCGTGCCTTACAATGACCTGGAAGGGGTCAAAATCGCCTTCGAACGTTTCGGCAATGAGATTGCTGCTGTAATTGTGGAGCCGATTGCAGGGAATATGGGTGTAGTGCCCCCGCTTCCGGGATTTCTGGAGGGTCTGCGTAAGGTGACTACAGGATATGGTGCCCTGCTTATTTTTGACGAGGTCATGACCGGGTTTCGGGTGAACCGGGGCTGTGCCCAGGGGCTGTTCGGCATGGAGCCGGATCTTACCTGCTTCGGCAAAGTGATTGGCGGAGGCCTTCCGGTAGGCGCCTATGGCGGCAAAAGGGAAATCATGGAGCAGATTGCTCCAACCGGACCGATCTACCAGGCGGGAACGCTCAGCGGCAATCCGCTTGCAATGGCAGCGGGTCTGACAACACTTAGACTACTGACACCGGAGGTGTACGACCGTTTGGAAGTCCTCGGTGCGCGTCTGGAGGCAGGACTTATGCGCAACGCGGTGGATACAAGCATTCCGCTGACCATTAACCGTGTGGGCTCCATGGTCTGCCCATTCTTTACTGAAGGTCCGGTCATCAATTATGATACGGCCAAAGCCAGTAATCTGGACCGGTTCCGTGCGTATTTCGGCAAAATGCTGGATCAGGGCATCAGTGTTCCGCCTTCACAATTTGAAGGCATGTTCGTCTCTGCTGCACACAGCGAGCAGGATATTGATGATACGCTGGAGGCCCATTATCAGGCCTTGAAATCCCTGTGACGGCAGAGAAGGAGCCGTTATCCATGACGGGCGGCGGGGCCTGGACCCGCCGCGGAGAATGGCTGGAGGCCATGCCTGGACGGGTAATTACCGCGGCTACAGATCCGGCAGCGGCCATAGATCAGTGGCTGCTGGAAACCGTGGGTATGCCCGCTAAGCTCCATTCAAGATTGCGCCGCGAGGGTGGCGTACAGTGGAAGGGAGACCGCCTTCGGCTGGGATTGTTCCCTTACCGGGAGGCGGGCATTGAGCCGGCGTGGACGGCACTTGAAGTGCTGTTCGAGGATGACTTCTGCCTCGTTGTCCATAAGCCTGCGGGCATGGCGGTCCACCCGGATGGCAGCGGGAATGAGATCACTCTGGATCATGGGGTTGCCGCCCATTATGCGGCTTCAGGCGGGGGAGTCGCCGTACGCCATATTCACCGTCTGGACAAGGACACAACAGGTCCAGTGCTGTATGCGAAGAATGAGTATGCACAGCTTGTGCTTGACGAGGATATGCGTGCCAAATCCGTCTCGCGGCTGTATGCCGCGATCGTGCAAGGCGTTGTGCCGCCCGGGCTGAAGGTAATTGATGCCCCGATTGGCCGCGACCGTCATCATGCGGCACGCCGTCGGGTCTCTCCGGGCGGGCAGGATGCGGTGACGCGGATCATTGGCCGGGAGATTCTGCAGGGCGGTACCGTGCTTAAGGTGCAGCTTGAAACCGGGCGGACGCATCAGATCCGTGTCCATCTAAGTCACATGGGCCATCCGCTGTTCGGAGATGTGCTGTACGGCGGTCCGGCCTGGAATACAGATCGGCTTCCTCATTCCAGCGGTATCGGAAGACAGGCACTGCATGGTGAAATACTTGCGTTCAATCATCCATGGACCAAAGAACAGCTTGAAGTGTCCGATCCATGGCCTGAGGATATGCTGCTCTTGCGTGAACAGCTGGGAGCAGATCTGCAGGTTTGAATGCCCTGATGATGAGTGGTTTATAAGGTCCGGGCTCATACTGTTCCCGTGAGCCTGCTCATCGCGCTAACCCGTTTACTGAAGTCAAGAGCCCCCCAAGGCTGCGCTCCGGCACAGCCTTGGGGGGCTCTTGTTCGACGTATGACATTCTGTTGACGTATGACATTCTGAAGCGGATTCCCGATAGTAGCGGCTGCTTATGCCGGGATCCTGCTGCGTGTCTCGCCGATCAGATGTTAAGCCGGCGCTCATACGCCTGAATATAGCCTTGACCCGCTTGAGTCAGTTTGCCCGCATCGATATAGCCGGCTTCATAGATATGCTTCATCACCGTTCTGAAATCCCTGGGGTCCTCCACACTACCGGCATGCGGGTATGCCGCCTCTTGCTTTTGTTCAAATCCTTTCAAAATTCGATATACAGGATCAGCACTTGTCATGCAAACAGCCTCCTTTCTAATTTTTTAAGTATATTCCCGCCAGTCTTTGTTGGTGAAACCCTGAAATACCGGACCATAATTGTGTCCAACCTGAATGGTAGACAAAGTCAATAGCATGTAAGAAACTGGATACTGTGAAGTAAAGCAGGCAAACGGATTTTGGGTATATAACACTAGTAGAAATAAGATTCTGCTGCGTGATTAGACAGTGTTTATATGACGGGGGGCTACACCATGAAATGGCAGGGTAGAAGAGGCAGCTCGAATGTGGAGGACCGCCGGGGAATGGGCGGCGGGGGAAAGATGATCGGCGGCGGAATCGGAGGCATCATTATTGTTGTGATTGTAACGCTCCTCAGCGGAGGGAATGTCGGAGATATTCTTGGAGGTCTGACATCCGGCAGCACGAATACTTCGGCACCTTACGAACAGACGGCTCAGGAAAAGGAATTGGCCGACTTTGTATCCGTTGTACTGGCGGATACGGAGGAAGTGTGGTCCGGGGTTTTCCAGGAAGAGGGGAAGACTTATCAGGACCCGACGCTCGTACTTTATACCGGCAGTGTAGATTCGGCCTGTGGCACGGCAACGTCGGCGGTGGGGCCGTTCTATTGTCCGGGTGATGCCAAGCTGTACATCGACCTTAGCTTTTATGACGAGCTTCAGCAGCGCTTCCAGGCGCCGGGGGATTTCGCTATGGCCTATGTGATTGCCCACGAAGTGGGACACCACGTACAGACGCTGCTCGGCACTACGGAGAAACTGGATTCGGTCCGTCAGAGCATGAGTGAGAAGGAATATAACAAATACCAGGTTCGTTTTGAGCTTCAGGCCGATTATCTGGCCGGCGTTTGGGCCAAACATGCCCAAGGGATGAATCTTCTGGAAGAGGGCGATCTGGATGAAGCATTGACGGCAGCGAGTGCGGTCGGCGATGATACGATTCAGAAACAGGCTCAAGGTTATGCGGTGCCCGACAGCTTCACCCACGGCACTTCAGAGCAGCGGAAGCGCTGGTTCTACAAAGGCTTCCGTTCAGGGACCCTTGAGGACGGAGATACCTTTAATGCTGCCGAGCTTTAGGGGAAGCAGGTGAGGCGACAACTTCATAAACCTCGAACCTCAAAACGGCTGCGCTGTCCAGTGAAGGACGGCGCAGCCGTTTTACGTATATAAGGTACCGTCCCTGAAAAAGACAGTGCAGCTAGAACAGGGCCTCTGCCCGCTCAGGCTTCCAGCTCATTTTTGAACGATAGCCGGTTACGGCCAAGCTTCTTGGATTCCAGCAACAGCTGGTCGGCATACACATACCCTTTCTCCATTGAGGTCCGCTGTCCCGTTTCCGCCTTGTAATAATACAGGCCAAAAGAAGCAGAATACACAACATTGATCCGCTGGTCCTCATACTCGGCAGTAACGCTGTGTCCGGCAATCGTGTCCAGAATCCCCTGAATCTGCGCGTGGCAGTCCTCAAAGGATTTGTGTCTCAGGAACATGGTGAATTCCTCGCCGCCGCTGCGGAACAGAATGTCCTCTTCCTGCATGTGCGACTTTAGCGTATTGGCAAAGTGGATGATCACCCGGTCGCCGACGGCGTGGTTATAGGTATCGTTGATTTTTTTGAACCGGTCGATGTCCGCCACCACGATACCGATGCACTCACTGCTGTGGTTCAGCTCCTTCATCATCTTATCCATATGGGCGCGGTTGAACGTTCCGGTCAAAAAGTCCCGGTAGGCCATCTGCTCGAACTTGTCCCGTTCAAATTTATGCTGGGCGCTTTGTGATTTGGAATAGAAGGAGATACTCACGACATAGTTCAGCAGGAAGAGCGCAATCAGCATCTCCCATTTCTCCATCTGCAGCAGCCGCAGCAGCAAGGCATTCGTCAAAGTCACCTTGCTGAAGTCCAGCAGATTTCTGCCCCGCAGCAGCAGGTCCATAGCTTCTTTGCGGGTGGTGATATCACCTGAGAGCGCAAAGGTAAGCGTCAGGAAACCCGAGGACACGAATGTCGTCACACAGACTACCAGAAGAAACAGCAGCCAGTAGCCCAGTGGTGTATGTGCTGCATAAGGATGGAGCAGAGTGTACAGGTAGTACCCCGCCGAACCGCCAATCGTAAAGGAACCGATATTGTAAAAGGTATCCAGAAATTCTCCGGGGTCCGCGGTTTTGGTCTTCTTTTTATAGAAAAACACCGTGAACCGGTATAGTACCTCGAACAGAAATGTGCCCAGAGGCCCTGCGAAAATCCCGAAAGAGGAGGTGTAGCTGATCGCGTAATCTATATTCGAATTGCCGCTTCGGGTCACAATGCGCAGTTGATAATAAATACTTGAAAAAGCCCAATATAAGATCAGAGCTTTGAGATATGTATGGTCTAGCACTATAGCGTGCCTCGCGCCGAAAGCTATGGCCACAGAGGCAAAAAACAGAAAAAGGTCAAATACCCTTGCTTTGGACATAACGTTGATTTCCTTTCAGGAGTTATTCCGATTATACCCGAAAATTTCGGGTTGTGATTAAAAGTTATTTTAGAAAATTCGCCATTTGTCCATGTCCCGGCATGGGGGAAGTTCATATAATATTTTGTTCGTTTTATTTTTGGAACCGGGGAGAGAAGCGGATGAAGATACTGCTGGTCACCTATTGGGGGCTTACGAATATGGGCGGGATTTGGACATACATGAAGCAGCTGGCTGACAAGCTGAATGAATATGGACATGAGGTTACGCTGATGGGAAGCCGTGCGGAAGATCATACCCTGTATCTGCTGGACCAGGGAATTTCCTTTGACAAAAAAACTCTCTATAACGCGCTGCTCCCACAGCTCGATAAGGACCAGTTTCCCCATCTGCATCTGGAGCATGGTATCTTCAGCTTTGAGCTGGGCCGTTACGTCTTTGAAGGCGGGGCAGCGGTTCTGGGCCTGGAGAAGTATGATGTGATCCATGCGCAGGACCCTATTTCTGCCTATGCTCTCCGGCGGATTATGAAGGTGCGTAAACCTCTGGTCTCGAGCTTTCACGGAGCGCTGGCGTATGAATCCTATTTTGAATATAAGGGCCTCGAACCAGCGCTTACCCGAAAAGAGTATGAAAAACGGGCGATCTGGCGTTATTTTCGCCGGCTCGAGGGAATGGGAGTCCGGTCCTCTGACCTTATTCTAGTTTCTTCGGACTGGATCGGGAGGCTGGTGAACCAGCAGGATGCGGGTGGGGCACCCATTCATACACTGCCGTATGGCATGGATGTGAAGCAGTACGACGCGAAGGCGGCGCTCCCGGCCCCGCTTAAGTTCGGAGACGGACTCAAAGTAATTATGTACGCCGGACGCCTGGAATATATCAAAGGAGTACATGTGCTGATTGCGGCTCTGGGAATTCTGCAGCACAGCCGTCAGGACTGGGTATGTGCAATTGCCGGAATTGGCAGCCTTACAGAAGAATTGCAGTCGCAAGTCCTGGAACTGGGCATGCAGGGGCGGGTATTTTTCACCGGAAAAATAGACAATATTCCAGCTGCGCTGACCGCCGCCGATATTTATGTGCAGCCCAGCCTGCAGGACACACAGCCCTTTTCAGTGACGGAGGCGCAGCTTGCCGGAATTGCGCCGGTTGTAGCCGCAGCGGCGGGGATGCCGGAAATGGTGCAGCATGGAGTGACGGGATTTGTTGTACCGGCAGAGGATTCCACGGCACTGGCGGGACAGCTTGAGCAGTTGCTTCAGGACGATGAACTGCGGCTGCGGACCGGGAAGCAGGCCCGCCACTGGGCTGAGCATAACCGTACACTGGATGGTATGGCGGCGGGGACACTGAAGGCGTACCATGAAGCGCTGTCGATGCTGCAGGGGCAGAGCTGTTATCCCGCTCCCGGAAAGATCAATAAAGGTGAGGAACATAATCGATTACCTCAGGCATTTCATCCTGCGGATAGTTTGGAACATATGATCTCTTACCGTCCGCTGGCTCATGCTTTGCGTGAGGGGCTCCCGCAGGATTATTGCATTCCAGATGCCCAAATGGTTCTCAAGGAGTAGAGGCATTCCCTGGCATATGCTGCGTCCAAAGTTGTCATGCCTTACGGATTTAAGCATATACATGAGGGGAGTAACATTTTGGGCTTATGCTCTGGGCTTGTCTCAGGGTTAGATTATGCCAAGAAGGAGGACATTTCCCGTGTTTGACCAGTCCCACGGCTTGCGGTTTGATATTTATGAACGCATTCATCTGCCTGCAGAACTTCCGGGAATCGCTGAGCTGGAAGAGGTTGAGCTGATCCCGGACATCCAGGTAATTCAGCGGGAGGACCGTGCCGAGCTGTATGGTCAATTGCTGCTTACCGGACTCTACCGGGGAGAAGATGACCGGACCCAGCGTTTGGAGCATGCGATTCCCGTAGAAATCACAGTTCCGCTGACACGGGTCAGCTCGCTTGAAGACATAGGGGTGGAGATCGAGAATTTTGATATTGATCTGCTTACGATGCGTACAGTCAATATTACAGGCGTACTATCCTTGCGCGGAATCGGGAGCGGCGATACGCAGCCAGCCTGGCAGCAGGAGGAATATACAGTAGCTTATTCTGCTGAAGATGAGGAGCGGTTAGAGGTAGCTCCTGCTGACAAGTTTGAGCATGAGAATGATGCACTCTATGAGAATTCGCTCTGGACCTATGGAGAAGGAGCAACTGACATTACGGCACATGTTCAAGGAAACGGGCATGGCAACGCTGCCGATGCCGGGGCTTCGGCTCCTGTGCCGAATTCGGAGCTTCCGGCAGAAGCGGGATACATCCAGCCCGCCGCAGTAGCCGAGCCGCAGTCAAAGGACAAGGAGGCTAAAGCCCGGACCCACAGTCTCGATGCTAATACTGGTTATGATGTCCTGGAGGCAAAGACGGGTGAGCCGGCTTTAGAGATCCATTCAGTGTATCAGGAAGAGCCTTCACACCTCGCGGAAGCTGTGGAAAAAGCGGCAAGCTTGCCGGATGAAGCTGAAGCTACAGCAGAACAGCAGCAGGAGAATGAGAACAATGAGGCTTTTGCATCGCCTGATGTAGGGCCTGTATCCGAGGAGAAACCTGACCTGAAGATTGGTCTTGGCAGCAAAAAAGAACCGAAAGAAGAAGAACGGGAGCAGCTTACCTTCTCTTCTCTTCTTAGCTCCAGCCGGGCCCGGAAGGAACAGGAGGAGCAGCATATCCAGGAGCCGGCCCGACCGGCAGCAGTACCGGATACCGGTAATGATACAGAGTGGAAAAGCCGGTTCATCGGGGGCCGGGGCAGCGCAGACTTGTTCCGCAAAGTCCGGCTGTGCATTGTCCAGCGGGAAGAAACACTGGACACCATTGCAGAGAAATATCAGCTAAGTACAAGGGAACTGGTGATGTACAACCGACTCTCCGGACAGAACGTAGAGGAAGGTCAGGTTTTGTACATCCCCTGAGATTACTTCAGTAAGAATCCCGGCCGGGCAAGGCCGGGATTTTTGCAAAAGATAAGAATTTATATGTTTCATGCTATAAATTATCCTTATCTTTCTCGCAGAAACGGATACCGTCCTTTTAAGGACGGCGAATCCGTTTCTGCTTGTGGGACGGAGTATAGTATAAGAACCGCAGTTTGTGCATATGCTGGTTGACTAGGAATAGTACTGAATGTATTATGGGATTAAGTAAAAGCAAAAGACTGGGAACGGGAAGAGTAGGCGGTTAGCCCTTCAGAGAGCGGAATTTGTAGTTGCTGTGAATTTCCGCAGGATGCAGCCCCCGAAGTCGCCCCGGAGTCGCCCTTCTAAGCCTGTTGCGCAGATGTGATGCACAGGGTAGGATGTGGCCGGACGCAGCCGTTATCTGCATGAGTGTCGCGCTAAGCTTTTGGAACCGTGAGGAACCGGGGGCGAAGGTTTATTTTTGTATAGTGCGAAACAAAGGTGGTACCGCGAAAGAATGACCTTTCGTCCTTTGAGACGAAGGGTCTTTTTGTGTTTATAACTTGTTATTCAAATGGAGGGTTCAACTATGGCTGATCACAAGAACAGAACGGCTGAGCTGACTGATTTGCAGGATGCGGAACAGCCACAGGCGCCAAGCAGCAAACAAAGCGATATGCCGACCACATACGATCCGAAGGCAGCAGAGCAGAAATGGTATGCTTACTGGATGGAGCATGGCTTCTTTGAAGCCGGTAAACGTCCGGATGCAGAGGCTTACAGTATTGTTATTCCCCCGCCGAACGTGACGGGAATGCTGCATATCGGACATGCGCTCGATTTCACGCTGCAGGATATTCTGATCCGCACGAAGCGGATGCAGGGCTTCGATACGCTGTGGCTGCCGGGAACAGACCATGCAGGTATCGCGACCCAGACGAAGGTGGAGCAGAAGCTGCGCCAGCAGGGCGTTTCCCGGCATGACCTGGGACGTGAGAAATTCCTGGAGCAGGTATGGGCCTGGAAGGACCAGTACGCTGAGACCATTCATGAACAATGGGCCAAAATGGGCCTGTCTCTCGACTATTCCCGCGAGCGGTTCACCCTGGATGAAGGGATGTCCAGCGGGGTACGCCAGGTATTTGTCGAGCTCTACCGCAAAGGCCTGATTTACCGCGGGAAACGGATTATTAACTGGGACCCGGCTGCACGTACGGCTTTGTCCGATATCGAAGTGGAATATAAGGAAGTTAACGGACATCTGTATCACCTTCGTTACCCGCTTAAAGACGGCACAGGCTTCATTACAGTAGCAACCACACGTCCGGAGACCATGCTTGGCGATACAGCAGTAGCGGTACATCCTAAGGATGAACGTTATAAAGATCTTATTGGCAAAACCCTGATTCTGCCGATCATTGGCCGAGAGATCCCAATTATTGCTGATGATTATGTTGATAAGGAATTCGGCAGCGGGGCTGTGAAGATCACCCCGGCTCATGACCCGAACGATTACGAGGTGGGTCTGCGCCACAATCTGCCGCAGATCAATGTGATGGATGAGAGCGGAACGATGAACGAAGAAGCCGGCCCTTACCAGGGCCTGGACCGTAGTGAATGCCGCAAGGCGATCGTAGCGGATCTCAAGGAACAGGGCGTTCTGGTGTCTATTGAAGACCATGTGCACCAGGTTGGACACAGTGAACGTTCAGGAGCCGTAGTTGAGCCTTATCTGTCCACCCAGTGGTTTGTAAAGATGAAGCCGCTGGCGGAGGCAGCCATCGCCGCACAGAAGGATGGGTCTGGAGTTAACTTCGTTCCGGAGCGTTTTGAGAAAACCTATTTGAACTGGATTGAAAATGTGCGTGACTGGTGTATTTCACGCCAGCTGTGGTGGGGACACCGCATTCCGGCATGGTACTCCGAGTCTACAGGTGAAGTATTTGTAGCAGATACCGAAGAGGAAGCCCGCGAAATCAGCGGACTTGATGACTTGAAGCAGGATGAGGACGTTCTTGACACCTGGTTCAGCTCCAATCTGTGGCCGTTTGCCACAATGGGCTGGCCGGATGAGAGCAGCAGCGACTATCAGCGTTATTTTCCGAACAATGTGCTGGTTACCGGTTACGATATTATCTATTTCTGGGTAGCCCGGATGATCTTCAGCGCGCTTGAATTTACAGGGAAGAAGCCGTTCTCCGATGTGCTGATACATGGTCTGGTACGAGATGCAGAAGGACGCAAAATGTCCAAGTCGCTCGGTAACGGTATTGATCCGCTGGATGTTATTGAACAATATGGCGCGGATGCCATGCGCTATATGATTTCCACAGGTATCACGGCTGGCCAGGATCTTCGTTTCCGCATTGAGAAGGTCGAACAGGCCCGTAACTTTGCTAATAAAATATGGAATGCCTCGCGCTTTGCGCTTATGAATCTGGAGGGTGTAAGCTTTGCAGATATTGACATTACGGGTGAGCTTTCGACAGCAGACCGCTGGATTTTACATCGTTTGAACGAAACTTCTCGTGATATTACGCGTCTAATTGACGCATACGAGTATGGCGAGACCGGCCGTCTCCTGTACAACTTCATCTGGGATGACCTGTGCGACTGGTACATTGAGTTCTCCAAGCTTACGCTGTATGGTGAGGATGCTGCGGCCAAGGCTAAGACCCAATCGGTGCTTGCCTATGTGCTTGACTGTACGCTGCGTCTGATTCATCCGTTCATGCCGTTCATCACCGAGGAAATCTGGCAACATCTGCCGCATGAAGGGGATACCATTACGCTGGCCGAATGGCCGAAGTACGAAGCTGCATTGGAGCAGCCGCAGGCTGTGGCGGAAATGAACCTGCTGATGGATGTGATCCGCGCGGTTCGTAATGTCCGTGCTGAAGTCAACGTTCCGATGAGCAAAAAGGTAGAGCTGATCATCAAAGCAGCGAGCGAAGAAACACTAAGCATTATCGCCCGCAACGATAACTACATTGGGCGTTTCTGCAACACATCTTCCTTCGAGGCAGGCCTCAATCCGCAAACACCGGATAAGGTTATGTCCGCTGTGATTACTGGAGCAGAGCTGCTGTTGCCGCTTGCAGGTCTAATTGACATCGAACAAGAAATTACCCGTCTGGAAAAAGAAGTGCAACTACTAAACAGCGAAGTAGAGCGCGTGGAGAAAAAGCTCGGCAATCAGGGCTTTGTCGCCAAAGCGCCGGCTAAAGTCATCGAAGAGGAACGGGCGAAGCAGGCAGATTACTCTGCCAAACGTGAAAAAGTGCTGGCCCGCATCGCAGAGCTGAGAGGATAAGCGACTATGGATGAGTGGATCGGGAGCGGCGGGACCGCTCCCTTAAGTTCTTATACAGAAGCAGTGGATTGGATTAACGGCCTGATTCCTTTCGGCATCCGTCCGGGTCTGGAACGGATTGAACGCCTGATGGAGCTGCTGGGCCAACCCCAGCGCAAGCTGAAATTCATTCATGTGGCGGGTACAAACGGCAAAGGATCGACCTGTGCATTTTTGACCAGTGTGCTCATGAACAGCGGGTACAGCGTTGGAACCTTCACGTCTCCTTACATCACCAAATTCACGAACCGTTTTCAGTACAATGGAACGGATATTCCTGAAGAGGTGCTGGCAGAGCT
Organism: Paenibacillus sp. P46E; assembly: GCF_001909095.1. Lineage (NCBI taxonomy): Bacteria > Bacillati > Bacillota > Bacilli > Caryophanales > Paenibacillaceae > Paenibacillus > Paenibacillus sp. P46E. The sequence continues at coordinate 35,388 of NZ_LVYZ01000057.1, forward strand.
TGCGAACAAACTTCATCCGCTGGTCGAAAAGATTGCACAGACTGAGCTGGGCTCACCCACAATGTTCGAAGTGGCCACCGCTCTGGCCATTCTCTATTATGCGGAAGTCTGCTATCCCGATGTTGTCGTATGGGAGACTGGTCTTGGGGGAAGGCTGGATGTAACGAATATTGTAACCCCGATTGTGTCCATCATTACAAATGTCGGCCACGATCACACTGATGTTCTGGGAGAGACTGTAGAAGAGATTGCGGGTGAAAAAGCCGGGATTATCAAACCGGGTGTTCCTGCCGTCAGCTGTGTTAGCCAGCCGGAGGCAATCGCAGTGCTCAAGGCAAAAGCTGCCGCGACCAAGTCCACACTCTACCTTGCCGGAGATGATTTCAGCTACAGCAACGCTACAGTCAAGGAGGGCTTGCAGTCCTTCACCTTCAAGGGTCCTTTCCGTTCACTGGAGCTTGACATCGCAATGAAGGGCGAGCACCAGCTCAGTAATGCAGCCGGAGCGATGATGGCGCTGGAGGTCTTGCGTCAATATATGGCTTTTATGCTGGAAGACGAGGATGTGCAGCAAGGCTTCCGCAGCACCTTTTGGGCAGGAAGACTGGAGGAAGTGTATTCTTCGCCGCGGATCGTGCTGGATGGGGCGCATAACCCCGAAGGTGCGGAGAGTCTGGCCAAAAGCTTGCCGCAGTTTTATAAGTACAATCAATTAAATTTGCTCATGGGGATGCTGGCAAATAAGCATCATGAGTCATACTTCAAGCATATACTGCCTATAGTGGATACGCTCATCCTGACCGAACCGGATTTCCGGAAGAAAATGGACGCGGAAGATCTGCAGGCTATCGCAGAACGTCTGCGGGAGAAATATGCCAAAGAAAATTTGGTAATTATAGTAGAACATGATTGGGGTAGGGCGCTGCAGCTTCTGCAGTCGATCACAGCGGAGAAAGACCTTGCAGTCGTCTCCGGAACGCTGTATTTGATTTCTGATGTGCGCAGTACGCTTTTACGGCAACCCAATTCTGAAAAAGGCTGGTGACGAACTGTTGGATACTACTGAACGTGTGCATTTTATAGGGATCGGCGGCTATGGTATGAGCGCTATTGCCCGGGTAATGCTGGAGATGGGATATACGGTAACGGGCTCCGACGTGGCGGCTCAGGAACTGACCGATAAATTAATAGCTAAAGGCGCCAAAGTGTATATTGGACATACGGCAGAGCAGGTAAAAGGTGCAGACCTTGTCGTATACTCCACGGCCCTCTCAAGTGATAATGTGGAATGGGTAGAAGCGGAACGGCTCAAGATTCCGATCCTGCACCGCTCGCAAATGCTGGCCCGGCTGCTGAATGAACGCAAGGGCGTAGCCATTGCCGGTGCGCATGGCAAAACCACAACCTCTTCCATGATCGCGCTGATTATGGAAGATTGCGGAGTGGACCCTACTTATATTATCGGTGGGGAAATTATGAATGTCGGCACGAATGCCAAGGCCGGACAAGGGGAGTACGTCGTGGCCGAAGCGGATGAGAGCGACGGCTCCTTCCTGCAGTACCATCCTTGGCTGGGAATCGTAACGAACATTGAAGCGGATCATCTGGAGAATTACGGGGGCGATTTCGGCCGGTTGAAGGCTGCTTACGTTCAATTTATGAATCAGATGCGTGAGGACGGTACGGCAATTGTATGTGCGGATGATGAAACAGCTACCTCGCTGTTGCCTGAGGTCAAAGGCAGTGTTATCACCTACGGCATTCATTCGAGTGTCGCAGATTACATTGCGACGGATATCGTTTTAGGTGACCGGCAGGTGGCCTATACCATGAATTTTGGCAGTACGGTACTGGGACGCATTGAGCTGTCCATTCCCGGAAAATACAATCTGTACAACTCCATGGCAGCAGTGATTGCCTGTCTGAAAGCCGGAATTTCTTTCCAGGCGATCGCAGAGTCCATCGTGAAATTCCATGGCGCTAAACGCCGGTTTCAAGTGCTCGGGGAGATTAATGATATTCTTGTCATCGATGATTATGCGCATCATCCTACGGAAATTCAGGCAACGATCAGCGCAGCCAAGGCAACAGGCAAACGGATTATTGCCGTATTCCAGCCGCAGCGATATACACGGACCTTTTTCCTGCTGGATGCCTTCAGCCGTGCTTTCAGTGAAGCCGATGAAGTGATTCTCACTGACATTTACTCACCGGCCGGAGAGAAGCAGATCGAAGGGGTCAGTTCTGCCAAACTGGTGGAATTAATTGTACAGAACAGCAATGCCAACGCAAGACATCTGCCGACCAAGGAGGCTGTATTGGCTGACTTGCAGGGCCGGATTGCTCCAGGGGATCTCGTGATTACAATGGGAGCGGGAGACATTTGGAAGGTTGGGTATGCACTGGCAGAGGAACTGAAGAAACACTGAGCCTGAAGCCTACAATCTAATATTTGCACATTTTACGCAGAAACGGATACCGCTCTTTATACTAAAGGGATGGCTATACCGTTTCTGCTTGTAATGGGACAAGCATTTATCTATTCCCCCGCACATGGTGGTGTGACTTATGGCTGTACAGCTTGATATCCGAACACTGTTATATCTATTTATTTTTGGGAATCTGTTTACGGCCTTGCTTACAAGCTTTTACCGTCTTCATTCGTCCAGAGACCGGGCCTCCACCCTGTTTATAGCTGCGAAATGGCTCCAAGTGGCCTATTGGTCCTCGTTCCTGTTATGGAATGTGATGCCTCATTATCTAGCAATACCTCTTAGCAACGCTCTAATTCTTGTCGGGGGAGGGTTGGAGATTGCTGCTCTTCTTTTGATGACGGGGCTGTTAGGACGCAAAGCTAAGCTGTATTATTGGACAATTTCCGTTTGCAGTGTGATCAGCTACGGGATGGTTGCCCTGTTCTATAACAGACCGAATATACGGGTAGCCACCGCGTCGCTGTGGGCGGTACTGTTCATGGTTTATCCTGCCTTCCGTTTGATGAAGAATCGAAAAGGCTCGCCTCTGCAGGGACTGCTGGGCTTCATTTTTTACCTGTTTGCTGCGGTGATGCTGATCCGGTCGATGACTGCCCTGTTTCTGGAACCCGGTATGGAGGCACTCTCGTCAAACCTGCCGCAGTTTTTATATTTTCTGGGCATGTTCTTTTTGCTGATCGTCGGTTCGTCAGCTTTTATCCTTTTATCCAATGAACACACTTATGAGAAGTTAAAAAGAATGGCCACCTATGACGGGCTTACCGGTATCCTGGGACGCAGGACTTTTATGCAGGAAGCGGAACAGAAACTGGCCCAGGCAGTAAAAAAACAGGAATTGTACTCTCTGCTGCTGCTGGATCTTGATCATTTTAAAAGAGTGAATGATTCAAGGGGCCATGACGTTGGCGATGCAGTCCTGCAGGATTTCGTGTTCACCATCCAGAGCAATCTGAAAACCTTGGATCTGTTCGGCAGAGTGGGCGGAGAAGAATTTGCAATTTTACTCTGCGGACTTGATGAAGAAGACAGCAGCCGCAAGGCTGAACGGCTAAGGCAAGCGGTTGAGGAGGGGGCCTCCAGCTTTACATATCCCGGGGAATACACAGTCAGTATTGGTATTGTTACCGTTCTTCCGGGTCCCCTGACTTCCCTGAACATGCTGTACAAGCTTAGTGACCAGGCGTTGTATCAGGCGAAGCAGCAAGGCCGAAACTGTGTAGTACGGTCCGGCTAGAATTGCCGGGACAGCGGCATACATAGGGTTCCACCAACAAGGAGTGAGTTTGATAGGCGTCCATCTGGATCTGAAGACACTGCTGGTTTGTCTATTTTTTGGCAATTTTTTTACAGTACTTCTTGTTATCGCTTACCGTTCACGCCAGTCAAAAGATAGAACTACCGGACTGTTTGTGGCGGCAAAGCTTCTTCAACTGGTCATCGTGCTGCTCCTGATGCTAGAGGATTTCCTTGGCCTCCGGTATACTCTTCCGCTTAATGTCCTCCTGAGCTTGGCGGCAGGTACGGTGGAAGCCTTTTCCCTCCTGAAACTGCTGGGGGCCTATTCGGGCCGGGTCAGAACCTATTATTTTTCTCTGGCGGGATTGTCCGCTCTTTCCCTGCTGCTTATTTATATTCTGTATCCTGAGAAGCCGCTGCACATCGCCTCGGCAACGCTATCCGGGGTGTTGTTTATAGTGTATCCAGCTTACATCTTAGGCATAAAGGGCAAAAAAACACCTTTGCAGGAAATGATGGGCCTGCTTTACGGAATGGTGATTCTGACTTTGCTGGGGCGGGCAGCCTTAACATTCTATTTACCAGCGGCTAGGGACTCCTTTGCTCCTGAATTCCTCCAAACCTTGTACTATATCGGTATGTATTTGCTGATGTTCCTGGGTACTTCAGGATTCATGCTTCTGTCCCGCGAACAATCCTATGCGGAGCTGGAAAGGGCTGCCACCTTCGATGAACTGACCGGAATTCTTAACCGCAGATCATTTGTTCAGCGTGCCCGCTCCAAGATAGCCGATTCAGCCAAAGGGAATATCCCCTTTTCTTTTCTATTGCTTGATATTGATCATTTCAAAAATGTGAATGATACTTACGGGCATGATACCGGGGATAAGGTGCTAAGGGACTTTTCCCGCAAAATACAGGGCCAGCTTGGCGACAGCGACCTGTTCGGCAGATTCGGCGGTGAGGAATTCGCTATACTGCTGCATAGCTCGGATGAGGAAGCCAGTGGAAAAACCGCTGAACAGCTGCGCCGCTGTGTGCTGGATGCGGTGATTGATGACATTCCGATACCTTACACAGTGAGCATCGGCATCATCACGGTCCACTCGGGGGAGCGGGTCCCTTTGAATACACTGTACAGACTAAGCGATGCAGCGTTGTATCAAGCCAAACAGCAAGGAAGAAACCGAGTGGTGCGAAGCCGGGAAACCCCTGGGAGTTCGTAACCTGAATAACAGCAATATTCTGAGCGTTCCTTCCCCTCAGCCGGGGCAGGAGCGCTTTTTGGTGCGGAAATCCATTTTTTGAAAATTATTTTTGGAAAATACATGAAACGACAGAAAAACGGTGCAGTTTGGGGTAATATATCTTAAATACTTCACGAAGTAGATAGATATTTGACTATTGGAGAGTAGGAGACGAAAACAATGAGGGAGAAATTGCTATTCATATCCGCAGAAAATCCTTTTCCCCAGGACAGCGGCGGCAAGCTGAGAACTGGAAATATACTGAATATTTTACTAGCTAAATATGATGTGGATCTGCTTACTTACAGCAACACAAAGTCTTCAGCGGAGAAGGCGGAAACGCCGGGACTTACGATGCACGAAGTAGAACGAACAATGAATTATCGTAAAGCTATGCTCCGTTCCCTATATAAATGGCGCAACAGTTCCTACATGAGTCATGTGGATGTAGATATGCGCAGCAAGATTATGGAGTTGTGCCGTGAGAACAGCTATAGTCATATTTTTATATCCCATAGCCTGCTTGGAAGCTGCATTGATATCGTGCGCGAAGCGCTGCCTGAGGCTGTAATCACCACGGATGCCCACAATTTCGAGAGTGGACTCTCCGGACAGCTGGCAGCCGGGAAGAAAGGTGCAGCGAAACTGTTTTATTCTCTTAATGCTGTATGGACGAAGCGTGATGAGCTTAAGCTGATGGATAAAACGAACCTGCTGCTGACCACGTCGGAACAGGATGGACTGGCGTTCAAATCACTGTCTCGCGGAAATTCGCATAAAGTCCATGTGATCCCCAACTTTATCCGTATGGGCGACTATCTGGCTAACGGGAAAACGCCCAAAGAGCAGTGGATTATTTTACCGGGTAATATGAACTACTTTCCGAATATTAACGCAGCAACGTATTTCAACCGTGAGATTTACCCGCTCATCAAATTGAAGGTGCCGGGGATTAAGTGGTATATCGTGGGCAGGGATGTGCACCCGGAGGTCGCAGCATTGGCTGAAAATGATCCTTCGATTGTGATCACCGGGTATGTCGACAGTGTTGCAGATTATGTGCGTAAGGCGCAGGTTGTTATTGCCCCTTTGCTGGAGGGAAGCGGCACCCGTCTGAAAATCCTGGAGGCCTGGGCGCTGAAGACCCCCGTCGTCTCAACGACGAAGGGAGCAGAAGGATTGCTCTATGAGCATTCTCGGAACATTATGATCGCTGATGATCCCATAACCTTTGCAGACAGTGTGGTTCAGCTTCTTCAGAATCATGAACGCGGAATAGTGCTGGCGGACCGGGCTTATCAGACAATGCTTGCCAATTATGAGGCCGAAAGTGTACGGGCGAAGCTGCTGAGTTTGGTCTAAATGGTATCGTTTTTCAAAAAAAGATTTTTTTATTCCATAAATCGACAATATTTCGCAAGGGAATACGGTACTATTGTTCTACATCTAAAGTTTCATGAAAAGCGGCGGGATGTCATCCGCTTGCTTTTTTTCTGCGCAAATATCTGCACATGACAACTGAGGTATTTCATAGATTATCAAGGAGACAGAGCCATGAGAGAAAGAATGCTGTTCCTTTCAGCCCACAATCAATGCAGTGAGGAAGCGGAGCTTCGGACAGAAAGTTTTCTTGTGATCCTTTTGGAAAAATTTGATATCGACCTTTTGGAGTATTGCCCGGGTGCCCGGGAGCGCTTTGCTAATTTTAGTCCTGCGCTTACCCTCCACCGGGTAGGGAAGGCCGTTGCTCCCCGGAGAACACTGCTGCGTCCGCTGAACAGGCTCCGTTCCCAAGCCTCCCATGACGCAGGAAAAGAACTGCGGACGGAGATTAAGGAACTCTGCAGCCAGCATGCCTACAGTCATATATTTATATCCCACAGTCTGCTCAGCAACTTCATCGACCTGATCTCTTCCTTGCTTCCCGGTGCGGTCATTGTTACGGATGCCCAAAGAACCGTAAGCAGGACTGTAGAAAGGGAAGGGACTGTCCAGCGTAAGATCAGGCATCATTACCGCAAAATAAACGAGGCCCGGGTCCGGCATGATGAGCGGAAGCTAATGAGCAAAACCGGTCTGCTGCTGGCCGCCAGCGAGTGGGATGCCTTATCATTTAAGGCACTGTCTTTTGCCAATGCAGGCAAGGTACACGTTGTACCTCCATTTGTGAATCTGCAGGAGTACCAATATACCGATCCGGTATGCAAAGAGAACGGCATCATGCTTCACTGGGACATGCATACTGTTCAAGGCAAGAACGCCGTCATGTTGTTTCATAAGAAAATTTACCCGTTGATCCGGGCCGAGGTACCTGATGTTCAATGCTATATTGTAAGCAGCGGAGTACATCCCGAGGTGCTGGCCCTCTCCAGAGCGGATTCTTCCGTGAAGGTCATTGAAGAACCCAGGCAAGCTGCTGAATACATACGCCGGTCCAAGGCAGTGTTGGTGTATTTGCGCGAAGGCAGCCACAGTCAGAAAAAGATTCTGGAAGCCTGGGCACTCCGGACTCCGGTAGTAACCAGCCTTAGAGGTGCGGAGGCACTACACTGTGAACACGGGCGGAATATATTGCTGGCCGGTACCACTGTTGCTATGGCCGAACATGCAATCAAGCTGCTGCAGACTCCCGAGCTTGGCTCCCTTATCGCTGACCGTGCTTATAGGACGCTGTTAAATCACTATGAGATGAAGAATGTTAAGGCCAAAGTACTAAGCCTGGTGTAATTATATCAACATAGCATATCCATCTCCCGTCTATCATATATTTCCTTATAGAATAGACGATAGTGAGGTGTGTGCTTTGAGTAACGGAAGAATGACGTTCAAGTTTGAAGTGGATAACAGCAAGAAACCTGATTCAAACGAGCGCAGATTAGGAGCCGGGCTGGGTACTGCGAGAGATTACACGGATATAGAGCAGCGGGATGGCATGGGGACTTTCCATGAGCCCCAAACACAGTTCTTTTCATCCGGGCATACGCATGATTCATGGGAGCGGGAACCGCAGTTTACTCTTGTTCCGGCCCAGGAGCCTGAGGTGAATCAGGGGGAATACAATTATGCTGCTGCAGACTGGGTGACGGAGACGGAGCACTATAGTGACCTTTCTGCCCTAAGGAGTGACTTTGGCGGTTCCTACCATACCCGCCGTCCCTCCTATTGGTGGAAGCTAGCCCTATCCATAGCCGGAGCTTTGGGGATCGGCATTCTACTTGGATATGCAGCCTTGTCTTTTATTGGCGGCGGAAGTCTTACAGGCAGTCCCCACACGCCAAGAGTTGACTCTGCTGTGCAGGGAGGCAAGGATACAAGTGCTGTTCTGCCGCAGGATATAAGCAAAACTGCGGGAGTGACCCCCATTTCTGTACAGGTTCCAGCGCAGACTTATTATCTACTGCAATACGGTGTATTCAGCACTCCGGCAGGAGCAGAGCAGGCCCGTCAGGAACTGCTGGCTGCAGGACTTGCCGCCGGCGTCGATCCGGCTGACGGTAACCGGGTATATGCCGGAATGTCGCCGGACCGTGAGCAAGCTAAGCTCCTCAGCAGCGGGCTAAAGAACCAGGGTATTGAGCTATATGTTAAGGAGATTTCACTCCCTGCAGCGGCAGAAGCCGTTTACACCGGGCAAGCGGTGACTGTGAATAACTACTTCGCCGCCAGCGGAAAGCTGTTGGGTAAGCTCAGCAGGCTTTCCGCGGCCGAACTAAGCGGGCAGGAAGAGACTGCGGACAGTACAGAGGTCAGTACGCTTCATATGCAGTGGACCGAAGCGTTCAAAGCATTGGAGCCGGGCCTGCCTGCTGAAGCGCAAAAGCTTTGTGCCGGGCTGGAGAAATCTATGAGCCAGGGGATATCCGCGCTGAACGAGTATAATAAGAACCAAGCTCAAGGTTTGTTGTGGGAGGTGCAGGAGGCCATGATGAGTTTTCTCTCCGGTCAGAAGAGCCTGCTGGCTGCCATGACCTAAATGCTTCTTTTCATGAATTAGAACCAGCAATCCCCCGATTCCGGCATCCAGCCGGGCGGGGGATTGCTGTTATTGTGGGGAGCTGAATGATCCGCCGATGCTCTGTAGTCTATTTCGAAGGTCCCGGCTGATACACTCTGTACTATAACGTACCAATGATTGGCATACAGCTGTGAATTCCTATGGGGGAGTGGTAATCATTTCCGTACCGGATTTTACGTTTGTGTTGAACTCCGTTTCACCGTATAATAATTAGGGTGTCAAAAAATGGCGAGGGAAGACTTAGATGAAGAAGAAAAATGTGGGAATACTGCTGTTATTTCTAATTCTGGGCTGGCTGGCCGGGGCGTGGATCGCCAAACTGCTGGAACCTGTAAAAGCTTTGTCTTTTCTTACAGCCTCGACTGTACTCAAATGGTCGCCGCAAGCCGATTTGGACATCATAACCTACGACATCACTATTCATTTGAAATTGTGTCTGCTCAGTCTTGCAGGAATTATTACGGCCCTATGGCTCTACCGGAGACTGTAGCATTCGCTGCTCACTTCAGAAGGGACGTTACTACAGTGGAGCATGACAACTCACGACTGATTATTCTTGCCTCCGGTTCTCCGCGCCGCCGGGAGCTGCTAACGCTGCTGGGCTTGCCCTTTGAGGTGATCTCAAGCGATGCGGATGAGAGCACGGCTCCAGGTCTTGTACCTGAGGATATTGTGCGCAGTCTCGCGCTCCGCAAAGCGGAGGCAGTCCTGTCTTGTGCGGGTGAACGTGCTTCCGTTATCGTTGGCAGTGACACAATCGTGGTACTGGACGGCCAAGTGCTCGGCAAGCCGTTGGACCCGCAGGACAGCAGAGCCATGCTTAAGCTGCTGCAGGGCCGGACCCACCAGGTGTATACCGGAGTAGCCTGCATAGGGTTGCCTGAAGAGAAGACTGTAGTCCGGCACCGGGTAACCTCTGTAACGATGAGAGCGATGAGCATGGATGAAATCTCCGCTTACATAGCGACCGGAGAGCCTGCCGATAAGGCTGGCTCCTATGCGATTCAAGGGCTGGGCTCCACCCTGGTGGAACGGATTGAAGGCTGTTATTTTAACGTGGTCGGATTGCCGCTGTCCCTGCTTGGTGAGATGTTGTCCGATTTTGGCATCTCCGTGCTTGGCCTTCAAGGATCGGATTAGGAAAGAGGGATAGGGATGGAGTCGCAATTATTAATGCTGCGGGACCTCCCCCATGAAGAACGACCACGAGAGCGCATGATGCATTATGGGGCAGAATCACTAAGTCAAGCAGAGCTGCTGGCCATCCTGCTGCGTACAGGTACGCGGGCAGAATCGGCTATTCATATTGCCCAGCGGATTCTGGGACAGGCAGGCAGTCTTCGCGGGCTGGCGGACCTGAGCATTGAAGAACTGACGAATATCAAAGGCATCGGCCCTGCCAAGGCGGTGCAACTCAAAGCTGGCATAGAGCTGGGAAGAAGAATGGCGAATTCCCGGCTGACCGAGCCGGTCATTATCCGCTCTCCACAGGATGCGGCAGAGATATTGACCGAGCAGCTGCGTTATCTGCAGAAGGAGCATTTTGTCTGCCTCTTTCTGAATACGAAAAATCATGTTATTGCGCAGGAGACATTATCCATGGGCAGCCTCAACGCCTCTATTGTGCATCCCCGTGAGGTGTTCAGGGCAGCTATGAAATGCAGCAGCGCAGCTATCATATGCGCACATAATCATCCGAGCGGTGATCCTACGCCTAGTCCGGAAGACATCTCCTTAACCGCAAGATTGCTTCAGGCCGGGGAGATTGTCGGGATCGATGTGCTGGATCACCTGATCATTGGAGACAGCAGTTTTGTAAGTTTGAAGGAAAAAGGCTTTATGTAATACAATTGTCCAGAGATACAAGGAAAAGGAGAATACAAGCATGTTAGGTGGTTTTACGAAAGATTTAGGAATTGACCTGGGGACAGCGAATACGCTTGTCTATGTACGCGGTAAGGGGATTGTTGTCAGAGAGCCTTCCGTTGTGGCTATTAATACAGATACTAAGACTATTGAAGCCGTTGGTGAATCTGCCAAAAAAATGATCGGCCGTACGCCGGGAAATATCCGTGCCATTCGTCCAATGAAGGATGGAGTAATTGCTGATTTTGATACCACGGCAACTATGATCAAATATTTTATCCGCCAGGCGCAGAAACAGCGCTCGATGTTCCAGCGCCATCCGAACGTAATGGTGTGCGTACCATCCGGCATCACAGCTGTGGAGCAGCGTGCTGTTGAAGATGCTACCAAGCAGGCAGGTGCGCGTGAGGCCTATATTATCGAGGAACCTTTTGCGGCTGCCATTGGTGCAGATCTGCCGGTATGGGAGCCTACAGGCAGTATGGTTGTCGATATTGGCGGAGGAACTACTGAAGTGGCTGTCATCTCGCTTGGCGGTATCGTGACCAGCCGGTCTGTGCGGGTTGCCGGCGACGAGGCGGATGAATCTATTATTCAATACATCAAACGCCAATATAATCTCATGATCGGGGAACGTACCTCTGAGCAGCTCAAGATGGATGTGGGTTCTGCCCTGCCTCTGGAGAAGACCGAAACCATGGAGATCCGCGGTCGTGATCTCGTGACCGGTCTGCCTAAGACGTTGACCATTACCTCGGATGAGATCTGCGAAGCGTTGTCAGATACTGTGAATGCTATTGTCGAGGCTGTAAAGGTAACACTGGAGAAATGCCCTCCTGAACTCGCTGCTGATATTATGGATCGGGGAATTGTACTTACCGGCGGCGGCGCTCTGCTGCGGAACCTGGATAAGTTACTGGCCCGCGAGACCGGTATGCCTGTCATTGTTGCTGAGAATCCGCTGGATTGTGTAGTTATTGGAACAGGCAAAGCCCTGGAGAACATTCATCTCTTCAAGAGCCGCAGCAGCTCAAGCCTCCGCTCCAAGCGCTAAATGGTACTTGCTTGTGGACGTCAACCCCTAATATGGGAGAAATACGTTTGTTAGAGGGTGTTGAAACTGTTTAAACTGTTTAACAATAAACGTCTGTTCATATTATTGATTACACTGGTCATGTTTATCGTTGTTATGGGGTTCAGTCTGGGGACGAGAAAATCCTTGTCCTGGCCGGAGAATTTTCTGAGAGATACGACTGGTTTTGTGCAGAATTTGTTCTACAAGCCCGCTGGATATGTAGCGGGCTTGTTCCAAGATATCGGGAATCTGCATGACCTGGCTGAGGAGAATGAGCGGCTCAAAATTCTGGCTGCTCAATACGCCAGGGATAAGGCGCAGTATAATTTTATCAAGGCTAAGAATGAATATTATAAAAAAGAACTTCAGTTCACAAAGGCACAAAGTAATCTCTATAACTATGAATATCATATCGCTAACGTGGTCAGCCTGACGACAGAGCCGAGCAACAACACACTGGTTATTGACCTTGGTGCTAAGGATGGAATTAAGCCGAATATGTCCGTCACCTCAGTGGAGGGACTGGTTGGCGTTATCAGCAAAGTAAGCAATTTCACTTCAACGGTGAAGCTGATGACTATGATGGATGTGAATGATCCGAACTCCCAGCCGCCGATTGCCGCAACGGTCTTCAACAAAGAAGACAAAACCTTTGGAATGATTGAATCCTACGACCAGCAGTCCGGGATGCTGATCATGAACAAAATTCCTGTAGGAAACCCGGTAGTCGAAGGGGACACCATCATATCTTCGGGTATTGGAGGAATATACCCGCGCGGAATGACGATCGGAACCGTTGAGAGTGTTAAGGTAGGAGAATACGGCTTGACTTCTACTGCAATCATTAAGCCGGCGGCAGGATTCCAGGACTGGAAGGAACTCTTCGTTGTCTATACGCAGGAGCGTGCCGAATAGTGAAGATGCGCAGATCCGTATTAATTCTGTTATTATTTCTATTATTTATTGTTGAAGGCACAATAATGCCCTGGTTGCTTCCGGATGCCTGGGAGATGCGGATTATTCCCAATCTCGTTTTTGTTGTGATCCTGTTTGTAACGATATACCATCACCGCCATACGGCGCTTATACTGGGCTTATCCTTCGGGATGCTGCATGATGTGGTCTTTTACGGCCGGATTCTCGGTGCCCATTCTTTTGCAATGGGGTTATCCGCTTATCTGATTGGCCTGATATTTCAGATTCCGCGCGCCCCGCTGCCGCTGATGATGACGGTGGTGCTGCTGGGCAGCCTGCTTGAGGATAGTGTGCTTTTTGCCATTTACAGCGTATTTAATTTAGGCCAGGTTCCTTATAACTGGGCATTGCTGCATCACATGCTGCCTACCATGTTATTTCATTTTGCTATCGCCCTGCTCCTGTATGTTCCTCTCCGGAGGCAGATTGAACTGCTGAAGAAAGAGACCCGCAAGGAAGAGGCGGCGTGAAGCCGGACTGCATTTTCTTACATGGGAAAGAAGGAATTTGCCTGGCCCGGCACGAATGAATGAGAATGGGGGGACAGGCATATGACAGTACAATCCAAGCATGTAAGGATCAAGGGCATCAAGGATGGCCTGGTATTCCTGCTAGACGACAAGTGTCCCTTTGAAGATCTCTTGAGTGAACTTCGCTATAAGCTGGAGCACAGCCATCAGAATATATTGACCGGACCGATTGTGCATGTAGACATTAAGCTGGGCAGCCGTCCCGTGACTGAAGAAGATAAAGATGCCATTCTCGACATTCTGAAGAGCCAGGGCAATCTGCTGATCCGTTCTGTTGAAGCGTTGGAAGAACCCGGTGAGAAGGCCAGTGATGCACTGTTTCTGATTAGTGGAATGCTTCGCTCGGGCCAAGTGCTGCATCATGAAGGAAATCTTCTGTTTTTGGGTGATGTGAATCCCGGCGGGTCGATTACCTGTACGGGTGATATTTATATTCTCGGAGCGCTCCGCGGAATGGCTCATGCCGGAGTAGATGGCAACCAGGAGGCAATTATTGCTGCATCTTTGCTGTCACCTACACAATTGCGGATTGCCGATGTGATTAGCCGCCCGCCGGATGAATGGGGAACCCGTGAGAGCAGCATGGAATTTGCCTATTTATCGAGCGGTGCTATGCAGATCGACAAAATTCATAATATAGTCAAATTACGTCAGGGTTTAAATGTGTTTAAAGGGGTGTAGCCTCCATGGGAGAAGCGATTGTCGTAACCTCGGGCAAAGGCGGAGTTGGAAAAACAACCACAACGGCCAATATTGGCACCGCGCTTGCATTGCAGGGCAAAAAAGTATGTCTGGTCGATACCGACATTGGACTTCGGAATCTGGATGTGGTTATGGGGCTGGAGAACCGCATCATTTATGATCTTGTGGATGTAGCGGAAGGACGCTGCCGCTTGAACCAGGCGCTGGTTAAGGACAAGCGTTTTGATGAACTGTACATGCTGCCTGCAGCGCAGACCAAAGACAAGACCTCGGTTACACCTGAGCAGGTGAAGGATATTATTCTTGAACTCAAGAAGGAATACGAATACATCCTGATTGATTGTCCTGCTGGAATCGAGCATGGGTTCCGTAATGCCATTGCCGGAGCAGACAAGGCCATTGTCGTAACTACTCCGGAGCATGCAGCGGTACGGGATGCGGACCGGATTATCGGCCTTTTGGAGCAATCCCATGTAGAGTCCCCGAAACTGGTGGTTAACCGGATTCGGCCGGGACTTGTGAAATCAGGGGATATGCTTGATATTGAGGATATTCTGCAGGTGCTGAATATTGATTTGATCGGTATTGTTCCCGATGATGAACTGGTCATCAAGGCGGCGAACAGCGGAGAGCCAACGGTAATGAACCCTGATTCGGCAGCGGCAATCGCTTACCGCAATATCGCCCGGCGTATCCTGGGTGATGCGGTACCACTGATGCAGCTTGATCAGAAGCCGGGTGCCTTCAAGAAGCTGAAGAAGTTCTTCGGTATGGGCTGAAGCAGAGTCATAGTCCAAATTAGTACCAAGAGTCAGCAAAGATCCCGTCTGCAGAATAGTCTGCGGCGGGATTTTTTTGCTGTGAACCTTAAGAATTTCATAGGGTGTAGGCTAACATTCCTCAGGAATGCCGACCATGAGTATCCAGCTAACTAGCATTCATCCCATTTCTCTATCCGTCCGGCCGGGGCTTGTTCTAAAGCAGCCTGCGACTTTCATAAAATGAAAGTAAACAAGCCCGCCGGAGGGATCGACATGGAACAGAAATTAGATATTAAAGGCCGCCGCAAGCAGCGTATCCGTAGCCTGCTGGAGCTAGAAGATACTTCGCATGGTGCAGTTGTACCACCGCTGTTCACATTACCTGACCAGACAACAACCTTCAAGGAATGGGGAGAAGGAGCCTCACATGATTTTTCCAAGATACCTGAACCCGATCCTGAGGCCATGTGGAAGCAGCAGCGTAACAACTGGGTGGATGAAGGCGGGGGAGACAAGCCGGGTTTTACTTCGGGCTTTATACGGAGGTCTATTGCGAGCCTCGTTGTATTTGGTGCAATTTGGGGGATCTTTAACGTTCAACAGCCCTGGGCGCTGAAAGCGCAGGTGTTTATTGCCGATACTCTCACCCGGGAGATGGACTTTGCCGCCGCTGAGGTTTGGTATGAAGAGCATTTCAGCGGAGCACCGGCGTTTATTCCGATTTTTGGTGATAAGAATCCTCCAGCCGAAAAAGTGACTGCTGCTCATGATCTGAATGCTCCGCTTGAGGGAAGCATTGTCCGTCCTTTTGCAGCAACATTAAAGGGTGTAGAGATTATGCCAGCAGTAAATTCTAACAGTTCACTCACGGTGAAAAGTGTAGATACAGGACGCGTTTTGTCCGTTGCCAAAGAAGCAGAGGGCGGAATCCGGATTACGGTACG
Organism: Paenibacillus sp. P46E; assembly: GCF_001909095.1. NCBI lineage: Bacteria > Bacillati > Bacillota > Bacilli > Caryophanales > Paenibacillaceae > Paenibacillus > Paenibacillus sp. P46E. Next base: position 51,234 of record NZ_LVYZ01000057.1, read on the forward strand.
GCATACCGGAGATGTAACGGCTGAATATGGGCATCTAAGCGGAACGAAGCTGGCTGCGGATGATTGGGTTCAGAGCGGAGATACCATTGGCTGGCTTCAGGAACAAGAGAATGCTACTGTACCCCTGCTTTTTTTTGCAATTATGAAAGACAAGACTTATATTGATCCCGCTGAAGTGGTATCGTTTGATTAGGATCAGAGGCATTGAACTGTCGCTGCATCCCCTGTTCGTGCTGATAATGCTGCTCTCTGTGATCACAGGACAGTTCCTGGAGCTGTTGACGTTGTTCACCATTGTATTCATCCACGAATTGGGACATGTGTGTGCTGCGCTGCTCTGCGGGGTACACGTGAAATCCGTACAGCTGCTTCCTTTTGGAGGGGTAGCGGTTATGGAGGATCATGGACGGCTTAACGCGACCCGGGAGATCGGTATTGCGGTTGCCGGACCTTTGCAGAATCTGTTGCTGATATTGATGGCCTATGGACTCCAGCAGGCTGGATATGGTAGCGGCGGCTTCCTGGCTTATTTCATACAAGCCAATGCCATTATCGGCCTGTTTAATCTGCTGCCGGTACTCCCTCTGGATGGCGGAAAAATATTTCAGGCGACGCTTAGTCTGCTGCTTCCCTATTATGTCACATTGCTATGGTGTGGCAGAGTGAGTATCGCGGCGAGTGTGCTGGTGGTATTGTACTCTATCCTGCCGCTGGGTACGGGCGGAGGACTCCGCCTGAATCTCCTGATGATCGGTGCGTTTCTTCTTTATTCAAACCTTACGGATCAGCGCAATTTACCGTACCGGTTTGTCTCTTTTTTGATGAACAGGGAGGCGGTTTATGAACGTTACCGGCAGTCGGGAAGCGCGGTACGTCCGATAGTTGCCTTTTCCGCGAAACCTTTGGATGATATATTGCGTCTATTTAAACGTAACCATTATCATTTTATCTATGTAATGAATGAAGAAAAGACCATAGTGGCCGTTGTGCCGGAGCAGAAATTGATCTCTTCTTATTTTGGAATGTAAATGTGAACATGAAACGTCCAGCTGTAATGGACAGTGAAAGATTGATTCAAACCAGAGGTGAAGCCATGAAACAAATGATCGTTCACTGCACGCAGCATGTTACCCGGATGGCTCTTCTGGATAATGGGAGCCTGGTGGAATATGCGGCTGAACGAGATCAGCAGCAAGGACTGGTCGGGAGCTACTACAAGGGCCGGGTTATGAATGTATTGCCAGGCATGCAGGCTGCTTTTGTTGATATCGGACAGAAGAAGAATGCCTTTTTATATGTAGATGATGTGCTGCATCCTCATCTGGAGAGGCAGCCGGAGGTGAAGCCCTCCATTGAAACGCTGCTGGAGCCCGGCCAGGAAATTGTGGTTCAGGTGAGAAAAGAGCCGCGGGGCGGCAAAGGTGCGCGCGTCACCACCCACTATACACTTCCGGGACGCTGGATGGTGTATATGCCTTATGCAGAATATGTTGGTGTATCCAAAAAAATCAGCCGTGAATCGGAACGTTCGAGGCTGAAAGGGATGGGTGAACGGCTCCGCCGGCGTGAAGAAGGGATTATCATGCGGACCGTTTCGGAGGATGAGCCGGTGGAGGCCGTTGAAGGCGACCTTACTTTTTTGCGGGCGCAGTGGGAAATGATCATCCGCCGGTCACAGGAAACTGTGGCGCCGGCCCTTCTTCACTCTGATCTCAGCATTGTGCAGCGCTTTATTAGGGATGCCTTTAACCCACAACGTGATGAGCTGATGATTGATTCGGCCAAGGCCGTCCGGGAAGCAGAGGCTTTTCTGAATGACATGGCACCTGGAAAGTACAAGCCTGTGGGGTTTTATCATGGGCAGGAGTCCATCTTTACGGCTTACGGGGTGCAGGAACAGCTCCACAAAAGTTTCGAAAGGAAGATTACGCTGGAGGGTGGAGCAACGCTGATCTGGGATGAGACGGAGGCGTTGACCGTAATAGATGTCAATACCGCGCAATACACTGGCGGATCTACGCTCGAGGAGACTGTGACACGTACGAATCTCCTGGCGGCAGAAGAAATTGGACGACTGATTCGCTTACGGGATACGGGAGGCATCATCATTATTGACTTTATTGATATGCAGCGCGAGGAGCACCGGCGGATGGTTACGGAACGGCTGGAGGGGGTTATCAGCCGCGACCGGACACAGACGCATATTCTGGGCTGGACGCACTTGGGACTGCTGGAGATGACCCGTAAGAAGGCGAGACATGATTCTGCGGGTTTTGCCCCGGTGGTTTGCCAATGCTGTGGAGGTACAGGCAAGATTGGTTCATGGCTGGAATGAGCCAGGGATTGCCAGGGGCCAAGCAATTTATAGTTTTCGAACCATTGACTGTATGGATTATGTATGCTATTATCTTCAAGTATGTGTTTGGTTGTTCTAATCCTACACATGCTGCAACCGCTCCGATCGGGTACATAAGTGCGTTTCCCCTGGGAACTGCCACCTAGACTAGGCGAGTCTGAGACATGAGGAGGTGCAAGTACAATGTATGCAATTATCGAAACTGGCGGTAAACAATACAAAGTCCAAGAGGGCGACGTGTTGTTCATTGAGAAGCTGGAAGCTGAAGACGGCGCAAGCGTAACGTTTGACCGTGTATTGGCTGTTTCTAACGATGGTGGTCTGACTGCAGGAACTCCGCTGGTAAGCGGCGCGTCTGTAACAGCTAAAGTCGAGAAACATGGTAAGGGTCAGAAGGTTGTAGTTTACAAATACAAACCGAAGAAGAACTACCACAAGAAACAAGGTCATCGTCAACCGTACACTAAAGTAACAATTGAGAAGATTCAGGCGTAAGAAGGTGCGTTAATGATTAACGTACGGATTACTCGGGCTTCTGCTCAAGGTGCGATTGTCGGTTTTGCCGTTAAAGGGCATGCAGAATACGCAAGGAAAGGCTGGGATATCGTGTGCGCCGGTGTTTCCACAGTTACATTTGGAACGGTGAATTCGATTGAGAAGCTGACGGGTGTTATTCTGGATACTTCGATGGACGACGGATTTCTAAGCGGGACTCTGGTTCCGGTGGATGATCCCGAAGCTTCCGCCAAGATACAACTCTTGCTGGAGTCGATGGTAGTCATGCTCAGTGATATCGCAGAATCATACGGGAAGTATATTAAGATACAGCAAGTTATTATTTAAAGAAGGAGGTTGACCAACATGTTGAAATTGGATCTTCAGTTTTTCGCATCGAAAAAAGGTGTAGGTTCCACAAAAAACGGACGTGATTCCCACTCCAAGCGTCTTGGCGTGAAACGTGCTGACGGTCAAGCAGTTACCGGCGGCAACATTCTGGTTCGTCAACGCGGAACCAAAATTCACCCGGGCACTAACGTAGGCATCGGTAAAGATGATACGCTGTTCGCTTTGGTTGATGGCGTAGTGAAGTTCGAACGTTGGGGCCGCGATCGCAAAAAAGTGAGCGTGTACCCGGTTGATGTCGCTCCGGTAGCAGCGGCACTGGAAGCGTAAGCTTTCGGAATCAAATTGCAAGTAGAAGCCTCCGGCATGAGTGCCGGGGGCTTTTTTTCAGGAGTATCTTTTGGAATTTGAGTTTGAATTGCTGGTGATTGCTGAGAAACCCTGTGTTATACTGAAAAATGGTAATTATCAAGTGAAGAGAACGGCTAAATGGGCATGAATTTTGCGAACTGAGGGACGGGGAGAAAGAATGAAATCCTGGAAATGGTTGATCTGGGCAGTCATGTTATCCGTAATGCTTCCTTTAGGACTTTTGTATTGGCACACCTCCCTTTTCACTTGTCTGCTGCTTGGTATATGGATAGCCGCAGTGCTTGCTTTCAGTTCTGTATACTACCGGCGTCACTTTGAAGAGGAACTGCGTATACAGGAGAAGACGCTACAACAGGCGGCGAACCGGACGCTCAATCATCATCGTCATGACTGGATGAATGATCTGCAGGTGCTTTACGGATATATCCAGCTCGGCAAGCCTGATAAATCCATGGAGTGTGTGGGAAGAATAAAGGAACGGATCGCACTGGACAGCCGTATCGCTAAGCTCGGTATTCCTTCGCTTGTGTTCTATCTGCAGTCTTTCCGAACCTTCAGAAGCAGCTTGGAGCTGGAAGTTCAGGTAGAAGAAGGACTACAGCTGGGGGACAAGCTCAGTGCGGACATGGGAGAAGAGCTTACGCAGGTGATTATGCAAACGGTGAGGGCCTATCAGTACAGTGGGTTAGCCTTGCATGGTGACACAAGGAAGCTCCGGCTTGGTTTTACACAGGATGGAGGAGACATTCTTATCTCTTTCGAAGGCGACGGCGATCATGGCAATTCCGAGCTGCTGCAGGGGCAAATTTATAATATAGTTCAAGGGAAAATTATCAAAGCGGAACAGCCTGAACGGGACAAAAGCTATGTGGAGCTGAGGCTGCCGCTGGAAATGTAAGGAAGGTGAACATGAATGTTCGTAGATAAAGCTAAAATTTATGTAAAAGGCGGCGACGGCGGCGATGGTCTTGTGGCCTTCCGCCGGGAGAAATATGTGCCGGAAGGCGGACCGGCCGGGGGTGACGGCGGCCGTGGGGGAGACGTTATTTTTCGGGTGGATGAAGGTTTGCGTACACTGATGGACTTCCGTTATCAGCGCCATTTCAAAGCAGAGCGCGGGGTTAAGGGACGTAACAAAAGCCAGCACGGAGCGAACGCTGAGCACATGATTGTTCGCATTCCACCAGGAACCGTACTGATTGATGATGACACCCAGGAAGTGATAGCCGACATGACACGCCATGGGCAGCAGGTCGTGGTTGCCCGTGGGGGACGAGGCGGACGGGGAAATACCCGGTTTGCCACAGCTAATAATACAGCGCCTGAACTGGCGGAGAATGGTGAAGAAGGCCAGGAACGTTATATTGTGATGGAACTCAAGGTTATGGCTGATGTAGGGCTTGTGGGCTTCCCGAGTGTGGGTAAATCCACTCTGCTTTCAGTTGTTTCCGCTGCGCAGCCTAAGATCGGAGCGTACCACTTCACAACCATTACTCCGAATCTGGGAGTTGTGGATGTAGGCGACGGCCGAAGCTTTGTAATGGCCGATCTGCCGGGACTCATTGAAGGCGCGAGTGAAGGTGTAGGTCTGGGACATGAATTCCTGCGTCATGTTGAGCGCACCCGGATCATCATTCATGTTGTGGATATGTCCGGTTCCGAAGGACGCGATCCTTTCGAGGATTGGATGAAGATTAATGATGAGCTGAGACAGTATAATGCCAGTCTTATTGACCGTCCGCAGATCGTAGCGGCCAATAAGATGGATATGCCTGAATCGGAGGCTAATCTGATCGCTTTCCGCGAGAAGGTATCAGAGCTCCGGCCGGATATGGAGATCATGCCGATTTCTTCCCTTACCCGCCAAGGGGTTCAGGAACTTCTTTACCGGGCAACGGATATCCTCGACAGTATTCCTGTGGCTCCGGTTGTGGAAGAAGTGGCCGAGACCAAAGAGCGGAAGGTCTACAAGCTGGAAGCAGAAGAGGATAACTCCTTTACCATTACGCGTGACAATGATGCCTTTGTCGTCAGCAGCCCCCGGATTGAGCGTATGCTGAAACGGATGCAGCTCAGTACACATGATGCCATACTGAAGCTTGCCCGTACATTGCGTCACATGGGTGTGGATGCAGAACTCCGCAAACGGGGCGCTGTGGAAGGAACCATTGTCCGTATCGCTGATTTTGAATTCGAGTTCGTTGAGAACAGCAGCTATTATTAAGCTGCGGCTAGACGCATAAATACCAAACGCCGACTGTGCTTTCCCCAAAAAGGGAGGTAGAGCCGGCGTTTTTTTGAACTTGCCGAAACAGGTGCTAGGTGTTATATGTGAAAAGTTGTTGCAATCTACAGCAGCCATCCCGTATAATGTCCACTATATAAACACAAAAGTCTTTGAGGTGAGGACGTTCGTGAAAGAACGCTATTATTTGGTCCGAGAGGACATATTGCCTGACGCTGTGCTGAAGACTATGCAGGTCAAGCAGCTGCTTGAGGCGGGAGATGCCAAGACGGTACATGAGGGTGTAGAACAGGTTGGGCTTAGCCGCAGCGCATTTTATAAATACAAGGATGGTATTCATCTGATCCATCAACTCGAACGCGAACGTATTGTCACGATCTCCATTGATCTGGAGCACGAGTCCGGTATGCTGTCCAAAGTGCTGGGGTCTGTGGCAGTTCATGGTGCCAATGTGCTGACAATTCATCAGAGTATTCCGCTCCAAGGACGGGCCAATGTGGTTATCTCTGTGGAGATATCGCATTTGAATGAAGAGCTCGGGGATATGCTGGACAGCCTGAAGGCGATACCGGGAGTGAAACGTGCTTTAATTATCGGGCAAGGGTAGTATAGCTTCATAAAACTTATAGGAGGATTCAAATGAAGCCGGTCAAAGTGGGGTTACTGGGTCTGGGAACAGTAGGTACGGGCGTAGTCCGTATCGTAGAAGGGAATCAGGAGGATCTGAGCAGCCAGGTGGGTTCACCGATTGTTATTGAGCGCATTGCTGTGAAGAATACCGAGAAAGCCCGTGATATCGAAGTGGATGCTGCTATAATTACAGACGATCCTTGGGAGGTTATCCGGGACCCGGAGATTGACGTTATTGTCGAAGTGATGGGCGGGATTGCAGGAACGAAGGAATATATTTTGGAGGCGCTGGAACGCGGCAAGCATATCGTGACCGCTAACAAGGATTTGATGGCACTGCATGGTTCCGAGATTCTGGCTAAGGCGCAGGAGAAACAGTGCGATGTTTTTTATGAGGCTAGTGTAGCCGGAGGGATTCCGATTATCCGTACATTGATCGAAGGCTTTTCCTCTGATAAAATCGTGAAGATTATGGGCATCGTAAACGGGACTACCAATTACATACTGAGCAAAATGAGCCAGGAAGGCGCATCCTATCTAGATGTCTTGAAGGAAGCGCAGGAACTGGGATATGCCGAATCTGATCCAACCTCGGACGTCGAAGGATTGGATGCTGCACGAAAGATGGCTATTCTCGGCACACTTGGCTTTCGTACCAATGTTGAGCTGAGTGATGTCAGTGTCAGCGGCATCTCTGGAGTGAGCAAGGAGGATATTGCTTTTGCCAAAAGACTGGGTTATGAGATGAAGTTGCTGGGTATCGCCGAAAGTCACGAAGATGAATTCAGTATCAGTGTGCAGCCTACAATGATTCGGGCCAGCCATCCGATTGCTTCCGTGAATGGTGTGTACAATGCGGTGTATGTGTATGGTCAAGCCGTGGGAGAAACCATGTTCTATGGTGCAGGAGCGGGCGCTATGCCAACAGCAACATCTATAGTAGCGGATCTGGTTGCCGTTATTAAGAATCTTAAGCTGGGTGTTAACGGGTTAAAGCAGATTGTTCCTTACAAACAGAAGAAGCTCAAAAGTGACGAAGATATCTTCTATAAGAATTTCCTGCTGCTGCATGTGGACGACAAGGCAGGGGTTCTGGCCAAAATCACGCAGGTATTTGCAGAGTACGATGTCAGTCTGGATTCCGTGGTACAGCAGGCGAATTCGCATAATCCGGACGCAGAGATCATTATCGTGACGCACAATGCGAGCAAGGCGAGTATGAATAAAGTAATGCGGCATCTGGAGCAGCTTAAGGTTATTCACCGGATTAAGAGCCACTATCGGGTGGAAGGCTGAATCTTGAATCCTTGTTGACAGGTCCACGCAAAAATAATGAAGGAGATTTTACCAGCTATGAGTATGTACGGAAGGTCTAGAGTGAAAGTCCCTGCCAGTACCGCAAATCTGGGGCCGGGTTTTGATACATTGGGTATGGCGCTCTCCCTGTATGCCTGGATTGAAATGGAGGAAGCTGATGATACCGCATTTCATCTTTATGGAGATGAGATGGCAGGAGTGGCCACGGATAAAAGCAATCTGCTCTACCAGGTGGCACAAATGGTTTTTGCCGAAGCGGGTGTAGAGATTCCGGAGCTCTCCATTACCATGTACTCCGATATCCCGCTTACCCGAGGACTGGGTAGCAGCGCATCAGCGATTGTTGGCGGAATGGCGGCAGCCAATGCAATGATTGGCTCTCCTTTAAGCCTAGCCAAGTTGTTCGATATGGCAACCGCCCTGGAAAAGCACCCTGATAATGTGGGCGCCTCGCTCTTCGGCGGGATTATCACAGCCGTCTGGGATGGGGAGCATGCGGATTATATCCGGATTGAGCCTCCCCGGGACCTTGAGGTTCTGGTAGTTATTCCTGAATTCGAACTCTCTACCACCAAAGCGCGTGGTGTGCTTCCTTTGGAGATCACGGTAGGAGATGCTGTGCATAACATCAGCCGGACCTCGCTTTTGACTGCTGCTCTGGCTGCAGGCCGGCTTGATCTCATCGGCCGAGCCATGCAGGATCGCCTGCATCAGCCTTACCGGGCACCACTGGTGCCTGGTATGGAGAAGCTGCTGGCAGAAGCGACAGGGCATGGGGCACTGGGCATTGCATTGAGTGGTGCCGGACCTACGCTGCTCTGCATGGTTGAGCGGAATGGGAGTCAGAAGGAGGAGCTGGTGCTCTTTCTGAAACAAACGATGGAGGAGCATGGCATTCCTGCACGTACCTGCTGGCTGCTGCCTTGTACTTCAGGAGTTGTTGTCTCGGAACGGATTGAAACAAACCAGATGCAAAATGGGTCATTTTTGGATATGATAAAAGGAGAAAAACAGTTATGAAATCAATAGCAGTGTTGCCGCAGGGCTCGGTCTCGCACGAAGCGCTGCTGCATTTATTTGGTGATGAGCCTGTAAATATTGAGCATCATAAGCTTATCTCTGATGTTTTTCTGGCCACGGCTAATGGCGTGACGGATTACAGCGTTATTCCTATTGAGAATACTATCGAAGGTTCGGTAAGTCTGCATATTGATTGGCTCATTAACGAAGTGGAACTGCCCATGCAGGCAGAGTGGATTTTTCCATCCATACAGAATCTGATCAGTAATCCTAAGGAATTCACGGATGCTGAAGGCCATAAGGATTACGCTAAAGTGGTCAAAATCCTTTCTCATCCCGTTGCCATGGCACAATGTCTGCAATTTATCCGCAATCACGCCCCTTGGGCTGAACTGGAGTCGGTCGGAAGCACATCCGAGGCGGTTGAGATTGTATCGAAGAATCCTGGTATGGGCTGGGCGGCAATCGGTACAGCCCTTGGTGCAGCAACGCATGGTCTTGAGATTGTAGAGCGGCAGGTTACAGACCATAATAACAATTACACACGGTTTGTACTGGTAGGCCATCAAAAACTGGAACTTCCACGGAAAAGCAGCGGTGATAAGACAAGCATTCTGGTGACTCTGCCGGAGGATTTTCCGGGGGCGCTCCATCAGGTACTGGCTGCATTTGCTTGGCGGCGGCTGAATTTATCGCGTATAGAGTCACGGCCGACGAAGAAGAAATTGGGTACTTATTATTTTTATATTGATGTGCTGGAACCGATAGAATCGGTCCTGCTCCCTGGGGCTATTGAAGAGATCAAGGCCCTGGGCTGCCAGGTGCGGATTCTGGGCTCGTATCCCACATACACCTATGAGGAAGAGAAAGCGGAGGTGCAGTAAGATCATGGCTGAGCAATGGATCTATCTGGATGGACAACACGTAACGAAGGAAAATGCAAAGGTATCCGTGTTTGATCACGGATTTTTATACGGAGACGGTATTTTTGAAGGCATCCGTATCTACAACGGCAACATTTTTAAATGCAAGGAGCACCTGGACCGGTTGTATGATTCGGCGAAGTCCATCATGCTGGACATCCCGCTTAGCTATGATGAAATGCTGGAAGCCATGGCTGAAACCATTCGTCTTAATGAGATGCGTAACGGATATATCCGTCTGATCGTATCCCGCGGTCCCGGTAATTTGGGTCTTGACCCCCGCCGCTGCCCCAAAGCCAGTGTCATCATTATTGTAGAACAGCTGGCTATTTATCCGGAGCAGGCTTACTTGAACGGACTTCGTGCGGTTTCTGTCTCACAGCGCCGTAATATTCCGGATGCGCTGAATCCGAAGATCAAATCCCTGAACTATCTCAATAACATCCTTGTCAAAATCCAGTCCAATCTGGCAGAGGCTGATGAAGCGATTATGATGAACGCTCAAGGGTATGTAACCGAAGGCTCAGGAGACAATATTTTTATTGTTAAAAGAGGCATAGTCTACACGCCGCCTTGCTACCTGGGAGCGCTTGAGGGTATTACCCGCCTGGCAATCATTGAGCTGTGTGACAAGCTCGGTCTGACCCTGAAAGAAGAACCGTTCACTATGCATGATGTGTATATTGCGGATGAAGTTTTCTTCACCGGTACAGCAGCCGAAGTTATTGCAGCCCGTGAAATCGACGGACGAATCATTGGCGCAGGTCATGCAGGCCCAATTACGCTGCAGCTGCTTGAAGAATTCCGCAATGTTGTGGACAAAGACGGTTACAAGGTTTGGGAATAAGCCGGGCCTATAGCAAGAATTTATGTTACTGCAAAAATCCTTTCATGCCATGCATGGAAGGATTTTTTTTGCTTAAGGGATGTCAATCGCCTATGGGCTGCATAAGATGTAGTAACGAAGGAGGCGGCTGCACCGCAATAAGGAAGCTGGGAAGCAGAATAACCTGAGAAAGGTATTCAGCATCAAGGATTGCAGCTAGGCTATTTGAGTGCAGGCGCCGTTTACAGAAGTATGAGCCCGCAAAACTTGGCAGATTCTTTCGGAGTTAAGTCTTGCACGAAGTTGATTCAGAAAGCAATTCGAATAAATATCAGTATGCTTTCGAGAGGAGTTTTGTACAAGGCGAGGCCGGGAAGTCATGCTTATAAAACTTTTAGGAGGTTATTGCTGCGTGAAAATACACATTGTCAAATCAGGCGATACGCTATATGCATTGTCGCAAAAGTACGGAGTACCGCTGCAAAAAATTATCGAGGCCAATCCACAGATCAGCAATCCGGATGTGCTTGCCGTTGGAGATAAGGTCAAAATTCCTACGACAGCCGTCCAGGTTCCGGAAAACAATGAGGTCTACTACAAACATACCGTTAAGCAAGGAGATACCCTGTGGAAGTTGTCCAAGGCATGGGGAATTTCACTAAAAGATATGATTGATGCTAACACGCAACTGAAGAATCCCAATGCATTACTGGTTGGTGAAGTTGTCAATATTCCTAAGAAAGGCAATCCTTCTGCGAGTGAGCCGCAATCCGAAGCTATGGCTATAATTGACAAAACAAAGCTGGGCTCCAAAGATTACACCGGAGTTAAAGAACAGCCTCCTGCCGTGGTTTCCCCAGTTCCAACAACACTGCCCGCACCTTTACCGAATAAAGAGCCTGAAGTTTCACCCACAGTGAACAAGATGCCTGAAGTTTCACCCATAATGAACAACGCACCTGAGATCTTACCTATAGTGAATAAAGCGCCGGAAGTCTCACCTGTGGTGAATAAAGCACCTGAAGTCTCACCTGTGGTGAATAAAGCGCCTGAAGTTTCACCTGTTCATGAAATGTTTCATGAATCACAAAGTTTGTTTGTGCAAATTTCAGTGCCTGCACAGGAAGCGATGAAGTATGAGATGCCCATGGAAAAGTCGAAATCAGAAGTGCAGCCCACTTCCTGGCATGAAAATAAAACACCGGCATGTGACCCTATGCTAGGGTATCCCGGGCTAAGTGGGAATCCATATTTCGTGGATTTTCCACCGGCATATCCGAACTATGAGCCCATGGCTGTTATGGGGATGAATTCAGCGCCGAATTTTATTCAGCCAGTGAACTATATGCCGGAGTGTGCTTCCCCGTACGGCATGAATCCAGTATCAGATTTCCCGGGAGCCTGGTATCCGAATTCAGCACCCGAATATCCTAATATTAGTCCTTTCAGCGAAAACCCCTCCTTTGGTATGCCACAGTATGGTGAACAGCCTGTCAATTTGCCATGGCCCTCCTGCGGTTGCGGTTCAGTGATGCCTTTGCAGCCGTTTCAGCCATATTCCTATGAGCAGCCTGTGGTTAATCCTTATCCAGACTATATGCACCCAATGCCAGGAATGGTTTCGCCTTACGGAGTAGATATAGGGCCTCAAGGAAACTTTGTATCTCCCAATACTTTTGCAGCTCCTATGGTATCAAATATTCCGGCATATCCAATGTATCCGGGCATGGAGAATTATGCGCATAATCGGATACCTGAGATACAGGAGCCGGAGTTTATTCAGCAGGAAACCATTCGTGCAGCAGAACCGGGAGCTTCTGAACCTGCGGTGAAGAGTAAAGGTGGTGCAACAAAAGCATCTGCAGCAAAAGTGAAAACTTCAGGCCAAACTACTACTGCTGTCAATAAAACCTCTGGTAAGCAACGTTCTAATCAGAATACCCGTAAAGGCACTGTGAAAAAGAGCCGAAATCCATGGATTTCGAACTAACATTTTTTTAGGCGAAGTCCAGCTTCTATAAGCATGCTGTAATGCATTGTCGAATGCATTACAGCATGCTTTGTTCTTATGGGCACGAATTCATACATAGTAATATTAATTAGGACTATGGACTATTTTGTATTGGTAAAAATTGAGGTTGTATTTAGTAAAGGATCTGTGTTATATTATAAATCCAGTCGCAGGCATGATAAAAAAGTTTGATGATTGGAATCATGAATATCTATCAGTACGCTAACATGCTTCGAAAAAAAAGATGTTGCAATTGATTGATAAACGTGATATATTATAAGAGTTGCTGGTGACGAGATAATCGGCGCCGACGACGAGCTTGATCTTTGAAAACTGAACAACGAGTGAGTGGGATTTCACGCAAGTGAGATCCAAAAATAGAGAATATTTTATTCTCGTCAGATGTTTCAAAATGAGCAATCGCTCTTTCTAAATACCAATTTGGAGAGTTTGATCCTGGCTCAGGACGAACGCTGGCGGCGTGCCTAATACATGCAAGTCGAGCGGAGCTTATCCTTCGGGGTAAGCTTAGCGGCGGACGGGTGAGTAACACGTAGGCAA
>NZ_LVYZ01000058.1:0-62695 GCF_001909095.1 Paenibacillus sp. P46E
GTTATTAAAGAATATAGTATTGAGACTGCCTATGTTCCAACATGTGATGAGTTATTTTTATCTTTGTGCATTGAAAACCATAAAGAGATTGAAATACAGGCATTTATTTTTGAAGAAAGCGGAGTTGATGTGAGACCGCCTGAATTTTCAAAATCGTATTTTAGGCTTGTATCCGAAGATAGGTGGGCGGAAGTAAATGAAATTACAAAAGGCTTTTTTGAAGAGATTAATACCGATAAGGTTAAAAAAGACGGATTATTATTTGAGATATATGAGCTAAGTGTCAGGGATGAAGTCTTAGGTTATGGTTTGCGAGAAGAAGTAAGGGTTTTTACTGACTATAATGCCACCGGAATGTATGTCATGCCGGAACATCGTGAAAAGGGTGCTGGGAGAAGCATTATTATCTACTTAAAAAACATCTGCGCAGAAAATGGTAAGCAACCGCTGCCCGGTTGCTGGTATTATAATCATAATTCTAAATCAACTTTGGAGAGCTCGGGTTTTGTAAGCAAGACCAGGCTTTTAAAAGTAAGTTTTTAGGTACAGTAGAAAGTACCCCTTAGAAACTATCAATCCTGAGAGCGCAGAGAACCTTATCCTTAATAAAAGTTAATGTTTACTACGCTAACGGGAAACGCTAGCTCAAACACGATAAGGCAGCCGGTCAGTAAACGCGATCGGCTGCCTTTATTCAACTAACGGGGAACGCTAGTTCAACATGCCCCTTCTGAAAACCTCTCCTTAGAAGCAAACTAGATTTAATAGCTTCTAAAGGGAGGTTTTATTATGAAATTAAGTGAGCTGTGGAGGTTGTATGAAGCTGACAAGCGCATTCAAGGATTCAGTGCGAGAACTTTAAAAGCATACGCCCTACAGCACAAAATGTTGATGCAAGAGCTTGGTAATCTCGATATCACAGAGGTAACGTTAGCCATGCTGAAGGAGTACATGGTAAAACAAGCTGATCGTTTGAAGCCGAGCAGCCTGGGTCACCGAATTCGGTTTGTTCGTTCTCTCTTCCGTTACGCATATGAAGAGACGTATCTGACTTCATATCCTTCTCAAAATTAAGAGAACCGAAATTAGATAAGCGCATTCCAAAGTTTTGATTGAGGAAGACGTCATACACTTAAAGATCTCTTGTCAGTCACTCAGGGAAAGGGCGCTGTTGGAGTTTCTCTACAGCACCGGCTGCCGGGTTGGAGAGGTGGAGAAGATCAACATCGAGGATCTTAACTGGGAGAACTGCTCAGCAACCGTTAATGGCAAGGGATTGAAGCAAAGAGAAGTTTACTTTACGACAGATAAAGAAGTACTTGACCAGCCGTGAGGACTCCTGCAAAGCCTTGTTTGTTACCGATACGCAACCAACAAAACGAATCATACCTACAATTAGGTGGGCCTTAAAACGGCTTGCAGATCGGGGAGAAAATGAAGCGAACGTATACCCGCATCGCTTTCGACATACTTATGCATGTCAGCTCCTTGATAACGGTGCCCCTTAGATTTCATCCAAGGTATCATAGGTCATGAGAAAGCATCGACGACTCAAATGTACGCACAGCTCCGCGGCGAACGTCGGAGAGAGCTTTATCAACGATTCTTTTAAGCATTCAATGGCGGCGGACCCATTTTAGATTTCCGCCGCCGTTCAACTAAAGGGCAGGGTAGTTCTAATATGTGGTAATGTTGAGTGAACATTATAAAAATTGATTTTGGGGGCCAGCAATGAAAACTCCTGAACTGTATGAACTAGAATACCTATTCGAATGTGAAGCAGAGCTAAGCGATGACGATGTTCCATGGCAATATACATCAATTTCATTCCAAATAGTTAGAAATCATATAAAGGCTGTATTCGAGTTTGAAGAAGCAAGCCGGAGTGGTCAGTTAAGAATTTATCTTAACACTGAAGAAATAAACAATTACTGCTTAGAAAATATCAGCACTATTCAAATAAAGCGTGAAGATAACTATGAATGTCTTATCCTAGAGTTTGATGAAGAAAACTTTGTGCTGCCAATGGCTTTACAGACCAAACCATCAATTAAAACCTCTTGGGGAACATCGTTAGGATTAAAGAGGTAAATCGTTATATCGATACGTTAACGGAGAATACTAGTTCAGCCTACCCGTGATAGTTAAACCTTCTGATGTCAGGCAAAAGGAATAAAGGGCGAACTAGGAGTGGTATTCGTAGATCTCGGAACTAGGTAAACTCTACAGGATCATTTTTTTTAATGGTTACAGACCGAGAAAATAAGGTATAGCCTGGCAATGCTTCATTAGGCTAACTGGCAGGCTTGTGCGGTTAAATTGCTGAGCTAGAGGAGGCGTGTACTCATGCCCGAATACTCTCATATCCAAACGTATCTCAAATGCAACCGACATAACTTTAAGGAACTTATCAATCATTTTGCAAAAGTACTAAGCTCCTTGTACCTCGACTCAAGGTACTTCACATCGGAATTGAAGTGGGAAGTCTCGGATAATGGGTTTATGTATCTTGGCGGCGGTGCTGAATCACAAATATTCGTTCACAATGATTTTGAACTTCATATCCGTCCTTATGTGATGGGATTGACGCCAGAAGTAATTAAGGAACTTGAGGAGTCTTGGCTGGAAGTTAGCTTGCTATTTTGGACAGAGGAAATCGAACTAGATTGGAAGACAGGGCAGCTAAAAGATGAGTTTAAGACCTTACTATGGGCAATGTTGACAAGATTTTCGGAGGAGTTTAAAGAAAGTGGCGTGTATTTCACAAACGAAGTGACGGACGGAACACCATGGGAAGCTTTAGTATGCTATACAAAAGAGGACTTATGGACTTTTGATGCAGCCATTATACCTGATCATCTGATTGATATGTACAACGATGGTCCAGAGGAAATGTTCATGCACAAGAATAAACGTACTATGCTCGTTGCCCGGAAGTCTGTTTGGTGTGAAAAACCATGGCTTAGTAATGATTGAACTTACGGGAGAACGATAACTTAAAGGCAGACACATAGATAGGAGACTGGCTATGAACTTTTCGGATCGTTATGTATGGATAGAAGCTGAAATATGGCCCGTAGGCTCATGGGATTGTAAGGATGACAACTCCGATGTTATTGTTGTTTTTCCAGATCGCTCCAAATGGATTGCCAGTTTTTTCACTTACCAAAATATCGAGACGTTGAGGCAAAAAAATATACAAACCGGTGAATGCATGAGCGGCACATATTATTGGTCCAGCGACATGGTATTGATTGATATTATAAGCAGGGAAAGAATTGAACAACTAATTGATCATCTGATCAACCACGGCAATCTCCAATCAGTCTTTAATCGATACCCTGATGTAGATACAGAAGACGACGCGAACTATCCTGTTGGATTTTTTAAAACCGAAGAATCGTTCAACTAACGGGAAACGATAGCCCAATGAAATTACGAAAGCAGCTGATCACGTCGATCGGTTGCTTTTGTTCATCTAACGGGCAGTTTAGACCTTTATGAAGAAAAGAGGTGTTTGTGGTATTATATGTAATTATTGGTTTCGAAATAAATGGATTATTTGAAAATGGGGGAATCAAAATATGGAACATAAAATTCAACTAATGGAAACCTACGTAAATATCGACTTTGGAAACTCACCCTTTATAAATTTAGATAAAGGGTTGCAAATTCCATACTCTTCAATCACAGGAATAACAACAGGTAGACCGATACCAAATGCTTTTAAAATATATGGTGCTTTATTAGGAGGAATGAGAAATGGGTTATTTAGATCAAACGGTGGTTATCAACTGCACTTTTTTGAAAATGAGCTTGAAACTCTTCATTTAGATTTGAATAGCTTTAAAGTTGGTAAGTTCAAAATATCAAAGTTGATCATTGGTGTTGAAAATCCTGAAAAAATAAGTAAAAATATTTCCGAACGAGTGAAGTGATAATTTTTGATGAACTGTTTATTGCTAACGGGAAACGTTAGCTCAATAAAATACCAACAGTCTAGGACTTTATTTTTCTCGTCCTTGGCTGTCGCTATTTTATTTCCTAGGCTCAGTCTAAACTTATTGGAGTTTGACGGTACGACAATTCGAATAGGCGCGTGGAGTAAAGTCATCCAATCTAATACTTTATTTTCTGTATACACCCAGAAATGCGATGGATAGCACAAAAAAGAACCCCGCCTCAAGTTCACGAAGCGGGGTTCTTTTTTAATTATCCTCATCCACAACTTCCCGATCAGGCAATTGGGTGACATAGCTGTCTGACAGGTGCAGCAGCTCCAGTGCACGATTGAATTCATCTTCTGTAGCTTTTTGCGGTTGATTGCCATTACCCGATAAGGTATAGTGCTGTCCGTCCTCAAACCCGCTGCCGGATAAGAAGAGCTCTTCATTATTAACAAATGACCCTGTAGGTAAATAATATCGTTGCGGAAGCAGATTATAGGCGGATTGATTCAAGATATCCTGTCCGAAATGGATATGGTTACTAAGGGATACCCCTAATAAATTGGATACCGTCGGCAAAATATCAACCTGCCCGCCTAATTGTTCCTTCACGCTGGGTGTAGTCAAACCCTTGGATGCAATAATGAGCGGAATATTAATCAGATCGCGTTCTGTATACTCATGATGCAGAATTTCCGCGAGTAAGGTTTTATCCGCTTCCTTCAGGGAGAAAATAGGGAGTCCCCGATGATCTCCATATAACACAATTAAGCTGTTATCCCAAACCCCATTTGCTTGGAGTTCGTCAATAAACTGGCCAAGCGCGTAGTCCGCATAATTCTGGGCACGGATATAATCTCCGACTAGTGTTCCTTCGAATCGTTCCGGAAGGGTCATCTTGTATTTACTCTCCGGTATGGAAAAAGGATTATGAGAGGACATAGAGATCACATGTGAATAGAAAGGCTGGCTGCGTTGATCCATTCTCGCCAATTCATCGGATGTCTTCTTGTACAGAACTTCATCAGAAGCCCCGTAGAAGACAGTGTCATCTTCCCCGAAGAAGGCTTTGTCATAGTAGCGGTTAAATCCTACTGCTTTGTAGAGCTCCCCGCGGTTCCAAAAGTCAACTGCATTGGTATGAAAAGTCGCCGTATCGTAACCTTGCGCCTGCAGTAGCTTAGGCAAGCTTGGAAGCTCCTTAGGAGCATAAATGTCGGTAGCCGGTCCATCCGGTGGAACATAAAAGGAAGTGTTCACAATAAATTCGGCATCGGATGTATTTCCTTGTCCGACTTGCTGGTAGAAACGGGGGAAGTAAAAGTTCCCGGCTGCCAGCTTATTCATATTTGGTGTAATCTCTTGTCCATCTATGGACAAATTAATCAGGAAATTCTGAAAGGATTCCATTTGAAGGATGATCAGGTTCTTTCCTTTGGCGGCACCGAACATGACCGGATGGGCTGGTGCTTGAATGCCCTTTGTTTCATCAATGGCGGATTGTGTGATTTTGGACAGCTCAATCTGTTCTTCCTTATGCTCGGCAAGCAGAGCGTAGGCTTCATAATTGAGAATACCCATTTGTTCGGCCTGAACGTTTTCATTCATGCTGGCCTGGTTCGGGAAAATATTCATCATGCAGATCGCGAAGGAAATACAGAACAAGGCGGCAACCGCTTTACGGTTACTCTGGCGCGACATGGCTGTCTTCCAGGCGAGTGCTTTTTTCCGGCTGAACATAACCAGGCTAATGATGATGATATCCAGGAAAATAAGCATGTACTGCGGGTGGATGACCGAAAAAATACTTTTCTTAACGGCTCCAACCTGTTTGGCCTGACCGAATACCTGAGAGGTGGCAATAATCCCAAAATGATTATGATAGATAATCAGAGAGAAGAACAATACCGTAATCAACAAATTCACAAGCATGTAGATGGCGATCTTCCGTTTGGTAGCGAACCATTCAATTAAGCAGAAGATCAGCAGCACAAATGGAAGTTCTTTAAACAAGGTAGTCCAGGTTGGCCCGTCTTCGAATAAGTAATACCAGGCAAAATAGCTTTTAGCAAGCATGATCAGAGAGAAGAAAATGATAGATCTTTTGCTGAGAGTACGAGTTTCCTTCAACCGCATTTCGTATGCGCATCCTTTTCTATATAATTAGTTCATTCTATTACATGGAAGCGTTCAAAATCAACTAGTGGGATAACCTGATTTTACATAATATGTGACTATTATTCGATAAAAACAATAGATGAAGTATGCTGTAGAATGGAGGACATAACCCAATTCACAGGTTCTATGTTAAAATAACCCTGGATTCTATCCCTGAGCTGCACAGATTGAAACGAGGTGTCTCTATTGTTCAAAATTATGCTTATTGAAGACGATATCACCCTATTCGGTGAGATCAAGGAGCGGTTGTCTCAGTGGTCTTATGAGGTGTACGGCATTTCTGATTTCGGAAAAGTCGTTCAGGAATTTACAGCGGTCCAGCCGGAACTGGTCATTATTGATATCCAGCTGCCGCAGTTTGACGGGTTTCATTGGTGCCGGATATTAAGGGCCCATTCCAATGTGCCGATTATTTTTCTGTCCTCCCGTGACCACCCGAGTGATATGGTCATGTCCATGCAGTTCGGAGCAGATGACTTTATACAGAAGCCGTTCCATTTCGATGTGCTTATCGCCAAAATCCAGGCCACCCTGCGCCGGGTGTATAACTATAACACCGAACGAATCGAGCTGAAGACGTGGCGAGGAGCAACGATTGAATACGTGAAGAATACTGTAACAAGAGGCCAAGACTCCGCACTGCTGACGAAGAATGAAATGCTAATCCTCAAAATATTGGTAGAGTGCAAAGACCGGATTGTAGAGCGTGAGGAGCTCATAAAAAACCTGTGGGACAACGAGCATTTTGTGAGCGACAATACGCTGACTGTGAATGTGAACCGGTTGCGTAAGAAGCTGGAGCCTCTGGGTCTGGATTCGTATATTGAAACCAAGGTGGGGCAAGGCTATATGGCGACCGAAGAGGCGGCGCTATGATCAGGAAATACATAAAGGAGAAGCTCAGCTGGCTCCTTTTGCTTGGCGGGCTGCAGATCATCTTTCTATTCGTGGCCTATGTAGATTCTTCCATTCCCTTCATGCCTGTGCTGTACATTGTCGGACTGAATGTTATGGTATGTACTGTTTTTGTGTTCCTCAGATATCCTAAGGAAACCCGCTTCTATCACCGGATCGGGGCTTGGGATGAGGTCTATGATCTGAGTACCTTCAAGGGAGCGGACAGTCCGTTCGAGAGGATGGTCGAGGAAGCAGTGACTGCCCAAACCGAACGCTACAGGCTGGAATCTTCAGCGAATTTCCATCTGCTGGAGCAGGAGAAAGACGATCTGCTGTCCTGGATTCATGAGGTCAAAACCCCGCTTACAGCCATGCAGCTCATGATCGAACGGCTTCCGGACGAAACACTAAAGCGGCAAATTATGTACGAATGGCTGAGAATTCACCACTTGCTTGACCAGCAGCTTCATCAGAAACGGATTCCATTCATGCATAATGATCTGTATATCGAGAAGACCCGGCTTGAACCCATCCTTAATCAAGAGATCCGGGCGCTGAAATCATGGTGTATTCCCAAAGGAATAGGGTTTGACGTCGAACTTACTGCAGAAGAAGTGCTCACTGACGGCAAATGGCTTGGTTTTATGCTTAGACAACTGCTGACAAATGCTGTGAAATATAGTGAATACTCCGATATCCTCATTCAGAGCAGGGAAACCGGGGGACATGTCGTGTTGACCATCCAGGATCACGGAAGAGGGATTGACCCCAAAGACTTGCCGCGCATCTATGATAAAGGCTTCACTTCCACGACCGGCCGCCAGGAAGGCGCCGCCACAGGCATGGGCCTCTATTTGACGAAACAGGCGGCGGAGCCGCTGCAGATCGATATTCAGGCAGCATCCCAACCCGGGGAAGGCACTACCTTTACGTTAACGTTTCCACGCAAAAATGACTTTTTGAGTATTTCGGGCATGTGACAACAATGTCACATGCCTCTTTGTTTTGTTCGGTGAAACGCAGGAAAACAGAAAGCAACCCGCTTATGATAGAACTATAGAGATCAGACATAGTGCAACATCAGATGATCAAGGAGGTTTGGGTTTTGAACTTATGCTTTTAACGATCAGACATAGTACAACATCAGAAGATCAGGGGTCTTGTACTTCGTCTTTTGATCTTAATCTTTTGATCTTAATCTTTACCCCGTATCCAGGTCCCGCAGCAGTTAAGCGTGTCCCGCAGGGACGGCAAGCGGTCCTACTCCCCACATCCCTAAGTCCAGCCAGTCAGAATGCCCACGCCAATTGCACTTAACCGGGTGTCCAGAGGGCAGAGCCCTTGGGGCCCTCCCTTGGAAGGGAGGGTTTGGGAGGGATCGAAATTATCTATAAGGAGTGCACAGAACATGATGATTCTAGAAGCTAACAAAATTTATAAGACGTATGGTAACAAATTCAACAAACAGGAAGTGCTGAAGGGAATTGACCTTCAAGTCAGCAAAGGCGAATTCGTCGGCATCATGGGGGCTTCCGGTTCAGGCAAAACGACGCTGCTGAATGTGCTTTCCTCCATTGACCGGGTAAGTCAGGGAACGATAGAAATAGAAGGCAAGGAGTTTACGGGCATGAAGGAGAAGCAGCTGGCCGAATTCCGTAAACAGCATCTGGGATTTATTTTTCAGGAATATAACCTGCTGGATACCCTAACCGTCAAAGAAAACGTGCTGCTTCCGCTCTCCATCACAGGCATTTCGAAGAGAGAAGCCCACCAGAAGTTTGAACAGGTAGCCGGTGAACTGGGGATCTTCGAAATGAAAGACAAATACCCGGCAGAGATTTCCGGCGGACAGAAGCAGCGGACATCAGCGGCACGGGCGTTTATACATGATCCGAGCATTATATTTGCCGATGAGCCAACAGGTGCGCTCGATTCCAAATCAGCTTCCGACCTGCTGAACAAGCTTGCCGACATGAACACGAAGCGCCAGGCGACGATCGTAATGGTCACGCATGATGCGGTTGCCGCCAGCTACTGCAGCCGGGTGGTGTTTATCCGCGACGGGCAAATTTACACTCAACTGAACAAAGGCGATGAATCCCGGCAGTCCTTTTTCAATGATATTATCAAGACCACGAGTGTTTTGGGCGGTGTCCAGCAATGAGCCTGAATTATATCATCCTGCGCAATCTGCGAAAAAACATCAAAAACTATTACCTGTACGTCTTTGCGCTGATCTTCGGTGTGGCGCTGTATTTCTCCTTCGTCACACTGCAATATGACCCTTCTATGGGGAAACTTAAAGGAACGGTTAAAGGAGGAGCAGCCATTGGTGCATCCTCGGTGCTGCTAGTCGCGATTGTTGCGATTTTTCTGCTGTATGCCAATACGATCTTCATCAAGCGGCGCAGCCGTGAGATTGGGTTGTTTCAATTGATTGGATTAACGAAAGGAAGAATCTTCAAACTACTGAGCGCGGAGAACCTGATCCTCTATTTCGGTTCCATGATAATCGGGATTGGTGCCGGGTTCGCGATGTCCCGGCTGATTCTGATGATCTTGTTCAAAATCCTGGCGATTGACGCCGTGGCCAAGCTTCGCTTCTCTCCTGAGGCGCTGCAGCAGACCATTATCGTCTTTGCCGCAGTTTACCTGCTCATCATGCTCATGAACTACACGTTCATCAAAAGGCAGAGCATTCTCTCCCTGTTCAAGGCTACTTCCACCACACAGGAGCGCATTAAAAAAATGCCGCTGTGGGAGATTGTCTTTGGCCTGCTTGGCCTCGCCTTTATCGCGTCAGGTTATTATTTGTCCACTCTGCTCTTCAGCGGGAAAATAAACAGCATGAACGGACTGATGACCTCGATGATTCTCATCCTGGGTCTGGTTATTGTCGGCACGTATCTGTTCTATAAAGGCTCAGTCAGCTTCGTATTCAACGCAATCCGCAAGAGTAAAAAAGGCTACCTCTCCATCAATGAAGTACTTTCGCTCTCGTCTATTATGTTCCGTATGAAGTCGAATGCGCTGCTTCTGACGATCATTACAACGGTATCCGCGCTGGCTATCGGTCTGCTGTCGCTTAGCTATATCTCTTATTATTCGGCGGAAGCGAACGCCAAGGATAGCTCGCCTAACGATTTTGGGTTTGCCCGGGTGGAGGCCAAGGAGAAGTTTGTACAGGCACTGGATGCGGCTCAAATCAAATACAAAGAAATTCATATGCAGCCCGTGGAGATGGAAGTCGATGCTGCGAAAATTATGGAGAAGGATTCCAAAGACACGGTTCTTTCTACTTCCGTAGTCAGCGACAGCACTGTAGAAGGGGTAGATGTAAAGCCTGGCGAAGCCCGAATTATGGGGTACAACAGAGCTATGGATACGCTTTTTAAATTGAATGAAACCGGCGAGATTGGCCTTAAGACTTTGAAAGGGACGATTAAGCAGAAGCTTATAGGCATATCCAAGGAATCTATTGTGCCCTATTATTACGGTGGAGGCGCTGGCATATTTGTTGTCGATGAGACGGTCTACCATGAGCTGGTTAAGAGCCTGAATCCCAAGCTGCAAAAAGCAAAAGAAAAAGCGGATTACTACGGGATTGAGCTTGCTAACCGCTCGCAAATAGAAAAGGCAAATCAAATTTTTACGAATCAGTCACCCGAGGATCCAAGCTTTTCGCAGTATGATTTCGAAATCAAACAGCGCAACAATATGGGCGTTATTATGTTTATTGTCGGCTTCTTGGGCTTAACTTTCCTGGTTACTTCAGGCTGCATTCTGTACTTCAAGCAAATGGATGAAGGCGAGGAAGAAAAAGGAGGCTACACCATTCTGCGGAAGCTGGGTTTTACCCAAGGAGATCTCTTACGGGGCATCCAGTTCAAGCAGTTGTTCAACTTCGGGATTCCGCTGGTCGTTGGCCTGAGCCATAGTTACTTTGCCGTCAAGTCCGGCTGGTTCTTTTTCGGCACGGAAATGCTAACACCGACGATCCTGGTTATGCTGTTATACACGGCGCTATATTCAATTTTTGGATTTCTGTCGGTGTTGTATTATAAAAGAGTGATCCGAGAGTCGTTGTGACCAAATACGCAGAAAGTAAAGGAGGGTGCAAGTGGCTTGTGTTGCTGAGTTTGGTATTATAGATCAATTCGAGACGGATAAAGATTACTCCAAATATGAAGCGGAAACCTATCATTGCATCGCGGTTGCTGATGATTTCCTGAATGATTGGTGGGACGAATTGTCATTGATCAAAACCTACTTCCACAGCTATAGCAGACCCGGTTTATCCCTTGCCAGATGGGGAGTTACGCTGATACCGCCTGAATCCCTAGAAGCCTTTTACAGCATTGTGTTGAAAGATAAACAATCCAAATCATCATCAGAATTGATAGATTTAATGAGATTGCTCAGACAGGCCATTGAAGAAAAGAAATATGTTATTCATTATGGGGTTTAAGTGTTTATGAAGAAAAGGCAGCAAAACAGCGATCCTCCGGGTATTGAGGATCGCTGTTTTGCGCTTTTGGTCCACTG
Organism: Paenibacillus sp. P46E; assembly: GCF_001909095.1. NCBI lineage: Bacteria > Bacillati > Bacillota > Bacilli > Caryophanales > Paenibacillaceae > Paenibacillus > Paenibacillus sp. P46E. The sequence continues at coordinate 11,568 of NZ_LVYZ01000058.1, forward strand.
CTCCAGCAGATTGTGGGCAAGCAAGAGCCATCCGGCCTCCAGTGTCACTTTCTCCCTGCAGCGGAGCAGATCAGCCGCGAGGCATCGCGTTCAATGATACTTCACCCGAAGATTCCGGCTGTCAAAATAGACGAGATCCCCACTGTCATAATGCCACACAGCCTGCAGGTGCGTAGGTTGTCTAATACCGTCAATCCACTTGTAATCCTTCATTAGGGCGGACCAGCGCACATGCTGCTTGGAGCCGTCCATTCCAATGGCGGTGCGGTCGTCCGTTGTAAAGGATTGGCATTCTCCCTGGTCGTTAAAGCTGAATATTCCGCCCGCTGTAATTCCATAACACGAAATGATCGCCTGCGCATGATGATCGTCAATGGGAACCCAGGTAATGTAGTCCTGAAGGATAGCATTTGGCACCCAGAGAGATTCCGACAAAAAGGTAACCAGACTCGCCTGATCCATCTCCTCGCCTAGCTGGTTAAAGAGTGTGAAGGTCTTGCCCAGGACGCCCTTCATACTGCCGATACCCTCTACATAAGAATCAAGGCCCTGAAAAGGGATGCCGTACATAGACGTCTCAATCAGGGCGATTCTGGCGGGAGGCTGAACGAAGTTGTACTGCGTATATTTTATGGGAATAGCAGGTTTTTTGGGCAACAGGATAAACTCTACTTGGTTAAATACGGCTTCCATCGAGGACATTTTTGGCATGCCGGTAAATCCGCTGGTCTCAAAATACTTCCGGACAGGGGGAGGCAGCAGCTTCCAGTCTTCGCTTGTGAACGTCTCGTCCGGGAGGGAAGGTTTGGCGAGGCACATGTCTGCGATCCTCCGGAATTCTGCTTTGGTTTTGGAATAGGGAATCTTGAAAAAAACAATCAGGGCAGCTGCAGTGCCAGCCAGAATAAACAATGAAAGGGCCATATGTGCTACACCTCTCTGTCTTCGAATGCGTCAGCTTCCATTTGGGCGATGTTCTCTGTGAGCCGGGTCAAGCCGTAGAATAAGCCTTCGGTTAGTCTGTAATCGAATGACTGGAATAGTGAATCCATGAAACGGGCTTCCTGCTCGCTTCTTTCTGCAAAATAGGCTCCACATTTCCCGGTCAACTGCAGCCGGAGGATACGGGCATCTTTGTTATCTTTTGTGAGCGTAACGAACCCCTGCTTCTCAAGCAAAAGGGCCATCTTCTTTACATTTTGCCGCGAACTGCCGATCATCTCCGCAACATCACTTAAGGTGGGGGAGGATGAACCGCTCTTCAGAATAACTGCAATCAGCAGCCACTGCTTCATGGTCATTTGATTGTCCAATTTATCCCCTAGTACCTGAAGACGGTTGGCAAGTGTCAGCACAGCACCCAAAATGTAAGCCTGCTCATCCTTTTCATCCAACGGACTCAACTCCTCGTCAATAAATAAGTAACCTATTACATATATATTATACGCAATAGGTTACTTATTTGTCGATAGCTGATGATGGCTCAGTCATCCCGCCAGTTTGTCATCCTTGGAATAAAATTGTTTTAAAAATGTAAAAAATAGCAAAAAGTTCTTCTATTCCAAATTTTACTATGCTATTCTATGGGCAGCCGTAATGGCCTTAATCCTATGAAGAGAATGGAGGAATGAAGAATGTCTCTAAGCTTCCCGCGTCTGCGTACAACCTGGACAAGCTTGGCGATTGCCGCAATGCTGGCGTCTGCTGTAATCATCCCTGTCCCCCTGGTTCAAGCCGAAGGGGTATCTGATCCGGCTCCCAGCATTACCCCCGCCACCGCGAACGGCAAGAAGGTATTGTTCGATAACACGCATGCCCAGACAGCCGGTGCCGCCGATTGGGTGATTGATGGCGGTTTTTCGGATTTTGCGAATGGGCTTGCAGCCGAAGGTTACTACATTAAAGAGCTTCGCAAGACTACTGCGATCACCTTGTCCGATCTGTCTGGCTACGATGTATTCATCATTCCGGAAGCCAATATCCCGTACAAGACGTCGGAGCAGAGTGCACTGCTTGACTACGTTCAAGGCGGGGGAAGCATTTTCTTCATCAGCGATCATTACAACGCAGACCGGAACAAAAACCGCTTCGACGCCTCCGAGGTCTTCAACGGCTACCGGCGGGGAGCTTGGGGAAGTCCTGCTCTGGGTATGGGGGCGGAGGAAGCGGCTTCACCGGCGATGTCTGGAGTTTCGAGCTCGGATTGGCTGGCTTCGAACTTCGGTGTGAGATTCCGCTATAACGCACTGGGCGATGTGACGGCAAACCATATCGTGGCTCCTTCGCAAGCCTTCAATATTACAAGCGGGGTATCCAGCGTGGCTGTTCACGCCGGATCCACACTTGCCATCACCGACCCGGCAAAGGCGAAGGGAATTGTCTATGTTCCGGCAACGGCTACCGCCTGGTCCAGCGCAGTGGATGCCGGTGTGTATAACGGCGGCGGTGTCGCGGAAGGGCCGTTTGTCGCGGTAGCCAAGGTTAGCGCAGGTAAAGCAGGCTTTATAGGCGACTCCTCTCCGGTAGAGGATGCAACGCCGAAATACAAAAAAGAAGAGACGGGCGGCACCAAAACAACCTATGACGGCTATGAGGAGGCGGATGACGCCACACTTTTGGTCAACATGGTGAACTGGCTCGCTACGCCTGAGAGCTATACAACATTCTCCGCGGTACCGGGCTTAACCCTGGACACGGCCACTTCGGTATACAGCTGGGAAGCACCTGCCAGTTCCACGGAGCCGCAGGCTGAACCTTGGGCAGCGCCAGCTGCGGGCTACAAATGGTATGATTCCTCGACTTTCAAGACCGGTTCTTACGGTGCCGGCTCCACTTCTCCAACAACACCTTTATATGCATTCGAACATCAGGCGACGCTTCCTAATCATTATGAGTTCGAGGTGAAAGTGACACTCTCCGGTCTGACGCCGGGCTCGACGACCTCCGGTTATAGCCTTGGGGTGTATACCAGTTCAGGTACACAAGTCGCCAAGGTGAAGAACAGTGACGGTTCGTGGCCGTCATCGTATGGCTATAGCTCAACCTTTTCGCTAACGGCCAATTCAAGCGGTATTGCCAGCAAAAGTTTAACCTTAACAATCAATCCAGTTACCGCCGGTGCAGCCAATATGCGCTTGAGATTAAGCGGTACTGCAAAATTTACCGAGCCGGTGACCATAGCAAATGTACCTGTCGAGTAATAGCAAACCGTATGTATAAATATATGGCTTGGGTTTAAGGCGAAATGCCTTTTCCCAGGCCTTTTTTATAATGAAGTGGTTGCTTTCTACGTCCAGGGACTGAGGGATAAATGCGTTTGGAGACCGTTAAGCTGCTTACCCGTAGGCGTTATAATGAAGCGGCACAGAAGGAATACATAACATGTTTATATTCAGTTTAAATAAGCGATTTATGATCCAACTATATTAGTTGTCAAGGAGGAGTAACAAATGAGTCAACTTAGGGCAGGAACTCCGAAGAAAGAATGGGCCATCGAGGCAGAGCGGCTTGTCAAAATTTTTGGGGATAATCGCGCGGTAGATGGTGTGGATCTTAAAGTGGCTACAGGTTCAATATATGGCGTACTGGGTCCAAATGGGGCAGGGAAGACTACAGTAATCCGGATGCTGGCGACGCTGCTGAGGCCGGATGGCGGCTCCGCCCGGGTTTTCGGGCATGATGTGGTGAAGGAGCCGCAGATTGTCCGTCAGCTGATTGGTGTAACCGGACAATATGCTTCTGTAGATGAATCGCTCAGTGCCACTGAGAATCTGGTGATTTTCTCGCGTTTGCTCGGTCTGGGACGTGCCGAGGCGCGTCGCAAGTCCGAGGAGCTGCTTGAGGAATTTGGATTAACAGAGGCGGCTAGACGTCCGCTTAAAAACTTCTCGGGCGGAATGCGCCGCCGCCTGGATTTGGCTGCAAGTTTGATTGCGCAGCCGCCGCTCATTTTCCTGGACGAACCGACAACCGGTCTGGACCCGCGTACACGGAATCAGATGTGGGACACCATCCGCCGGTTGATACAGTCCGGTTCAACGGTTCTGTTAACCACACAATATCTTGAAGAAGCGGATCAGCTGGCAGACCGTATCGCTGTAATCGACCATGGACGGGTAGTCGCTGAGGGTACAGTAGATGAACTGAAATCATCTGTCGGTACTTCGTCCCTGCAGTTAAAAGTTCAGAATCCGCTCGACATCGGCTTTGCGCGTCAGACGGTTGAACGGGTGCTAAATGTAAAAACCATTATATCCGCGGAATCTGCGAACATTACTGCACCTATGGGGGATGCGGACCGGGTCCCCGATCTGCTGATTGCTCTCCGTGAGGCGGGGATTTCTTTGGCTGAGCTTAGTGTACAGAAGCCAACGCTGGACGAGGTTTTTCTGAGTATAACGGGGCATGGGGTAGAAGATAAATCCACGCTGGCGTCCGCCAAGTCAAACCAAATGGAGGGGTAAACAGTATGAGTACATTCATTAAGCCAGGCGCTGAACGCCAGCTCAAAAACCACACGAGCTTCGGCCAGTCGGTGCGGAATTCATTAACGATGGCCTATCGGGGGCTGCTTAAAATCAAACGCACCCCTGAACAATTATTCGATGTAACGCTTCAACCGATTATTTTCACCCTGATGTTTACGTATATCTTTGGAGGAGCGATCTCCGGGGATATCCACAATTATTTGCCGGTAATCATCCCCGGAATTCTCGTGCAGACCGTAATCACAACTTCGATTGTGACAGGCGTACAGCTGCGGGAGGATATGGAAAAAGGTGTCTTTGACCGCTTCAAGTCTCTGCCGATTTCACGGATAGCCCCGCTTGCCGGAGCCTTGCTTGCAGACACAGTCCGCTATACGATAGCGACTGTGCTTACGTTTGCGATGGGATATGTGATGGGACTTCGTCCTGAAGGCGGATTCGGGCATGTTGTCATGGCCGGTGTACTGGTCATTATCTGCTCCTGGGCCATCAGCTGGATCTTTGCTTTCTTCGGTGTTATCGCACGTACAGCCTCCAGTGTTCAGGGGATATCCATGATCGTGCTGTTCCCGCTGACCTTCCTGTCGAATGCTTTTGTGCCGGTGGATACGATGCCGGACTGGCTTCAATGGTTCGTCAAAATGAACCCGATATCGCATCTGGTGACAGCTGTACGTAATCTGGTCAACTTAGGAACCATGGGCTCGGATCTGGTCTATTCCCTCATCGGAGCCGCTGCCATTGTGGCGGTCTTTGCGCCAATCACCGTGCGGGCATATATGCGGCGTACCTAATCAAAATATCTTCCGGGTATAACTTTACGGTAAATAACGCAAAAGAGCCATTTCCTCTGATAGGAATCTGGCTCTTCTGGTGTTTATGGAATGACTTGCATTATTTTTGTCCGCCGGTGAGCCAAGCCGCAAGCTCTTCCGTTTGGGAAAGAACGGCAATGGGATCATAGTACCAGGATTTCCCTTCCTTCCAGACATAAATATGATCATTTTTGACTGCAGGCAGGCTGCCCCAGATCGGATCATCCTTGTAGTCCTGCACGGTTTGTTCATTGTCGGTTACGATAAGGTAATCCCCGGCATATTTGTTCAGCATCTCAGCAGAAATTTCAGCCCACTGCTTCTCCATGATTTCCTTAGCAACGCCAGTAGGAGGCTTGCGGCCCAGCGCCTGATAGACAGGCTGTCCACCGCGTCCAAAGTTGTCGCCATAAGCCCAAGTGGCTTTGTCGCCATGTTCAAGGATACTAAAGGTAGCATCAGCAGGGATGACTGCGTCTACCTTGGCCTTTGCTTCAGCAATACGTTTGTCGTATTGAGCCAGCCAGGCCTTGGCTTCTTGTTCTTTACCCAGCAGCTTTCCGAAATAAGTTAACTCTTCATGAGCATTTTTTAGATCCCCATAAGGCACGATGATGGTAGGAGCGATTTGGCTTAAGGCCTCGTAGCTGTCAGCCATACCGGAAATAATCAGATCGGGTTCAAGTTCGAGGATCTTTTCGGGTGACATTTTCCCGTAGGTTCCGGTATCGGCTACGCCGGTAAGGGCTTCTTTGAAGTACATATTCTCCAGTGTCAGGCCGGGAGCGCCGACAGGAATAGTATCCAGGGCAATCAGGCTGCCCAGGTATTCCTCGGCAACGATGCGTTTCGGTTCAACCGGGATTTTAATCTCCCCGTTTATGGTAGTAACCGTTTTGTATGCAGCGGGTTCCACCGTCTGCTCCGGTTGCTGCGAAGCCGGGGGGGCTTCGGTGGCGCTTCCTGTATTTGCGGCACTTCCCTTGGAAGTGTTGTCTCCACAGGCTGAAGCCAATAAGGTCATTGCCAGCAGCAGGGAAAAGATGAGCCAATGTCTTTGTTTCGCGCTGCGTTGTTGTAGATTATTCAACTTGTGTGCCTCCTTATGTACAATGATTATCATTCTCATTTACACTTTACAGACTTCACCCAAAGAAGACTATGGTCTGATGTGATCTCACCTCATGTAAATTTGTGATGTGATCGTCTGCATAATCATTTTCAACTGTGCCAGCGAAGATAAGGGATCGAAGCCATAGAATAATTCCGGCTGGTTCAGTTGATAGACATGGCCATTTTGAACTGCGTCAAGCTCCTTCCAGCTTGAGGAGTGCATCAGCGCTGAGAACCGCTCCAGCCCCTCATGTGTCGTAGGAATACTGGTAATGAAAATATGTTCTGCAGGATAAGCAGCGATATTCTGGGTGGGTGTCTTCAAATAACCGCTGCGGAGCAGGCCTTGCTCCAGCAGGTCAGCAGGCGGGAGGAAACCCAGATCACCATATAGGATCTGACTTCCATGCCCAAAGCTACTGCTGTAGGAATAAGCGGTATCTTCGCCAATCTCCCAGACGATAGCTGTCCCCCGCGCTCCGAGCAGCCGGTCCAACTCCAGATTGGCGGTATGACACAGCTCACCGTAGTGGCTCAGCCAGGCCTCAGCCTGCGGCTCGCGGTTTGCAATAGCGCTGATCTGCCGGAATTGCTCCCGCCAGCCCATAAGCATAAAAGGCAGCTCAATTACCGGTGCTACCGGCAGCAGCAGCTTGCTCTCAGCAGTAAGGCTATAGCTGATGATAACATCGGGCCGTGCAGCGGCTACTGATTGGTAGAGTGAAGCGGAGCTTGTCTCTTCAAACCGCAATTTATCCTGGGATGGAGCAAGCTCAAGACGCTCCATCCAGCCTGAATACACACCCAGTTCAGGCATGACTTCTAGCGCTCTTAGACTGGCGGTGTGATTGAAATTCAGGGCAACAATTCTTTTGTTCTTGCGGTGGTAGGCTGCCGGAGATACGCCGACCACCTGCTTGAATTTTCTGCTTAAATAGGTTCCTTCGCCATAGCCAAGCTCCTGCGCCAGTGCGGTTAAATTCGGTCTGTCAGTCAGTATACGCTGCTGTGCCCTGCGGATCCGAAGTAAGGTGAGATATTCGTTAAAGGTTTGACCCGTGGCCTTGCGGAAGGTACGTGAGAAATGTTCCGGGCTGACCCCGGCCAGCTCTGCCATCTGTACTCTTGTCAAATCTTCGTTGTAATTCGTTTCTATATGTTGCAGTACTTGATCAAGCCATTGCACTGATGTTTGGGCACCCTCCACTTTTGTGCGGTACAGCTCTGCCAGAAGCTCGGAGAACAGCTTCTGAAGCGCGAACGGATTATCCTGTGCCGGCGCTTCCCAGGTTTTTAGCAGTTCTGAAGCCAGTGTACAAGCTTTTGAGCTGACTGCATGCACAGGTATATCCTTGTTCAAGGGATTGGCCCCGGCTGGCTGCGGAGGCAAGGTGGAGTATTCAATCCATAACCCATGAAGCTGGTATTGTGGATGTAAGGAAATGCTATGCGTGCTGGAGCAGCAGAGCAAGGTTCCGCAAGCAAGGTTATGCGGTTTCCCTTCAAGCTCAATGGTGCCATTCCCGCCGGTTACAATCATTATAATAGAATGCTGTGGCCACGTATCAGGTTCACCACTGATCGATAATCCGTTAATGTTTGTCATCTGCGTGGGGATATAGAAGCTATGTGGATGTGCGATGGAGCTGTCACAACGCTGAGTGAGCATATGTACTTTCACTACCTTCGTATTTGATAATCGTTCTCAATTGAAGTATAACAGCTTTTATATTTAACTCAACTTTCACACTGAATCTGACAGAATCCATAAGGTATAATGAATTGAGTGATTTTACATATTGGAGGCAAAGAACATGCTAGAGGAACTAATAGACTTAGGGCACATAGGTATCAATGTGAAATACGCAATTGAACATAAGGAAGTCGTTCTCTTCCTCCACTTTAGCGGCGGGAATTTGAACATGTGGGATGGCATCATCCCGCAGTTTGAGCAGGAATATAGTACCATTGCTCCGGACTGCCGGGGGCATGGCAAATCAGATAAACCTGAAACAGGCTATCATATTGATGATATGGCGAATGATATCTATATCCTGCTCCAGCATCTTAATGTGGAGCATTGCCATGTTGTCGGCAGCTCCATGGGGGCGGAGGTAGGACTTAGCCTGGCTGCATCACATCCCGAGCTTGTTCAATCGCTTATCTGTGAGGGTGCTTTGTATAATGAGTTCGGCGAGTATGGTTTATTTAAGGGGTCAGAAGAAGAAATCGAGCAGAAGAAGGAAGCCCTGCGGGTCCAATTAGCAGAGCGGAAGGAACGTGAATTTCCCACTAAAGAAGTCTATGAGGAAGAAGAACGGATGGAATTCGAGGCGCACGGACTATGGAACGAATACTTCTCTGCCTTTATCAAAAATAATCTGCAGCAGCTGCCAAACGGTCATTTTACCTATTGTTTTTTAAATCGGGTTAGAACCGAATATATTCAAAAATACTGGGATGTAAAATTTGAACACTATTACAACAAGGTGAAGTGTCCGGTTCTTTTCCTGCCGAGCGAAGAAGAGTGGGCAGATGAGAAGATAAGAGGCAGTCTGCATACATTTTCCAGTCTGCTTGATAGCTATGAAATTGAACGTATTGAGAACTCCCTCCATGCTTATGTGTGGATGCAGCTTCCGGCAGCAGCAGGTGACGCGGCAAAGAGATTCATCAAGAAGCACTAATGAAAATTCACATGACATAGGTGAGAATGATCCAAGACATTAGCCTTATGCTAGTGTCTTTTGTTATTCCAGGGCCTGCTAAGCTCGAGTCGCTTGGGGGAGCTCTTCCACAACCGGACAAAAACCGGGGCTTGAAGAGCATAACTGCTGAGTGAATTCCGGACGGAGCTTGGAGAGTTCACTGAAATAACTGCTGAGTGCGTGATTGAGGCTGACGGAGCCTTTTTGAAAAGAAAGGGGGTAGAAGGTTTGGACATGGCTGTAATAATACCGTTTGTCCCGGCCAGGCATTATGAAGATCGAGGGCGGAACATAAACGGCAGCATCAAAAAGATTGCCAATACGGTAGCTGTTAGGAACATAGCGCGTACAAGCTTTTGCGAAGGCCGGATCACCCACACGGGGAGAGCCATAGGTATATAGGTGCGGAGTATTGAATGCTGTATTAGCAGCAACATCGGGAGCGCATAGCGTTGCGAGTGCCCCACCGAGGCTGTGACCTGTAATATATAGCCTTTTGCCGGGGGACAACCGGGAGAGTGCAGAGTGAATACCGCTTCGTGCAGAGGAATAAATGTTGGTGAAGCCGCGGTGGGTAAGGCAGTTTTCCTTGATGTATTTGTACTTTTTTTGCGTGGCATTGGCATTAGAAATCCAGTTAGCCGTTGAACTGCTCCCGCGGAAGGCAATAACGATCTCTTGCGGCGATTCCATAATGAATCCAAACGGTTCCCATACATGACCTAACGATTTCGCTTGAATGATATGGGTGACTGAATATCCTGTTGGAACGGTAAATGCACCTTCCGTATGATTAAACTGGACATAGGTCTGTCCACAGACAGCCGCCAGAAAGATAGCCCGTTCATCAAAAGCCTGATTGTTGTTCACCTGCATCCCGCCTTCCTTATAACCTTTTTATGACTGGAGCCTAAGATAGGTGCCTGCCGCTGGAAAAAAAGATGAGTACACGATTGGATCAAGCTCCATATGTGGGAAAACCTGGTGAAACCTATCTGAACCGTTTGCGTCTATACATTACAGGAATGAATGTTTTGCCAAGAGAGGATGGAAAGATGTATGGTTAGAAAATGGCTGGTTGCCCCTTTGCTCGCGGCCTCTTTGCTAATGGCTCCAATTACTGATGCTGCTTCTTCGGCATATTTCAAGTACTCCATGGAGGGCGGAGGTCAGAGCACCAATTCGGCACTGATCAAGAATGGAGTTACCTATGTGCCCGCTTATCTATTGGAGTCGGCAGGCCTTCAGGCCACTTGGGATCAGGCACATCAAAAGGTGCAATTTATAGGATGGAAGAAAAAGGTTGGTATTCGCATTGGGAGCACAAAGGGTATCCTCGACGGAGCTATCGTTGATCTTGGAGGAACTCCTTTTATCTATGAGGAGCAGCTGTATGTTCCCGCCCGTTTCGTAGTACGTTCACTGGGAGGAACCACGGTGGGCTGGGATGCTGTACATAGTGTCTATACTGCTGAAGGGCTGAAGTCCTTTAACTCCGCAAGCGCTGCCTATGGTGGTAACCAATATACTATTGATAAAAAAACAGGGAATCTCTATGTAACCACTCCTACCGGTGAGCCCAGATTGCTGGCAAAACTCGGTTCGGAGCTGTATGATATGGTTCAATTTGATTTTAAAAAGACGCCAAAGGGCTTGATGTACCTGACCATCACGGATATTTACGGGGAGCCCCATATCAATAATAAATGGTATACACTGATCCTCAAGGATGGAGTGGTGATCCGCCAGGATAGTGTGAAGTACTGGATGCGCTATGGGGATAATGTGAGAATGTACGGCAATCACTTGGTGCTTACTGACGGGAAAACGCTGCGGTTGATTGAAGATGGTACGGGGAAGGTAACCTCATCCATAGACATGGTGAAGCTTGGGGGTGTAGCTGAGAACTATCTGGTGGAAGGAATGGATGATGATTTTCTGCTGATTCGTCCGAATCAGAAGGGGCTGCTGATGCTGATCGAACGCAAGACGGGAAAGCAGACGTTGTTATACCAGAAACTGCTCGACACCAAGCAGCAGGAATATGCGGAAACCAATGATATTCCCTTCTACGGAGATAATCTGAAATTCATCAAGCGTGATGGGGATGCGCTACTGTTCACTAATGAGTATGTACGGGACGGGAAGATATATAAATATTTGCTGACGGAAAAATAAAGCTGTATCCAACCCATGAACCTAAAAAGCGCTCAAATGCAGTTATTGCTATGCTTTGAGCGCTTATATCTGCTGTTATTACGGGATCAGCTGTGTAAGCTGGTTTAATAACTCGTTGATTTTGTTGATCGTATCGGGAATGCCTGTCGATTCAAAGGCGGCTTTTCCTTCTTCCAGATTGGTAATTGCCTGATCCAGACCTTGCTGGAGCGTTTCGTTATATCCTACAATGGATTGATGCAGGTCCGCTGCATATTCAGGGACCTGAAGATCAGCATATTGCACGATCTGTTCCTTGAGCGCAAGGAGTCTATCCGTCAATGCCTGTCTAGCCTGCGGATCAGTGGCAGCACTCTCGGCCATTGTATCCATTTCCTGCCCAAACTCCGTCAAGGTCTGCATATATGAAGCTGTATCTGTGGCCCAATTGACGCTGTTCCCCACCTTTTCTGCAATCCCGCAACCCGGTACAACCAGCAAAATGAAAAGCAGCAGACTTATTCCGTATTTCTTCATTCGCTTCACTCCTCTTGAGATATTGTATGTGCCAAGTATACTGAAGGTAATACGGGAAGGAGCTCTTTAGGTTGCGTGAGTAACGGATCAGAGCCGTATTCTAGTCTAGCCTAGTAAAGGGGGAAATCGATTGAACCAACTATTGTTAATCATCGATGCGCAGCAGGAATTAATGGATGGGAACCAAGAGGAAAGTGCAGTATTGAATAAAGAGCAGCTCATTCACACGATCAATAAGGTGATTAAGAAAGCAAATGAATCTGATGTTGAAGCGGTGTTTGTAAGGGATCTTGATGTAGCTCAGGGGAAGGGTCCAGGCTTTCAGGTACACAATGAAATCCACATGCCTGCAGATGCCAAAGTGTTCGATAAGCAGGCAACGAATGCTTTTCACGGGACGGGACTTCTGCAATATTTACAAGATCAAGAGGTGGAACATGTGGTGATTATGGGCTGCAAGACACAGCACTGTATCGATACCGCAGTCCGGACGGCAACCGTCAGTAAGCTGGATGTCACCCTGGTCGGAGATGGACATTCTACAACAGACAGTGAGGTTTTGAGTGCAGAACAGATCATCAGGCATCATAACCGTACACTGCATGGACACTACAATGTCGAACACTTTTCGATGGTCAGAGACTCTGAGGAAGATCTGTTTCTACCAACGCATGACACTTACAGATAGTGGTATACACGCGGGCGGCACCTGGAAGTCCGGGTGTCGCTAGTTTGACAATAAAAGATAGACAGCTACAAGGATCAATGAGCCTCCCATTACCCCATTGAACACCTTCATACCGTTCTTCACTTTCGTGAGAAATTGCATTCTCGATCCGAGAAGAGCCCAGGCAGCAAGGGAAAGATAGCAAATCAAAAAATAGATACATACAAAGACCAGCAGCATTGAACGGGAAGAATTCAAACCAAATGCTGAGACACCAGACAGACAGGCAATCCAAGCCTTCGGATTAAGCCACTGCATCAGAAAACCATGACGAAAACGCGGCAGATGTTCTTCCTTGAATTCGATCTCCGGACGTGAGACCATAATTTTGTAGCCGATATAACTCATATACGCAGTACCTGCATACCTTAGCAATTCGTAGAATATAGGGACTTGTGACACGAGATTGGAGATTCCTAACCCCACAGCAGTCAATAAGAACGTAAATCCAATCGTTGCACCGGATACTAACGGAAATGCGCGTTTCAATCCATAATTGACTCCAGAGCTAAGAATCGTCAAATTCACCGGGCCTGGAGAGATTGACATCGACAATGAAAAAAAACACATGGCAATGAAAATCGACATAAATTATCACTCCTTAACCAGTCTTTCTGGAGTTACTATAATCCACCCGGGATGACAGCGTCCAATTTCAATTGCTGATCGGCTCCATCAGAAAAACGGATGGTTCATAAAATTACATCTAATGAGGTGATAGTGTTGGACCTGTATCATTTGCAATCCTTTATAGAAATTGCCCGGACTGGCAACTTAACGGAGGCGGCAGCGCGTCTGAACACAAGTCAGCCAGCTGCCAGCGCACACCTCAAAGCCTTGGAGAAGGAAGTAGGGTTTGCTCTCTTTTACCGGACGGCCAAGGGGATGACCCTTACTGAAAAAGGTACAAGGCTGTTGCTGGAAGCACAGAAAATACTCTCCTCCATTGATGATTTCTATCATATGGCAAGTGATTTGCAGGCGGATTCTTTAGAGACGATTCGGATTGGGTTAAATACGGATGGGCAGCTTCTTCAAGTAGGGCGGATGATCGAATGGTTTTCGAAGGATCTGCCACAGGTGGAATTGCATTTTATCGACACCAAAAGTGAAGATTTCATTCAGGATGTGACCAGTTCCAAAATCAATGCGGGGTTCTATTATGGGAACGCTGTGCATCCTTATGTGCACGCCATCAAACTTCATACCTTCCCGATGGTAGTGGTCTATCCGAACAGCTGGGCTGTGCCCAAGGAAGAGGTGTCCCTGGAGTATTTTGCAGAGAAGCCATGGATCTGGACCACACAAAGCTGCCCATTCTATAGACAATCCATTGACTATTTCCTGAAGCAGGATATGGTTCTGCAAAAAATAATGTACATCGATGATGAAGTTCTCATCGGGAGACTGGTTCAAGGGGAGGTCGGTTGTTCCTTGCTTGCCGAGCCGGTAGCCATGCGGTTTGCTGAGGACAATATGCTGCAGATCTGGAACGGTATCGAGCTTTATATTGATCTCTATTTTGGTTATCCAAAGGATAAAAAGAGTGATCCGATACTCCTTGAAATAGGTTCCGTTGTGGACAGGCTGTGGAATGCAATTCAGTAGAGCTTCATTCATTACTCACCAATTGAAAAAATCGTACCGGCTGCAAATCAACTTGAAATCTAAATCTAAAAGATATATAGTATATTTAGAAATCAATAGTTAGGGTGAATTCAATTGTCATACTCAACAGCCTTATCGCAAGGGATCTCCATATTACTCTATGTTCATGGGATCTCGGAGGATAACTGTGCTAACTTTTTATCCACCAAGGTAATTTCCGAGCAGCTCAACATTCCTGTGCCAACCACGGTGAAAGTCATCCGCAGCCTGAATAATGCCAAGCTGACGATTGCCAAAGAAGGGGCTAAGGGCGGCATCCTGCTCGCAAGACCGTTATCTGAGATTACTATATTGGATGTTTTTCTGGCCGTAGAGCCTGGAAAAGCCTTATTCAAACTCCACACGGATGTAACTCTACAAGGAAAAGAAGTGGATGAAGTGAAACAAAAAATCTCAGACAGTCTAGAGGCTGCAGAGATGGCGATGCAGAATCAATTAAAAGAAGTAAGGTTAACGGATTTATTAACTTGATAAAGTTAACCTCTTTTTTTTTGAGTTAACTATATATAATGAGTATAAAGAATATTTTGTATATCATGATTTTAAATTAGCGAAAAGGAGCAATTATATGAATCTAGAATCAACAGTAGTGAGAGCAAGCAATGGCGTTGCAATCCCGCAATTAGGGTTTGGAGTTTATAAAATAACGAAGGAGGAAGAGTTCAGGACAGCAATCAGCGAGGCTATTCGGATAGGCTACCGGCATTTTGACACCGCCAAAATTTACGGGAATGAGGAAGCTTTAGGCAGAGCAATCCGGAATAGTCAAATCCCGCGTGAGCAATTTTTCATCACCTCCAAAGTGTGGAACACAGATCATGGGTATAAAGCGACCAGGAAGGCCTTAGAACGAACCATTCAAAAGCTGGGTGTAGATTACCTGGATATGTATCTAATCCATTTCGCATCGCCTAACTATCTAGAGACGTGGAAAGCGATGGAGGAATTATATGAAGCGGGGAAGATTAAAGTCATTGGGGTGGCTAATTTTGAGATTCAGCATCTGGAGCATTTAATGAAA
Source organism: Paenibacillus sp. P46E (assembly GCF_001909095.1). Taxonomy (NCBI): domain Bacteria; kingdom Bacillati; phylum Bacillota; class Bacilli; order Caryophanales; family Paenibacillaceae; genus Paenibacillus; species Paenibacillus sp. P46E. Next base: position 26,801 of record NZ_LVYZ01000058.1, read on the forward strand.
CACAGTACAATCCCGCCGATGATCAATCAGATTGAGACCCATCCAGAGTTTCCGCAATTAGAGCTGCATAACTATCTTAAGGAGCATCAGATCCTGCACGAGGCCTGGGCCCCGCTAGGACAAGGCAATCAGACACTTCTCCAGCATCCGGAATTAAAAAAGATCGCTGAGCAGCATCATAAAACGGTGGCTCAGGTCATTTTACGCTGGCACCTGGAACGGGGAGTAATCCTTATTCCCAAATCCTCTAATCCCAAAAGAATCAAGGAGAACAGCGAGATCTTTGACTTTAGCCTGACCAGCGGGAATATGGAAAAAGTCAGCCAGCTGAATACAGGCAAACGCTATTCGATGAATCCAACGGGGTATATGATTAACCCAATCTATAATCGTCTGATGAAACTATTTCTTAAATAAAGTTACCTTTATTCATCAGCTGCTCCATTTTTGCAATGGTGCCGTCCTGTTGCGGAACGTGAATGGACACAGTCAGGTTTGGATTCTCCAGGGATTGGAAGGAGACCAGGTCGAAATTCAGCATCCCCAGATTAGGACACCGAAGCACTTTGTGGCTGTCAATGGCATCTCTTACGTCATGGGTTTTCCAGAATTCCCGGAACTCGGGGCTGGCCTTGGATAAAGCCTCGTATTGTTCAGACCACCAGGGATCGTCTGCGCAACGGGCGTACCCGGCATGGAATTGAGCAGCGATCCGGCGGGCGTGCAGCTCCCATTGATCGCCTTTGAGATACCGGAATTGGGGAGAGGTAAAGGTCATCCATACGAAATTCCGTTCCCGTTCCGACATGGAGGATAAGTCACCGTTAATGGCACAGTAAGCGGAATTCCATGCGATGATATTCATTCGGGTATCCATGATACTGGCAGGAGAAGTATTGAGACTATCCAGGAAACCTTGCAGCGACGGGCTGACAAAGGAGGCGTCAAACGGTATTTCAAGGGGCAGTTCCCTGCGAGCCAGGGAAAACAAATGTTTGCGTTCGGAGGCATCCAGCATGAATACGTTGGACAATCGTTCAAGGACTTCAGAGGATACATTAATGTGCCGGCCCTGCTCTAAATAGGTATACCAATCCAATCCTACCTCCGCCAGCATAGCGACTTCTCCGCGGCGAAGCCCGGGAGTGCGTCTGCGTCCGCTGTATGGCAATCCGACTTGCTCAGGCCGAATCCGTTCTCTGCGAATCCGCAAGAATCGGGCTAATTCCTGAAATCTATCCAATGGGGGTGTAGACATAGTAATCTTCCTTTTCACAAGAATTTCACAAGGAGAGTGGGACTGATCATCCCAGGATAACCAAATCTCTTACTAACCCGGGGGGTTCTTTATACAATAGATTATGTCATCTATGGAGAAGAAGCAATGAAGACCAAGATAATATCAATACTCGAGTGGAGGGTTCATCATGTACGAACATATCGTTCTTTTTAAATTCAATAACAGCGGCACGGCAGAGAAACAAGAAGAAGTCATCCAGACCGTGAACTCTTTCAAAACCTCGATTCCCGGTATTATTGAACTGAGCGCTGGCATCAATGTAACGGAAGAAGTTGAGAATAAGAATGGATATACTCTGGGTATCCGGATTACTTTCGAAGACAAACAGGCAAGCCAGAACTATTTTCACCATCCGCTGCATCAGCAATTTCTGCAAAACGCAGGCAGTTTGATTGAAAGTGTTATTGTTGTAGATTACCCGTTCCATTGAACGGAGGATGATGGCTCGCAGGCTATCAAGCTGATCCCGGAACGGGCTGCTTTGTTGACGCTGCAGGATTACAATTATTATAATCTAGCTATGACAATATCTATTGTATCTACCAAGCTGTATATCCCCCCGGCCAGGTCAAAAATCGTTGTCCGCCCGCGTCTGCTGGAGCGGCTTAACGAAGGTTTGCAAGGCAAGCTGACTGTCCTCTCCGCCTCTGCCGGTTATGGTAAAACGACACTCCTCAGTGTTTGGCTCTCCGTCTGCGGACGCAGAGCCGGATGGCTGTCGCTGGATGCTGGTGATAATGATCCTGCGAGTTTTCTTACGTATTTGTGCGCCGCTTGCCAAACCATTGGCGTGAACATCGGAGAGGGTATGTTTGCCGTGCTTCAATCCCCCCAGCCCCCGCCTATCGAATCACTGCTGACGGCACTTCTGAATGAAATTACCTCTGTATCTGAGCCTTCCATTCTTGTCCTTGACGATTACCATCTGATTGATTCGAAGCCGGTCAATGAAGCCGTGGCTTTTCTGATTGAGCAACTGCCGCCGCAGATACATCTGGTCATCGCCACACGCGAAGAACCGGTTTTACCGTTGCCGAGGCTCCGCGTGCGGCATCAATTGACTGAACTGCATGCTGCAGACCTGCGGTTCAATGCCTCCGAAGCTGCTGGATTTCTAGGTCAGGTGATGGGTCTGATGCTTTCTGCTGAAGATGTTACGCGCCTTGAATCCCGCACAGAAGGCTGGATAGCTGGCCTCCAATTAGCCGCACTCTCTTTGCAGGGGCGCAATGATACCACCGGTTTCATCCAGTCGTTCTCGGGGCGCCACAAGTTTGTCCTGGATTATCTGGTAGAAGAAGTGCTGCAGCAGCAGTCTGCAAGTATTCAGGCCTTCTTGCTGTTCACATCAGTCCTGAGCCGGATGTGCGGCCCGCTGTGTGATGCTGTAATGGGTGAAGAACCCGGAGGATCACCTTATTCTCCCGGACAACGCACCTTGGAATATCTTGAACATGCGAATCTGTTCCTTATTCCCTTGGATAATGAAAGACGCTGGTACCGCTACCACCACCTCTTTGCAGACTTGCTGCGGGAACGTCTGTCCCAAGGCCTTCTTCCATTAGAAGAGGAAGAGAAGAGGACCGTTGCTGAATTGCATATCCGGGCGAGCAGATGGTATGAGGACCATGGATTTGAACTTGAAGCTTTCCGCCATGCAGCCGCTGCCGGGGATATCGAATGCGCTGCCCGATTAATGGAAGGAGAGGGGATGCCGCTGCTGTTTCGGGGAGCAGTAACTCCCGTTCTGAACTGGCTCGATTCCCTGCCGGTGGAAATACTCGATTCAAGGCCTTCATTGTGGGTTATGTATGCTTCCGGACTCCTCATGCAAGGCCGGATATCAAGTGTTGAACAGAAGTTGCAAGCTGCAGAACAAGCGCTGCACGGCACTGTACAGAACGAGAGAACCCGTGATCTTACAGGACATATTGCCTCTATACGTGCTACGCTCGCGGTAAGCAGACACCAGGCTGAACCCATCATGGCCGAATCACGCCGGGCCTTGGAATACCTCCATCCTGACAATCTGCCGGTGCGTGCAGCGGCCGCGTGGTCGCTGGGGTATGCTTATCAGCTCCAAGGAGATCTCAGCCTGGCCGAAACAGCCTATGCCGAAGCCTTGTCGATCAGCAAGAGGATCGGGCATGTGATGATCACTATCATGGCGACCCTAGGCCTCGGAAACATTCAGGAAGCGGAGAACCAGTTACCGGCTGCGGTTGGGAGCTATCTTCGTGTGCTGGAATGGGCTGGGGAACCGCCACTGCCGGCTGCATGCGAAGCACACCTGGGATTAGCGCGGATCTATTATGAATGGAATGAATGGGATCAAGCCCTCTTGCACAGCCGGCAAAGCGTCCAACTTGCGCAACAGTTTGAAGATTCGGACCGGGGGGTGGCAGGCGAGGTGCTGCTCGCGAAGCTGAAGCTTGCTCGGGGAGAGGTGATTGCGGCAGCTGCTATTTTAGCACAAGCAGAGCTTCTCGCCCGCAAGGAACATTTCTGGGCACAGATTCCCCAGATTGCAGCTATGCAAGTTTTGGTTTTACTTCATCAGGAGAACCTGGATGCAGCTGCTATCCTTGCAGAGCAGCACGGGCTTTCACTCTGCCTGGCGAAGGTATACATGGCACGCGGAGACACTTCTGCCGTGTTGGCGGTGCTTGAGCCAATGCTTGGGCAAGCAGCCGTCAGGGGTCGTCCGGACGAACGGCTAAAGGGAATGATTATTTATGCAGCAGTCCTTTACAGATGCGGAGATAAGTCTGCAGCGGCGCAAGCATTGGCTGAGGCTATGGCAATGGCCCAGCCTGGCGGCTGTATCCGCGCTTTTGTCGACGAAGGGCTGCCGGTTGAAAGTCTGCTGCGCGAAGTACAGGTTGCTGGAGAACTACTGGACTACCGGAGGAAACTGCTGTCTGCATTTGAAGCCGAGAATCCTCGACACCAATTCAGGTCTGCACAGCATCTGCCCAGGCCGTCCCAGCCCCTTATTGAGACACTGAGCGGACGGGAGCTTGAAATATTGCAGCTCATTGCACAAGGGCTATCGAACCGCGAGATTAGCGAGCGGCTATTTCTGGCACTAAGTACTGTTAAGGGGTATAACCGTAATATCTTTGACAAACTTCAGGTCTCAAGGCGCACAGAAGCTGTTGCCCGTGCCCGTAGGCAAGGTTTGTTGTAATATTTTTTAACCGCACTGTTTCAGTTTTTAGCGAAAAGCATACTTAAGTATCTACATGATCCTCCCCGCGGAAGCTATACTTATTGCAAATCGACGCCGGGGGGAAACTCATGAAAGCCATAATATGCTCCAAATACGGATCACCAGATACACTGCGCCTTATTGAGCTGGAGAAGCCTTTGCCTAAGCGCAAAGAACTGCTGATCAAGGTTCATGCTTCAACCGTAACCGCAGGGGATGTTAGAGTACGGACTTTCAAGAGTCCTGCCTTGCTATGGCTGCCTATGCGGATCGTACTAGGTCTAAGCAAACCCAGAAAACCTGTTTTGGGTGTAGAGTTAGCCGGTGAAGTAGTAGCTGTAGGCCCTGAAGTGAAGCGTTTCAAGCAAGGGGACCTGGTTTTTGCGTTAACGGGGATGCACTTTGGCGCCCATGCTGAGTATGCCTGTCTGCATGAAGACGGAATGGTATGGTTCAAACCGGCCAATACGACCTTTGAGGAAGCTGCTGCAGCGCTTTATGGGGGAACCACCGCATTGTATTTTCTTAGAAAAGCAGGAGTTCAAAGGGGACAAAACGTTCTGGTCTATGGAGCTTCAGGCACTGTAGGGACATTTGCATTACAGCTTGCGAAGCACTTTGGGGCAGAGGTAGACGCGGTATGCAGTACAGCAAATCTGGAATGGGTACATTCCTTGGGCGCGGGTCAGGTGATCGATTATACGGTAGAGGATTTTAAACTTCCCAAATCCGGGTGCAAAAAAGCACTGAAGCCCACCGGAGCATATGTTACAGTAGCCGGGCAGGGAATGGCCAGGGTCCGTATCCAGGATCTGCAATTCCTAAAAGAACTAATGGAGACGGGTAAGATTAAATCGGTGATTGACAGGTACTATGCATTAGAACATACGGCTGAGGCCCATCGGTATGTGGAACAAGGGCATAAGAAAGGCAGTGTTGTGATCCGAGTGAGTCAAGGCAGCGATCATTAAGTTATTGAGCTCATCCAAAAATCATCCGGCTGGAGGCCTGAGCAATCCGGGTTTTGCTTATGAATGAGCCTACTGGTAATCAGACTGTATTTCTGCAATACGAAACCTCTCCTTTGAAATGGTTGGTCGCACTTCCATTTTTCCAAAGGTTGGTTTCTTTTTTGCATTTTTTTGATACAACCTATATAAGGAGGGGTTTGTAATGATATTTGTACATGCTGTACTCAGAACGGAATGGGAGTCAGCGATGTTGAACGGAGTCTATAAAGGTCCTACTTTAGAAACAGAAGGCTTCATTCATTGCTCACCGATTCATAAAATAGTACCGGTCGCCAATGATAATTTCCAGGGAGTTCACGGACTTATCTTGCTGTGTATTGAAGCGTCCAAAGTAAAGGCTGAGGTTAGGTGGGAAGATCTATATAATGAAGGAAGCGAATATCCTCATATCTATGGTGAACTCAATTTTGATGCTGTAGTGAAGACCGTTGCGTTCGAGCCTAATGTAGATGGCGGTTTTTCGTTGCCTCCAGAATTAGCAGAGATGCAGTAGTATACACTAGAAGGAAACGAATTACGCCTACAAGAAAACAAGGAGGCACTATGACGGAGAAAAAAGAAAGTTCAGATCCCGGGTGGCACTTCGACAATAGTTACTCCAGTCTGCCGGAATCTTTGTTTACCTTACAGAAGCCGACACCTGTCCGCTTACCGGAGCTGGTTATTTTTAATGACCCGCTTGCTAACTCCTTAGGGTTAAATATCCAGGCTCTGCGCAGCAATGACGGGACAGCTGTTCTCGCAGGCAATAAGGTTCCAGATAGTGCCGAACCTCTTGCGCAAGCTTATGCAGGACATCAATTCGGTCATTTCAACATGCTGGGAGACGGCCGGGCAGTGCTCCTTGGTGAACAGATTAACCCGCTCGGTGTGCGAGTAGATATTCAGCTTAAGGGATCAGGCAGAACCCCCTACTCCAGAGGAGGCGATGGCCGGGCGGCGCTCGGCCCGATGCTGCGCGAATACATCATCAGCGAAGCCATGCATGCGCTTGGTATTCCTACGACCCGCAGTTTGGCGGTTGTCTCAACCGGTGAGTCCTTATTCCGGGAAACCGAGCAGCCGGGTGCCATTTTGACCCGTGTGGCTGCCAGTCATTTGCGCGTCGGGACCTTTCAATTCGTTGCCGCAAGGGGCAACACGGAGGAGCTGCGGGCTCTGGCAGATTACACCTTGCAAAGACATTATCCGGATGCGGATGCGGAAGGGAACCGTTATCTGATCCTGCTTCAGGAGGTGATCCAACGTCAGGCAGAGCTAATTGCCAAATGGCAGCTTGCAGGTTTTATTCATGGGGTAATGAACACCGACAACATGGCTCTTAGCGGAGAAACTATTGATTATGGCCCATGCGCCTTCCTGGACGTTTATGACCCTGCAACCGTATTTAGTTCCATTGATCTTCAGGGCCGCTATTCCTATCGTAATCAGCCCCGTATTGCCGCTTGGAATCTTGCGAGGTTTGCAGAAACCCTTCTCCCGCTGCTGCATGACAACCAATCGGAGGCTATTCAAATGGCAGAGGCTTCCATTGCTGATTTTTCTGTAAGGTATGACCGGATTTGGGTGGCGGGAATGAGAGCGAAGCTCGGAATCTTTAACGAAGAACAAGAGGATATCCATCTTATAGAAGAACTCCTCCGTATGATGCAAAATTATCGTTCGGACTACACAAATACTTTTCGTGCCTTAACTTTGGGGAAGCCGGAAGATACAGTCTTGTCTGGCACGGAGGAATTTGCCCTGTGGCATAAGCTCTGGCAGGAAAGACTTGGAAGACAAGCCGAAACCCCGGCTTCCTCGCAGCAGCTGATGCGCAGCAGCAATCCTGCGGTCATTCCACGTAATCACAGAGTGGAAGAAGCGCTGGAAGCTGCGGTGAAACAAAAAAACTACAGTGTTATGGAGCAGCTCCTGAAGGTACTTTCAGACCCGTATGCCTACTCTGACGAACAGACGGATTACTCGACATTGCCGGAGGAAACTGCGCGTCCCTATCGAACCTTTTGCGGAACCTGATTTGCTGGCCCTTAGTTTATTTCATGAAAGGAGAAACTGTGGAAAGGATACTGGTTATTGGCTCGGGAGGATCGGGGAAATCGACACTTTCCCGGAAGCTTGGCGGTATTCTTAAGCTTCCGGTTATCCATTTGGACACCTATTTTTGGAATGCGAACTGGGTCCCCAAAGAAAATGCAGAATGGGATCAGATCGTAGAGCGCTTCACTAACGAAGATCAATGGATCATTGACGGCAACTATTCCAGGACGATGGACGGCAGAATAAAGAGAGCAGATTTGATTATTTTTTTGGACATGCCCAGAGTTCTATGTATGTACCGGATATTTAAACGGCGAATCATGTACCACAACAAGACCAGGCCTGATATGAACGAAGAGTGCCCGGAAAAGATAGATTGGGAATTTGTAAAGTGGGTTTGGAATTACCGGTCAAGAAGCCGAAAGAACACGATAAAGAAACTGGAACATATCCAGAAACCACAACAAGTCATTACTTTGAGAAAAAGACAACAAGTGGATGAATTCATCAAGTCGCTGCAAGAGAACCCAAATTAATTGCTTCAACAGGAATTGAGTCAGCGGAAGACCCCTACATTCTAGAGGTAAACGCATCCCACTTGCTCTATATCGGCAGAAAAAAATAGCTTCAGCCTGCAGTAAACCGTATGAATCCTAACAACCGGGTAATAATAAATTCCAGTCTGTTACTTGCAGGGGGGAATTCCATGAACTTACAATCGGGAACTTATTATTGGCCGACCACCTTTCCAGATGCTCCGTCCTACCCTACATTGAAGGGGAATGTTACTTGTGACGTGGTGATTATCGGCGGAGGAAGCTCCGCAGCGCAATGTGCATACTACTTAGCCGACAGAGGCCTACAAGTCACTGTTTTGGAAAAAGGGACCATAGGCAGCGGAAGCACGAGTACGAACACCGCTATCATTCAATATTCGGGCGAAAAAATGTTCACGGCCCTGGCCCACACCTTCGGGGAAGCATATGTCGGGCGGCATCTGAAACTGCTTAAGGAGGCGATCGATGAGATCGAAGCAGCTTCACGGCATGTTGATATCGATTGTGAATTTCGCCGGAGAGATACGCTTTATTCCGCTAGCTGTCACGAGGATGTAGATCGTTTAAGGAATGAGTATGCTTTTATCAAGCGGCATGGCATAGAATTGGACTTTTGGACACAAGAGGACATTGAAGCGAAATACCCGTTCAGCCGAGAAGCCGCGATCTACTCCTACAATGATGGTGAGTTGAATCCTTACAAGTTCACCCATGCTTTGTTTCAGTATGCGGGGCAACAGGGAGTCGCTGTTTATGAGCACACGGAGATGAATGGCCACCGTTACGACCGGGAACAGCAGCGCATGATGATCTACACGAAAACCGGGTATGAGGTGAGCGCCAGATATGTCATTTTTGCAGCAGGCTACGAAAATATGGATATCCGAAAAGAAAAGCAAGCCTCTTTCGTGAGTACCTATACTGTCACCACTGAGAAAGTAAAGGACTTCTCCTCCTGGTATAACCGGACCCTGCTCTGGGAGACAGCACGCCCCTATATATACATCCGCAGCACCGCCGATAACCGGATTATCATTGGTGGTCTCGATGACAACACCACATTACCAGAGGAACGGGACAGCAAGCTGATGCACAAGAAGGATAAGCTGATCGAAGATTTTAATCAAATGTTTCCCGGCATCAAGGTAGAACCTGCCTTCTATTCCACGGCATTTTACGGCGGGATCGTGGACGGTATGCCTATCGTCGGGAAATACGATGAATTTCCGAACAGCTACTTTCTGCTCGCTTACGGTGACAACGGAACAGTCTACAGCCAACTGCTGTCCAAGATTATCGTACAAGAAATCGTCGAAGGAGATAGTCCTGACCTGGAGCTGTATTTGCAGGACCGGCCGCTCCTCAAGCGTTCGTTCATTTGAATCCACAGTTAGAAGCTTCTGCCAGAGGTTGGCGGAGGCTTTTTTTCATTGAATTATTTTTAGTAATCGTAATATTCTTCCATTTAATAGTATAATTAACGCTGGACGAAGTATGGACAAAATGAATGAAGGAAGGAGTTGTGAAATGGAGGTTTCTCCGAAGCATACTGTGACCGCTGCTGTGGTTGTGATTAATGATCGTAACGAAATACTGCTAAAATACGGACCGAAGCGTGGATGGGAAATCCCGGGAGGCAGAGTTGAAGAGGGGGAATCACTGTCAACTGCAGCTGTGCGGGAAACGAAAGAAGAGACAGGCATGGATATCGAAATCATTAAATTTTGTGGTTTTTTTCAGAATGTTAAGGAATCCGTTTGTAACACCTTATTTATGGGAAGACCCATCGGTGGAGAGTTTAGTATATCGGCTGAAAGCTTAGAGATTAGGTATTATTCTATTGAAGAGGCACTTGAAAAGATAACCTGGAAGAGTTTCAGAGAACAAATTGAATATTGTTTACATTATGAAGAGCAATTTTTAGTCGAATATAATAACCGGAATTATAAGAAAAAATATATTGCGGCGATATTGAGGAAGGTCCGGATTTCATATAGATAATCATAGAGTTGCACTATCAAATGAGATAAGGGGATATGAGCATGACAACCAATATAACTGCTGAACCCATTCGTATTGTTGAATATGATCCTTCTTACGCCGGAGCGCTCGCTGACATGTGGAACCGCAGCAACGAAAATTGGGGCGGGGGCACCAATCTCAGAACAGAGGACAGCATTCGCCGGAAAATGGAGATTTCGTCCAATCTGCATGCTTTTCTTGCCGTCGATGGCGAGGAGGTTGTGGGTTTCTGCAGCTTCGCCCATTACCAGCAAGATGAAGGCGCTTTGTATGTACCGCTGCTGAATGTGAGGCCCGATTATCACGGACGTAAGGTCGGCCGCAATCTGATTTTGAACGCTGTCCGCAAGACCGTTGAAGCGGGCTGGCCACGGCTGGATCTGTTCACCTGGGCGGGCAATACCAAGGCTGTGCCCATGTATAAGAAATGCGGGTTCTTCTGGGAAAAAAATGATGATTACGTTCACTTGATGAACTTCATTCCAACGATATTACAAACGGAAGCGCTCACACCGTATTTCGAGGAGCTTGACTGGTACGCAGACAGCACCCGTGAACTCGTGATCGAACCGGATGGCCGCCATAAGCACGGCTTCGATTTCCTGGACTATACGTGGCGTAAGGGAGAACTGGCCTTGCGGGCAGAATTTGAGACGACCGGCCGCGGGCTGACCGCTCTCGATACGCCAGATTATGCGATCTCAACAGAGATCGAAGAGCATAACCTCGTATTTGGTTCTGCTTACAAGGTCCGCTACCGAATCGAAAACCGCTTGGCAACCGAGCTTTCAATAGAAATCAAGGGGCAGAGCGACAAGAATATCCGGTTTGCCCTGGATATCGCCCGAACGATTGCTCCAGGAGAAGCGGTAATCGTGGAGGGGGATTTCCAGCTCGACCCGATCCTGGAGGAGCAGAATAACAAGAAGACCCATCCTGTTGTCAAGAGCACTTGGATGATCGGTGGCAGACGGGCCGAGTTCCGTATGGGTATCGCTCCGGAATTCCCGGTCAAGATGCAGATGGTACTGCCAACCAGAGAACTGCATCCGGGTATTCCGGCCGAGCTGTATCTGAATGTGGAGAACAATTTCACCTCACCAGCGGAGTTCACTTTTGACTGGCCTGAGGATGAAATCGTGGAATGGGCTGAACGTTCGGTCCGCATCACCATTCCGGCTAAAGGCAAAACCTCTATTCGGGTACCCTTCACCTTGCAATCATACGGTCTGTACTCTCGCGAGGTTCAGGTCACAGCGGTTCCGGTAAACGGCAAGCCAGTTATCTTTACAAGCAAGCTGTCCGTACTAATGAAGGGAACAGAGGGGCGTTACGGAGGACAGAACGGGGAGCAATGGGTCGCTGTGAACGGTGCATTTTCGGTTCATCTTCACAAGCTAAGTAATAACATGTGGATCGAATATCCGGGCTCCCGCCACAACTTTTGGTGGAACTATCCCAAGCTTGGGAAGCCGTTTGCGGAAGAATTCTCGAAGAAGCAAGCTACAGAAGTGAAGATCTATCCGGAAGGAGAGAGTCAGGTTCTGGAAGCCCTGTACGAGTCGGAGAACTTTTCCGGTCTGCAACTGAAATCCGTAACCAAGCTGTTTCCAAGCGGGATCACCGAATTTCATTATGAAGTAATGAATAGCAGCAGCATTGAGCTGGAGGAGAACGTATATCTGCTGACAAACTTCGGTTTCTTCGGCAATCGGCTCATTCTGCCGTATCAGGGCCGTTATGTCGATATGGGCGAGGCGTACGCTGGCAGTCCGGATCATTGGGACAGCGCTCAGATCACGGAGAACTGGCTGTTCAACAAGGAAGAGAACGTGGCTTGCGGAATCTGCTGGGACCCTTCTTTGAAGCTGCTTCGCTCGGAATATCCGCTCGGATTAGAGCATGATCTCGGCCGAATCGCTCCCGGAGCAGCAGTGATAACGAAGCCGACGATATTTGCGCTGAACACCTTCGCTAACTGGTCGGATTTCCGTTCCTTCGCCCGTAAATGTCCGGCCCCGGTTATTCCAGTGTTGGATAATCATCTCGAACTTATGCTTGGAGGCGGTAATCCGTTCAAGTCTCCGGTACTTCATGCGGAGCTGATCGAACGAAAGCTGCTTCCGCTTGCCGGGGAATTCGAGCTTTATGTCCAAGGTGATGGGGAAGAAGAGCAAAGAATCGCGAGTGTTGTGCTTCGCCCAGAGCAGAAGCTGCATTCTGCAAATGTGGACTTCACTCCCGAGGACAAGAGGATTCAGGGAACCGGAGAATCCACTTGGAAAGTGCGTGCCGTCTATCGCGGTGAAGATCGGATTCAGGAACGCTCAGCAGTGTGGTTCTCTCAGACGGATGAGAGTGTCAGACGTGAAACTCAGGAGGGGACGGCCGGGACAATATATTCAGTGAGCAACGGTGTCCTCTCTATTGAGGCTGACCCCGGATTCGGCAGTGTTGTGCATTCCTTGAAGCACCAGGGTGAAGAATGGCTGGATAGCTCGTATCCGGTACCGGCTCCGCGTTCCTGGTGGAATCCCTGGTATGGCGGTCTAGGCGTACATATTCCCGGAATGAATGGCTTTAGCCGGCAACAGGAGCCAAGACATGCGGCATGGGCGGAATGTACGGATGATCAAGGCAACGTCTGGACAGGACTGAGTCTAACCACCCGGATCGAGCAGCATAAAATATATCGGGGAATGTCGGTCAAGCAGTTTTACCTCATGCTGCCTGGTGTTCCAGTCCTATGTATGCTGCATTCGGTCACCAATGAGAGTGGTATGATGCTGCCTGAGTATAAGTTGCAAGAGTCTCATTTCTTCCGGCCTTCACCATCGTTCAACGAAGGCTGGGTCGAAGTTCCCGGAGAAGGACGATTCCTCACCGGGAACCTGGAAACCGGGCTTCATGCCAAGGGGCTGCTGCGGATTGGCGCTGATACCCGCCTCAATATGCTGCATGCAGTGAATAACTATCCTAATACAAATGCCTCAGCCTATGTGAACAACAAGGTAATGGAGTATGGTGCGGAACATCAGCTTGTACTTTTGAACGGGGAGACTGCCATAACACAGCCGACCTTTCTGATCCTGGGAGGAATAGAGCTGAATTCAAGGGATATCCAGAGCCTGCTTAAGCTGAAGTTCGCCAGCCCGGCCGCCGAAAAGGAGACCTTACATGCCAATCATTGATATTCATATCCATCTCTCCGATATCGAGAGCTTTCATCAGACAGCAACAGATCTGTCGAAGGTTGATTACACTACCGCAGGCCTTAAGGCGGAGTTTGACAAAAACAATGTCATTCTCGGTATTGGAATGGGTGTGACAGAGCAGACCAAGGGCGCTTTTCCCGATTCCAATTCACCTAATCCGATGGGTCTTGATCTGGAAGAGAGTGTCCCGCCATTTCTGATGGAATGCGTCGGCATCAATCCGAATCTGCTCACCGGGAAGCAAGCCCGGCAGGAGCTGGACCGGATCGAAGCACGGCTGCAAGCGCCGGAGGTGGCGGGGATCAAGTTGTATGCCGGGTATTACCATCACTATGTCTACGACAACATCTACACACCCGTATATGAACTGGCTGCGAGGTACGGCGTTCCTGTGGTCATTCATACCGGTGATACCTATTCGATGAATGGATTGCTGAAGTATTCGCATCCGCTTACCGTAGACGAATTAGCCTATCAGCAGCGCGGGGTGAACTTCATGATCTGTCATTTGGGTGATCCCTGGGTAATGGATGCGGCCGAAGTGGTGGCCAAGAACCCGAATGTTTATGCGGATTTGTCTGGTCTTGTCGTCGGTGACCGGCCTCATTTTGAACGGTTCATGGATGAACCGCTATTCATGGACCATTTCCGCAGGGCGTTGGTGTACTCAGATCACTACGAGAAAATGCTCTTCGGAACCGACTGGCCACTCGCACCGATCGGCTTGTATGCTGAGTTTGTCCGCCGGCTTGTACCCGAGCAGCACCATGAGAAGGTGTTTTATCAGAATGCCATGGGGCTGTTCCCGCGTATTCAGCGGCGGATAGCGGAGCTGTGAAATTGTAATTTTTTAAAACCTGTCTGGAGTTGTGCCGCTTTAGCCTTTATAATATGACAAGAGTACAGTATAAAGGAAAAGGTGTTTATTACATGAGCATATTAAATGTAGAAAAGCTGAGTCACGGATTCGGCGATCGCGCGATTTTCACCGATGTATCATTCCGTCTGCTAAAGGGCGAACATATCGGACTGATCGGTGCGAATGGTGAAGGTAAATCCACCTTCATGAACATCATCACAGGTAAGCTTCAGCCGGACGAAGGTAAGGTCGAATGGGCAAAACGTATGCGGGCCGGCTATCTGGACCAGCACGCGGTACTGACGAAGGGACAATCGATTCGTGATGTTTTGCGGGGTGCCTTTCAATATCTCTTTGACATGGAACAAGAGATGAATGACATGTACGGCAGAATGGGCGAGGTGTCTCCTGAGGAATTGGAGCAGATGCTGGAGGATGTCGGAACGATTCAGGACACACTGACAAGCCAGGATTTCTATATGATCGATGCCAAGGTGGATGAAACCGCCCGCGGGTTGGGACTGACGGATATCGGTCTGGATAAGGACGTCCATGATCTCAGCGGCGGTCAACGGACCAAGGTTCTGCTGGCCAAGCTGCTGCTGGAGAAGCCGGACATTCTGCTGCTGGACGAACCTACGAACTATCTCGACGAGCAGCACATTGTATGGCTGAAGCGGTATTTGCAGGAATACGAGAATGCTTTCATTTTGATTTCGCATGACATTCCGTTCCTCAACAGTGTAATCAACCTGATCTATCATATGGAGAACCAGTCACTGACGCGTTATGTGGGCGACTACGAATATTTCCAGCAGGTGTATGAGGCGAAGAAATCGCAGCTTGAATCTGCGTTTAAACGCCAGCAGCAGGAGATCGCGGATCTGAAGGACTTCGTTGCCCGGAACAAAGCCAGTGTGGCTACACGGAATATGGCGATGTCCCGGCAGAAAAAGCTGGATAAGATGGACGTTATCGAACTCGCCAGAGAAAAACCGAAACCGCAGTTCAACTTCAAGGATGCGCGCACTTCCGGCAAGCTTATTTTCGAAACCAAGGAGCTCGTGATCGGATACGATTCTCCGTTATCGAGACCTCTGAATCTCCAAATGGAACGCGGTCAAAAAATCGCGCTCGTCGGCGCGAACGGAATCGGTAAAACGACATTGCTGCGCAGTATTCTCGGCCAGATCCCGGCGATTTCAGGTTCGGCCAGACTCGGCGATCTGCTGGAAATCGGCTATTTCGAGCAGGAGATCAAGGGAACGAACTACAACACCTGTATTGAAGAGATTTGGACGGAGTTCCCGTCATACACCCAGTTCGAAATACGGGCGGCTCTTGCCAAATGCGGTCTGACAACCAATCATATCGAGAGCAAGATCGCGGTCTTAAGCGGTGGTGAGAAAGCCAAAGTCCGTTTGTGCAAGCTGATTAACCGCGAGACCAATCTGCTGGTACTGGACGAACCGACCAACCATCTTGACGTAGATGCGAAGGAAGAGCTGCAGCGTGCGCTCAAAGCCTATAAAGGCAGCATTTTGCTGATATCGCATGAACCCGAATTCTATCGCGATATTGTGACAGAAACGTGGAACTGCGAATCTTGGACGACAAAAGTATTTTAAAACAACCTGCAGGAATGCGGGGTTGACTGGTGACCCGTAAGATGGAAGCTTTGAAAAAAGTGACCCTCTTGCGGGTCATTTGTATTGGAAGTATAGATGCCGTATCTCTGAAATCCGGCTTTAGCTTGTATGAAATACACTAATTATTAGGGTGCCTCACCCGCAGACCACTATGCTATAGTAGACGTCGAAAGAATGGCTGAAATCAAGTGTCGGCCGTATATCACGATAAGGACGCAGGGGGATCATATGGAAGTACATAATCAGGCAACATCTGTGCAGCACTCCAAAAAGAGCGCGGTTAATATCATAATTGACGGCATCTCTGGAATTTTTCTTCCGATTGTTAATATTCTGAGTGCAGCAGGTATTATGAAAGGATTATTGGCAGGCGCTGCGGCGCTGGAGCTGATCAGTAAAACGGAAGGCACGTATACAGTGTTGAACGCGATGGCGGACAGTCTATTCTACTATCTTCCCATTCTTCTGGCGTATACGGCAGCCCGGAAATTCGGGGCGAATCCGTTTACCGCTGTTGTGGTCGCCGGGGTGTTACTTTACCCGAGTCTGACCACACAGTTTGCAGGCCATGAGACGATACAGTTTTTTGGCATGGGAATTACCTCTGTCAACTATCCGGCGAGTGCCATTCCCATAATTCTCGCAGTTGGCTTGCTGGTCTATGTCGAACGAATATGTATTAAAGTGTTGCCTGAGATCATTCGTGAGTTCTTTACACCTTTGATCTCTATTGTTGTGGTATCCTCCGTGACGCTGCTGGTGTTCGGACCGATGGGCACACTTGCCGGGGATGCGCTCGCCAAAGGGTACAGCTTTGTATATAATCTCAGTCCGGTAGGAGCGGGAATGGTTCTGGGTGCAATCATTCAGCCGATGGTCATCTTCGGCCTGCACTGGAGTCTAGTGCCGCTCGCAATCAATAATATCAGCCTGAATGGTTCGGATACCCTCTTGGCTCTGATGGGCCCGGCCTCCTTTGCACAGGCAGGAGCGGCGCTCGCGGTATTCTTCAAAGCCAAAGATAAAAAGTTCAAAACCTTAAGCTTGTCCGCCTCCATTTCGGCCTTGTTCGGAGTCACCGAGCCCGCGATGTTCGGCGTGAATCTGCCCTTGCGCAAGCCGATGGTCATTGTCTGCTGTGCCGGAGCCGTCGGCGGCGGAATGGCCGGGATGTTCGGATCGTCCGCGATCTCCTTCGCTTTTGCGGGACTGCCGACTTTACCTGCTTACCTGGGGGACGGGTTCGGCGGTTTCCTGATCGCCTGTGCGACTGGATTCACGATCGCTCTGATTGCAACGCTGCTGATAAGACTGGAAACTGAGCCTGGAATGGATGCAAGAGCAAAGTAGATGACAGAAGAAATAGTGAGTATCCCTCCGGGTTCATCTAACGAATATAGAGTATTAGATTTATTTTACAATGAGACGGACCTGAAAATGTGCAGCTTATCCTGAAATTCTGGGGCAGGAGAGCTTAATGCCTTTCTCGAATAATTCTTGATAGAACGATTTAGAATGTTCTTCTATCATTTGACACATTGAGGTAAGTTGTCAAAGAAATAAGAATAAATTCTAATTTGGACAAAGGAGATGCAGCATGCTACCATCACTCACATTTCTTAAACGTCAATTGGAGGGGGTTCTCCGCAATAAATTCGCGCAGGGGCATCAAACTTCGGGTTATTTAGCCAAGCTGGAACAGCTTCCTGCAAGCTATGATGCTTATCTAGAATTCGCTCAGAGCTTGGCTGCCATTCCAATGCGGGATAATTGGTCTTACTATGAGCCGGATGATTTAGAGGAGATATGGCGGGAATGCGATCCGGCCCGACCTCTTGGACAGGTCGGAATCCTGAATATGAAGGACAGCTCCAAGCGTGTAGAGGCGGGATTCCTTGCTTCCGTCTGCGGCTCCATGCTGGGCAAACCGATCGAGGTAAACCCCAGCTTGTCGGAATTACGTCAAGCGCTTACTTCCGTAGGGGAATGGCCACTGAACGATTACATTTCTGATGATATCCTCCATGCATTGAATCGTCGTCATTGGTCCTGGTATGAGACGACCCGGGGGCGAATTCAATATGTAGCACCTGACGATGATATCAACTACACCTTAATGGGGATGCTTGTGCTGGAGCAATTCGGCAAGGGTTTTACGAAAAGAAATATAAGAGATTTATGGATAAATCATCTTCCGATAAGTACAACTTGGGGTCCGGAGAGATCCATCCTGATTCAATCGGGGATTAGTTATTTGGAGCATGACAGGGAAATATTCAATCACTCTGAAATAGAGGCTTGGCCCGATCTTTTGGTACAGGATACGGAACTATGCGGGGCAGCGATTCGCGCAGATGCTTACGGCTATGCCTGTCCCGGTCAACCCGCGCTTGCGGCTGAGCTAGCTTGGCGGGATGCAAGTTTTACACATCGCCGGACCGGTATTTACTCCACGATGTTCATTGCTGCTGCGATTGCTGTCGCACATGTGCTGCGCGATCCTGTCGAAATCATCAGTACTGCACTGCAATTCGTACCGAGAAGGAGTCGATTCTATGAGATTACTAAGGATTGCTTGCAGATGGTAGCGAATGCAGATAACTGGCTGGAAGCCTATCAGAGCATTAACGATAAGTATACGAATTATTCCCACTGTCAGGTTTATCAGGAAATAGGCACTTTAATAAATACATTTCGATTTGCAGAACATGCAGGTGACGGGATATGCAAGCAGGTGATGCAAGGCAACGATACGGACAGCTTTGGGGCAACAGCTGGCTCTCTGCTCGGGGTTTATTTTGGTTCTGATGGCTTAGATTCAAGATGGCTTGAGCCTTTCCAGGACCGGATTCATACGGGGTTATCTAATTTTCATGAGCAAAAGCTTTCCCGTTTGGCCGAGCGGATGGGGCGTTTGCCAGAACTGCTGCACACCGGTCAGCATCGAATTCAACCCAGCGAGCTCTATGTGAACGAGAACACGGATTGAGGCCTATGAATTTGATTTCATCATAAAAATGTATGAGAAATCAGTTAATTCTCATTTTTGTCTAACATAACAAAAAAGGGCTGGAGCAGGGTGAAACCCCGATCCAACCCTTTTTTTGCCTCCTTACGGTTCAATCCCCCAGACAAGTTGCCCGTTCATATACCCGGTAACCTGTTCATTGTTTACGAACTGACTGCTGGATGCCCTGAACGAGTAATCGTTAGCCTGGTTGTAATTGGACCAGTTGGTTTTGGAGAACCGTGCTTGAATCTCTGCACTCTGGCCGGGATTAAGCGTTCCCGCCGAACTCGTAAAGCCAATCTCCAGAACATGATCGGCTCCGGCAACCGGAGTCGCCAGTTTAACGAATTTGCTGGTAACATTCGCCCCCCCGATACTGGCCCAGTCGCACCAGAAACTCTGATCGTTGTCCCCGTCAATGGTATAGTAATACCGGAGCTTGACATCACCAAGCTGAATTGCTGAATCACCGGTATTGACTACTTTGAATTTGGGTGAAATTCCGTTGGTAGAAGCACTCGTATTGCCGTTATAGCTCTGGATCGTCAAGTCTCCCGAGGGTACAGGAACACTGCTGTCCACTACATTTACAGTAAGAACGGCATTATTTCCTCCGTTGAAATGAAAGGTTATCGTATTTTGGCCCAGCGGCAGTGTGGAAAGATAAGATTTGCGCAGAATGGCAGCAGTGCTAGATACCGTATAATCCTGATCCGGTATAAGCGAATAATTTCCATTCGTTATATTTGTAAGCTGGTGTCCGTTTAAGGTAAGGGATACGGAAATATCCTGCGCTAGATTCGCCGCTTTATCAAATGCCGCATTTACGGGTGAAATCACAGCGCCCGGTGTGGAATCGACAATTTTGACTTTTAATACAGGATCTTGACCTTGGTTAAAATCAAAGATGATCGAATGCTCGCCAACCGGCAGCCCACCCAGGAAGGTTTTTTTTAGCAGCAGTGTAGTTCCGTTCAAGGTATAGTCCTGATTCACGGTCAATGCACTTCCACCTGCCCGGAGAGCGGTTAATGTATTGCCGTTAGCATTCACGGTTATAGCTTTGTCGTTCTGAGACGGCGCATATTTGTCAAATTCAACGTTTGCAGGTGTAATAGACGCGCTTGGAGTGGGATCATCCACCTTAAGATCGGGCAGCTCATCCAGCGTGATTACATAATTACTTTGATACAGTGTTTTCAGAGTAGCCGGATAATTAAAAGCAGTACTCATGAGATGCTCACCATACCACGGTAGGAAATAGAGCCATCCTGACTTTTCCTCTGTCAGGTTCTTCACACTCGGTACGGTATCATTCTCCGTCATCGCGACCATTTTCTTGCCGCCGGTCAAGTCAACAAGCTTATAGAAAATCGAGGTAATGGCATCCTCATTGGGTACGCCGGATAAACCGTCATTGCGGTTGTAGATCGTATTGTATTTATCATAACCGACCATATCCACCTGATCATCGCCGGGATACCATGCGGGAGAAGTGCTATACACATAGCTGTTATAGGTCCAGATCAAGTTGTGCAAGCCGTATGTCTCCGTAAGTTCGGTGTAGAGCAAGTTCCACAGCTGTTTATACACGTCCGCGCCTGCCGAAGCCCACCAGAACCACGCGCCTTCGCCATTCAACCCACCGTTGCCCTCTGCCTCATGAAAGGGACGGAAGATAACCGGCACCTTGTTATTCTGCAGAATCTGCAGCTGTTCCGCGAGATCCTGGATAGCCATCATTAGGTATTGATATTCTTTGGTACCTGGGATTACCGCATTGGCTGTCTTGAAATTGGTTTCTGTCGGTTTGTAGGTGGCTTCCTTCCAATCCACGGGCTGTCCTAGCTGATAGCTGGTGAAATTACGCGGCACCGTGATATGCCAGCTGTTCGTCGCAATCCCTCCCCGGTTATTCACCCAATCGATCATACGGGCAGTTGTACCTTCCTCCCAGCCGTACAGCGGATTATAGTTCATTAGATCAAAGCCGCGGATGGCCGGATACTTTCCGGTTAGATTATGGATCCAATCGAACTCGAGCTCAGAGTTGCCGTCATTTCCACCTCCATAAATCTCTTGCTGGCCGGAGATCATATGTTTGCCGTAAACCTCTGTTAAATAATTCATCAAAGCCTGCGTTTCCGGTGTAGCCTTAGGGTCGGTAAGGACAGGCTGCACATCCAAAGGATCAAGAACAGCAACATCGATCGTAAAGGTGTCAAAATAAGCAAATCCCCAGCCGGCCTTTATTTGGATGGTGTTATTACCTTGGTTCAATTTTTGAAAGCCAAAATCGAAATTCGACCACGTAGTTGTATAGGGTAGCATATACGAACCTTTGGTAACGCCGTTAACACTTAAAGATTGAAGCCTTCCGTCTGGACTGAGCTCCTGCATGTATCGGGTCCGGATGGAATACATACCGGTTTCAGGGACCGCCACGGTGAAGGTTAATGTACCGGAGTTCTGCATCCAGACAAATCCGCTTCCAGAGTATCCGGGCTTAGGCTGTCCATAAATTTGCGTCACCACTTGCAGGTCAGAGCTAAGCTGTGCATTCTCACTTTCAATCGTGAATAGTGCGGGGGTGGTGGTAGTGTCTGCATGAACGGGGGCTACTGTCACCCATCCAAGCATTAGAGTCATTGCCAGCATCAGTACACTTGCCTTTTTGAGCCAAGTTTTCATTGTCATCTTCCTTTCCATGTGGAATATGATGAATACCTGTTCAATCTACCGATTCATGATGGCGATTTCATAGAAAACATAGCATATACATCAATAATTGTAAATATATGGGGAATAAAAGTTTTGGACTCGTTTTTACAATCTAGCAAAAAGAGCCGTATGTACCTCGTCCGGTGGTGGAGGCTGAGGCGGGAAAGTGAGTTGAAACGACTAAGCAGGAATATTGTTGTAAACAAAGCTAAGTGAAAGAGAACACTCTTCTCCCGTTTGGCTTTTTTCATTGAATAAGTGTTAGTGATTATATCGCTAAAATGCAACATCGTGCAGATGGATGAGTTATGCTTCAGGAGAGTGGCACTGTGTCTGAGTGCTTTTATTAGCAATATAGGAGGGGAAGCATGGGCAGTATATTGGAAAACTTGTACTTTGGCAATATCAGACCTGACGAGGAGGTACACCCTAATCATTCCGAATATCAAGAGCTTAACCGAACGATTTCTTCGATAATTGAAGCCTACCATAGAAAGCTCACACCCGAAGAGTATGATGAACTGGAGAAACTGATTGATTTGCTGGGACAGACAACATCTATGTATTCTGCTGCTGCATATACGGAAGGGTTTCGGCTGGGGGCGTTGATGATGATGGAGGTGATGGGGGCGGGGAAATAGGCAGTAGCAGTATTTAGTGAATGCAGGTACTGAAGAGGTCTCGGTATTGGAAAATTATGATATCATCATAGTAAGGATTGCAACAGTTATACGATGAGAGATAGAACATATGATTTTTTTACACATGAGCAGACTGGATTTTGCGGAGGTAGGTCATGGATCGAACTACAGCACATCGTTATTTGTATTATTTCATTAAGAATAAGAAGGACGAACAGTCCATTTTAACGTTTGAGCAATGGGTGTATGAACACGATGAATTGGAAGAGATTTATGGTGAAAAGGAATACTTCGAACTCATCTCCAGAGACTATAAGGACAGATTTGCATTTCAAGAAACAGAGAAACAAATCAGAAGAATGATCCATTTCAGTGAATTTGAGCAAGATAGTATAATTATGATGTTAGATAGTCTCATAACGAATGAGGATGTAACAGAACAATTGGAGACGCTGGAAACATTGTATGAAGAGTATTGCGGCGGGTATAACTTTCTAAGGTACATTGCCTTATCCTATATTATCACTTCTGATGAATATAAGGAGATTCTTAAACAAGATCATTCGAAATTTCCAAGTTACATAGAAGGTATGAGGAAAGAAGCAATCAGGTTGCTTGGATTCTTAAGAAGTAATGGGATTGTCATTGATGAGGAACATGAATATTCAGATTACCGGGCTGAGAAAGATAGAATTGAAATGCATAGTATTGATGTGATGTTGAGAGATTAGTAGAGCAGGGCTTACTATAGATCTATCGATTACAACGGCTCGGAATTCTAAACTTTTTGGTTCTTTTTACGTAGTGAAATATGCAAGAAATTGGTCTCGAGTTTCTCTCATTGGTCACTTTTGTAGCACTACTTTTCTTTTTGGGTAAACTAACCCTAAGTAATTAATTTATCTGTTCAAAGATTTAGAAAAGAGTTATAAAAGTGATTGAACAATTGACTTGTATGTATACTGAAGAAGTCAGTTCCTTCATATAACAACGTATTCACGCTGCAGGCTGTACAGCTCTTGGTCAGCAGAGGTTTTCGAGGAAACGGGGTCAGCAGGCAACCCTGTACTGGCTAAGTCCGTCTGACCCGGGGGGCCCCTTAAGCCAGTGGGCATTCGTGAATACAAGAATGTTAGCTATAAACATTGCGATACTAAATGAATGAATTTCCGAGGAGGATTATTATGTCTTTGTATGAACAAGGAGAAGATCTATATGCAGTGAGTGAGTATAAGGAAGCGTATAGTTGCTTTTTACAATCATATACAAACAATGTTGATGTTACCGACTCAATGAATTATTTAGGATGCTGCGAGTTAATGGTCGAAAATTATGAAGCGGCGTTAGATTGGTTCATTAGGCTTAGTAAGATGGAGCCAACTTGGGAGCAACCAATTACAAATATAGGGCGTGTATACTTAAAGCAAGGAAGTTTTACTGAAGCTTATGAACAATTTATTCGAGCAATTAAAGTAAACAATCAATCAGAAGATACGTTCATTTACCTTGGCGTATATTTCGAACGTATCAATAATTTAGTACAAGCAAAGGAAGCTTATGAAGAATCTTTAAGTATTAATAACGATCAAGAAGAAACAAGACTAAATTATGGAAGAGTACTTTGGAGGTTAGGTCAACGTGAAGAGGCCAAATTAGAGTGTAATAAGCTTCTTGAACAAAATCCATATCATGAAGATGTTTTATGGAACCTTGGATTGATGAATATTCAAGATAGTAATTATTATGCAGCCTTAGAATATTTGGAGAGGCTATTTAACCATAAAGGATTTGATATGGAGTTGTATTTTGAACTTAGTAGGGTGCATTACAAGCTCAGAAACTATATTGAATCAATAAACTGGATAGAAAGAATACTTGAAATAGAACCCACTAATAAAAAGGCATTAAAACTTAAAGTAATATTAGATGATTGCTCAAGAAAGGCTTAGTAGGCAACCTCTCATCGATACTTCGTAGTATTACCAATTAGGTATAGAAGCTGCTACAAAAATTCCGTGAATAATTAAGTTTTGTACACTTGTCGTACTCATCCTAGTTATATACTCGGAGTATAAATTAAATTTGGAGGAAACAATGATGACAAGCACTAGCATAAAAAAAGCCGCAATTATTTTGAGTTTCTCCATAGTTATAACAGCATTTTTCGGTCAAGCCTGGGCGGAGCAAGGTACAAATACTTCAGCCCCTGCTTATGTAATGAGTTCAGGTAGCAACAATCCTTATGAGGTTGCTGGAATAGACAATCCTGCAGAATTCACGGCTTATTTTGCCAAACTACAAAAAGCAGTTAAGGATAACAAACCTGCAGAAGTGGCAGATTTGATCTCATATCCTATGAATTTAAACAAAGACAACAAAACGTATGTTATTTATAACAAGGATGAATTTATTAAGAAATACAATCGCATCTTCACTTCTCTTGTACGTGACATTCTGCTAGCTCAAAAAGTCGATAACCTGTTTGTGAACTATCAAGGAGTTATGGTTGGAGATGGAGATTTGTGGATGGGTGAACGAAACCATAAACTTGGAGTTATTGCGGTTAATATCACTAACAATCCATATGAAATAGCAGGCATCACAAATCCAGTCGTATTTGAGCATAACTTCAGTTTGCTACAGAAACACGTTAAAGAAGGGAAAAAATCTGAGGTCGCCAATTTGATGGTGTACCCATTGAAAGTCAACAATAAGGGGAAAACCATGGAAATCAAAAACAAAAAAGATTTTATTGCAAAATATGACAAAATCATGACTGCTAAAGTTAAGAAGGCGTTATTAGCGCAAAAACTCGATAAAGTATTTATTAATTCGAAAGGTGTTATGGTTGGCAACGGAGAGCTATGGATGGGACAGTTCGGAGAGCAAGTTGGTGTGTTTGCTATAAACCAGTAATTGGTGTTACGCACCGCTGACATATTGACATGTGCGCACGGATGCATATAATGGAATCAGGCGGTGAGGTTATGGGATTCAATCATGATCCGGATAAATGTAAGAAATTGATTGAAGACAATATTGATATTGATTTTTTTAGAGCGATTTTCGACCCGGTTCGAAGTGAATTGTTGATATTCCTTTCCGGTAATGGGGAAATGACGATTGGAGAAATAGCAGAGTATTTTCCACAGAATCGTTCAGTGATTTCCCGCCATCTGGATTTTATGAACCGATTTAAAATTGTGCAGAGAAGGAAAGAAGGCCGGGAGGTCTACTACAAAGCAAATAAAAAATTCATTGTCGATACTTTTGAAGAGACAACGAATAATATGAAAGCACTCATGAATTTGCAATAGCAGGGTGCTTTTCATTTTATTATATATGTGCATTTGTGTGCACACAAACACGAGAGGAAGCGATTTTATTTTGGAACAGTCTACTAGAAAATGGTGGGTTCTGATCACAGTCAGTTTAGCAGTATTTATGGCAATGCTGGACATTACAATTGTGAATGTAGCATTACCGGAGATTCAAAAGAATTTTGCATCCGATTTTTCAAATCTGCAATGGGTATTGAATGCTTATACTTTAGTGTATGCTGCGATGTTACTACCAGTCTCGAAATTAGGTGATATTATCGGGCGTAATAAGGTGTTTTTATTGGGATTAGGCATCTTTGTGATAGGTTCCCTTGCAAGTGGTTTAGCAGGCAGTGATCTTTGGTTGAACATTTTCCGGGGTTTCCAAGGTATTGGCGGAGCAGCAATGATGTCCTTATCACTAACCATTCTTACATCATCATTTCCTGAGAAGCAAAGAGGTCTTGCACTAGGGATTTGGAGTAGTGCGGTTGGTCTTGCTATTTCAGGGGGGCCACTTATCGGCGGTATTTTAGTCGACAGTATGGGTTGGCGGTCCATCTTCCTGGTTAATATCCCTTTTGGCATTTTGGCAATCCTATTTGGAATATTCTTCATTCAGGAAAGTAAAAGAAATCGAAATGAAAAAATTGATTTTTTAGGATTTGTTTTAAGCACTGTATTGATTTTCACTATAATATTCGCCCTCATTCAAAAAGAAATGAATGACAAATATTTGTGGACGGATTGGCATATTTTAAGTTTGTTAGGGTTATCGATCATTCTATTAATTGCTTTTATTATGACGGAAAGAACGGTTAAACAACCCATGATCGAATTATCTATTTTTAGAAATCGGTCATTTAACGGCGCCAATATTGCGGCTTTTATGTTGGGAGCCGGTTTGTATGGCGGGTTCACGTACCTAACCATTCTTATGCAAAATTATATGGGCTACTCTGCGTATGAAACTGGAGTTAAAATGCTGCTGATCAGCGGTTTTACCTTGATATTAGGGCCTTTGGCTGGTATGATTTCCGGGAAAATCGGCAATCGTTGGTTGATTAGCGGTGCATTATTGATTGGGGCAATAGGGATCCTTGTGATTCGTCACATGATCAAAGTTCCTTTTGCATGGAGCTATTTAATGCCCGGGTTTGTCCTTTTAGGAATTAGTAATGGGCTGGTAAATCCGCCAATCTCAAATGTGGCAATGAGTGCTGTTGATAAAAAACATGTGGGTATGGCTTCAGGTATTCTAAACGTGTTCCGGCAAGTAGGCATTTCATTTGGTGTGGTCATGCTGGGCATTAAGTTGACGGAAGGATATAACAGCTTATTGGATAAACCTATTATGGAGATTCAAAATATCGATCCCGAATTGAAAAATCAAATGCTGGATGTTTTTCATAAAGCCGGAGCTTTTGCCGGCTCACAAATTTTTGATAGTAAGCAAGCAGAAGCATTCAAACAAATGCCAGCTTATGAAGATGTTAAGAATATTGTGTTTAGTGCTTTCAACGCTGGGATGAAAGATGTGAGTTTGCTTATTGCCATCTTTTTGCTTATTGGGGCAGTGGCGGGTGCTGTTTTGATTAAGAAGAAGAGGATCGTGGAGTAAAAAACTGGTGATGAGAATTTAAAATAATGAAACTGTTACTCTGTCTTTTTACTCCGGTTTCGGCTCAAAACCGAATCGTCGATAATGAACACACGTACCCGATGTGGCGAAATAAGCGATTCAAAATGGCGTACGATGCGAAGACTTAAAGCCTGTAAAAAGCGCCGCCACGCAAAAGAAGCTTGGTTCAAGAACCGATAAATGACATCCTTGCCGGGAAGATTTGCTCCGCGGTCGCTTTCCAGAAGGCGAAACCAGTTCTTCCCTTCGAAAACCAAAGAGAACACGATTTGAAAAATGGCTAGACTGGGCAGACCGAAAGATTTGGAAATGCCCGCTTGCCGCAACGATTTTCCAATGTGAAGCGTGGCAAAAAGTTTGGAAAAGCGAGACTGTTCAGACAGGGAAAGTTGTTGTAACATAGGGTTACGCACCTTTCTTGTTGGCATGAAGCTCGACACTTCCGTGATACCAAACAAGCGAGGTGTTTTTTTGTCAATCCGAGTAAATTCACTGAATTCTCCTTACGTGCTCAAGGGTTTAAGCCAGTTTTCTAGGTGCGAAAGTTGAGTTATTAAGAAATACGATCGCATCTTCACTTCTCTTGTACGTGACATGCTGCTAGCTCAAAAAGTTGATAACCTGTTTGTGAACTATCAAGGAGTTATGGTTGGAGATGGAGATTTGTGGATGGGTGAACGAAACCATAAACTTGGAGTTATTGCGGTTAATATCACTAACAATCCATATGAAATAGCAGGCATCAAAAATCCAGTCGTATTTGAGCATAACTTCAGTTTGCTGCAGAAATACGTTAAAGCAGGGAAAAAATCTGACGTCGCCCATTTGATGCTGTACCCATTGAAAGTGAATAATAAGGGAAAAACCATAGAAATCAAAACCAAGAAAGATTTTATTGCAAAATATGACAAAATCATGACTGCTAAAGTCAAGAAGGCGTTATTAGCTCAAAAACTCGATAAAGTATTTATTAATTCGAAAGGTGTTATGGTTGGCAACGGAGAACTGTGGATGGGACAGTTCGAAGAGCAAGTTGGTGTGTTTGCTATAAACCAGTAATTATTTATACGCTCTTAGAAGCTAGCATTAGCAGGCAGACGCGATTTGAGTTTACAATAAAGGCCACCGCTTCATTCGCTTACTTTGCTTAATTCTCTTACTCCAATCAGGCCCTGGACAATAGCAATACTCGAAATTATAAAAGCGACTATGCTCCGTGCATGGTCGCTTTTATGTGTAACTTAGCAATACTTTACCCAAATCCCACCGAACAGTGGTGATGCTGCATGTTATCAATCGTAGTTACTGAAGAACTACCTCATCATAAAATTGATCAATAAAGGGCAATTAAATTGGTACCAAGTATGGCTACTAACAATCTTGTTGAAATAAATCGAGTACCTTCCCATGTTAAAATATTTTCTACATACCCTAATGTATCCGAATTAGTAGTGCCGATAATTCGTTGAATCGCGAGTAAATCATAACTATTACTTTTTGTGTTTGTAACAATGGGATATAACGCACCTAAAGCAAGAACCTCTCCTTTTACGGGTTTTTTTAGTTTGCCATCTTCGTTGTAGTATTGTGATAAATATTCTACGCCCTTATAGCTAATGTCTATGGTGAATAGCACGTTTAATTGGGGATTCCCTATGCTTACCTTGTAAAAATCCTCATAATATACATTGAATTTATATTCAGTATTGTATTTTTCAACATTAAACATTTCTTGTAGATGGTTATCCTTAAAGGAATACACATAGAAGATGCCATATCCGCCGCTTCCTCCAGAATCAATACTTATTAAAATATCCGCTACGCCATCTTTGGAAAAATCCCCCAGAAAAAGTCTGGCATTATATCCAGCATTGTATTGAAGATTTACCGTTGTAGTTATGTTAGAATGTCCATCTTGGATCGCAAGTGTGATTTGATCAGCAAAGTCTCCAGTTCCTTCTGGTTTATTGCCGA
This sequence comes from Paenibacillus sp. P46E, assembly GCF_001909095.1. Classification (NCBI taxonomy): domain Bacteria; kingdom Bacillati; phylum Bacillota; class Bacilli; order Caryophanales; family Paenibacillaceae; genus Paenibacillus; species Paenibacillus sp. P46E. The sequence goes on from NZ_LVYZ01000058.1 coordinate 55,993, forward strand.
ATAAATATATGTTATCAAGCGTTCTGTCCCCATTTACATCGGCTTGCTTTATATCCAGCAAAGTAATGTTTCTGGAAAGAGCCAAGTTACCATACCCTCGGTCTGGGTATATTTGGTTTGAATATTGGTGTGGAGTCCCAAAGTAAACCTTTTGCTTATATTGCGGATCAGCAGAATGAGGTTGCAGTGAAGTGGCAGGCGGAATGTATTTCACGGTAAATTTTTGTCGGTTCAAATCAGACATATATATTCCTCCATGATAATTGGGTTATAATCCATACATTCAGAACGGACGGCGCATATCCTGTGTTAGAAAAGAAGGAGGAGGGGAAATCAATGGGATATCCTGAAGTTTGTCACGGATTTACTTCTACGGCTGCAATTTTGGTTCTTTATATTTTGTTGGTAATCATTTTATCTGCTGGTTTCTTTGTTTAGTAATAAAGCCTATGAAGCGCATGAAGCATGAACAAGAGCCTATATTGCTAGGCTTTTGTTCTTTTTTGTAGCATGGTGAACAACAAGCTTATTTAGTTCCAATCACAAGAATAAATCCGATATATTCTGCATAACTGTCCATTATACTGTTGTACTTACTGATTACTTCCCAAATGGAGGGGTCAAGAAAGGAACCTTCATCAATTTGTTGATGAGCGTCAGGTTGCTCCAACAAATCCAGACTTGTTTTAGGAAACCGGTAGGGACCCTCTATCTTTGAACGATTAAATCCTATGATTTGTACTAAAGCTAACCACTCCTTAATGTCCCATAGCTTATCAACGTGGTAAAAATTAGTGATTTCTTGGTTGATTTCAGCAGACATGGGTTTTCGTTGGGTCATTTCTCTGTCAAAAAGTTGGCCTCCAGACCGCAAAACTCTGTAGTATTCCGAGAATGCCTTCCTTGTATCGGTGAAGATGGATACAGACTCGACAAGAATCACATCAAATGATTCGTTAGGAAAGGGCAGTGAAAGTGCGTCTCCTTCCAGGAATTTCAAGGTTACCTTCTCTTTTTCAGCCCGCTTTTTTGCTTTTACAATCATATCTGGGCGAATATCTATACCTACTACATCATGACCCTGAGCAGCTAAATAACAAGATGTTCTACCTGTGCCACAACCAATTTCAAGAATTCTGGAGCTAGTGGGTAGGGGATAATGTTCAAACTGCTTCAAGGTTGCAGAAAATCCTCCAGGATGAGCACTACCAATACCTAATTTGGACAGCATGTCGAAATACTCCATATATAAATTTCCTTTCATCGAAGGTTTTACCCTATAATATGTAAGAAAATTTACTTTGCACCGCAGTGGAGGATTTTATTGACTAAAACATGGTGAGTATAGAAAATCCCTGTAGCTTTTGCAGCATGCCCACAATCCCGTAGGCTGGTATCCAGGTGGAGAAGAGGCTTTTGCCAAAGCACAGTCTGAAAACAAGCCGATCCACCTGTCGTTCGGCTATTCAACATGACATATTTGAACAGCCTTGGGGACAAAGAGTAGTTAGAGTATATGACCCACATAAATATATTATAGAATTAGGAGAACCGATGAATGTGGTAATCAAGAGACATTGTGAGGCTGGTATGACATTGGAAGAGGTAGCGGGGAGGTCTTCAGCACCAATTAGTATTGTTAACAAGCCGATTTTCCATTCAGTCAGCGATGAGATGTTCGAGTAAATCATTATTAAAGTGAAGTGATCTTCACAATCAATCAGGCATTCGGTGAGATGTGGTGGCAGTAACATGAAACAAGCTCCTGTGGTTCGTCACAAGAGCTTGTTTTTGCTGCGGATTATTCTTTTTTACCAGGATAACGCTTGGGGTTGTCTGTCTGACCTAGAATATAGTCGATGCTTACTTTATGGAAATTGGCTAGAGTAATTAAAACAGCGCTCGGGACATCCAAATTTCCATTCTCATAGCGGGAATAAGTGGCTTGTGTGATATGTAAAAGCTCAGCCATTTGTTGTTGTGTCAGGTCTTTGTCTTCGCGTAAGTCACGGATTCTCTTATACAATGCTCATCACCCAAGCCAAGTTTACTTTATGCGAAAATTGCATATTGATATTTATGCGGTTTTCGCATAAAATTTATGCATGGAAAGATTGTTAGTCTGCGAAAGGAGGCCTAATGAATCATTTTGGAGGATTTTTATTATGGCAGGTTGCGCCCGAATGAGTTGGTTAAGCCAAGCGATCCGGAGTTCCAGAAGATCAATCAGAAAATTACCGAATCCTTACAAATGCTCAAAGAGCAATTTTCTGAAGAAGATTTTGAACAAGTCGAAAAGCTGATCGATCTACAAAGTGATTCGAACTCTTTGCAATCAGCCTTATCGTTTATCCAAGGCTATAGAATGGGGGCATTGATGATGATTGAGGTGTTAAATGGAGATAGCGAATCTGTGAAACGAAGGTAAATAATGATCGGTCTATTTTTTAGAGAATGAGGATAGGTAAAGGAGTGTGTCAATAGTGAACAAAAAGTTAATGCTTTTAAGTTTTCTCGGTATGTTTTCAGTAGTATGTCTATCCATTACGGTCTATGCGGCCACTGCCGGATACTCTTTAAGGGTAAACGGGGCTGATATTAAAGGAGAAGCAAAGGTCATTGATGGAGTGACCTATGTACCTTTGCGCACAGTTATTGAAGGTTTGGGAGGGTCATACCACGTCATGCCTGAGTTGAATACAATTAGTATTTTGAGAAGAGACATAAGCATGTACGGCGGGTATACTGAGTCCAATCCATTACCTTCCGGTTCAAAAGCATATTTTGAAATGAATCAAAATTTTGATAAATTCATTGGTTCAGTCTCCATCGAAGAAACGAGCACAGGAAAGGATGCATTGAAAATTCTTCAGGAGAAAAAAGAACCTGCCCCAAGCGGTTATAGCTATGTTCTTGTAAAACTGAACCTTGAAATCTTAGCATCTGAAAAATCCGGGGCATCGTTTTCAATAGATAATTATAGGTTTGAGTATATTGACTCGGTAACTCAAAAGAGAACTCCTTCTTTTATGTTCTCCAAATATTCGCCCAGCGTATCAGGAGGAAAACCCTTCAACGGTTGGGTTGGATTTTTAATTCCTGAAGGTCATCAATCTGGAATGATAGTATTATCAAGTCCAGATGATCGGCAGAATGCTTTATGGATGAAAGTACAATGACATTGTAGAAAAAGTGGAAATTATCAAATTGGTTAAACCTAAGTACCCAATAGATTAGCCAAGGAGAAGTCGCCATATCTGCTGCAACATGCACATAACCCGGTGAACTGGTTCCCTTGGTCAATTGCTCGAACAGATTATAGTTTAATCTTTGGGCAGGAAAGAATATTGCAAAAGTCAGCATTATTTGACTCATTTAAGGGGCTACGATGATGGAAGATAATAGAATAGATGCTTTAGTAACGCTTTGTATGTTAAAACTTCATTTCCAGAATAAACTACAAGTAAACTTAACGAACATACAAGAGAAATCAAAAGAGTTAAAAGATATGAGACTAGACGAGCAATCAATTATAGCGTCTATTCAACGTTTACGTCATAGGGGTCATGTTAAAGACAATAGTGTTAATTTATTGTTGGGTTCAGGGATTGTGCATCATTATATTGAGATTCTTCAGTATGATGATGGAGTTAATATCGAAGAAACCTTAAACATATTAGAGAATCGTATTCGGCATTATACAGAGCATCGGAGATACGACTTGTAAAATATATTTCGAAAGGAATGGGGGCAATGAAGAACTTTAAAGTAAGATCTAAACAAAGAGAGTAAGAAACCACTCCGAGGGGCGGGAGTGGTTTTGTTTTTGTATAATCAGTAATCAAACATTGCCGAGATTGTGCCAGTATATTTGTCCACAGTGTACCAGTAAAAAGTGGCAGTATGACCTTCACCTGTAACTTTATTATCTATAACTACCTCATAAACGTGTATACTATAGTTCCCCGCTTCATCAATATTATCCAATTCAACACGATAACCTTTAGGTATTTTGCTTCCGTATGTACTCTTAACTTTTTGAATAGCTTGGGCAACAGAAACTCCTTTATTCGTAGGAACACTACCAAGATAAATGTTGTAGCGGTCAAAGTCAGCAGTCAAAGGGACATTAGCAACTTTAGCTACTGTTTTCAATGGAACATATGAAGTGCCATTTACAATCAATATATCTTCAGTGAGCTTTCGTTCACCATTCATAAAAAAGTTAATGGGCTTATACCATACCGTTTGCTTTGAGCCATAATCAGCGAAAATGGTCGTTCCTGTAAAAATAGTTCCTATAGCAATACCTAATATCAAACCTTTAACTTTGTCTTTCATCATCAGATCCCCTTTATATTAGTATCTACTGGAATATTTTACTTTAAATAGAGTCTACCCTTCAATACATATATAAGGAATATGAATGTAATTCACTTATTGGCCAAAGTAAACTTTGTACCGCGTTTTCTTTTTTTGCATGGTATCCCATCTCACATGGAGTTACCTTTTTGTATTCCTTGAGACTTCTCCCGCCAAATTGGGTAGACTAACCCTAGATGTACTTTACCCAAAATCAGCCGAAATGAGGGATAGCCCCATGACAACCCACAATGCAACCAATATACTAATACACGAAAAATCACCCTACCTTCTACAACACGCATACAACCCCGTGCACTGGTTCCCCTGGGGAGAAGAGGCTTTTACCAAAGCTCAAGCCGAGAACAAGCCGATTTTCTTATCTGTCGGATATTCCACTTGCCATTGGTGGCAATCTAGTTACTACACCCAATGTAAATTAATGAAAACAGGGGCTTTATAGAAAATGTTACGGATTGATATAGACTTCTTACAAGTGGAAAAAATTAAAGGTTTAAGAAACACATGACATTTTATTTGATACGTTTATTTTTATTAGCTAATTATTGTACATCTTAACAGTTGGTTATGTTACGATTTGTGGTAAAATATTCATATAATAACATACAGACAGATAAAGTTCTCTTAAAAAATATAGGGGGAATAAAAATATGGCAAGATGTACAGCACCAGTTCACGGTCATCGCACGGCAAGTGCAAGAGAAAACTGCCCAGCGTGTGGAGGTAGTTATAGAGGTAGTTATGGAGGTTACAACTCGTATTCTTCACCACATTCTTCATTATCAAACAGTTCTACAAGTCGTAGTAGTGGTGGCGGACAAACTAGGACAAAAGCACGTTGGTCTTCAGTTGGTTCTACTATTTTATATACTCCTGCGGAAATTCGAACACTTACTCCTGTGCGTGAAAATGTTGAGGAACGTTCAAAATCACCAGATTTACGAGATGTTTTTCTTTGTCACGCTTGGGATGACCGTAAAGACGCAGCTAAGGAATTACACGATTTACTTGAATCAAAAGGTGTAACTATCTGGTTTAGTGAAAAGGATGTTCTTTTGGGTTCATCTTTACTTCGTGAAATTGATAAAGGGTTGGCAAAATCTCGTGTCGGTATTGTATTGGTTACACCTTCATTTCTTAAACGTGTTAAGGGCGAAGGAATTGCAGATAAAGAACTTTCAGCTTTGCTAGCTCGTGATTTGCTTGTCCCTATTGTTCATAATACGACTTATGAGGATTTACGTGAAGTTAGTCCGTTACTTGGCTCACGAAGTGGCTTAAGTACTATTGAAGATTCAATGGCAGATGTTGCGGCTAAAATAGCGGAATTGGTTACCCCATAAATGATATAAAAAAATCAAACTCTATGGACGAAGCACTGCCTATAACGAGCGGTTTGGCACAACGGCGGCACTAGCCCCGCAGAAAAGGTAGTGCGAAATTGAAAGTTTATAGCTCGCTTGAAAGGTAGTACAAGCCACCGGTAGTTGTAGACAATGGACAAGTATAGTATAAGCATTTTCTACATATTGAAAGTAAATAAATTTTTATCCTAAACCTCACTTATTTCTGTGAGGTTTCTTTATTTTTCGAAAACTTGGGTATACTAAATCAAATTTAATTTGATAGGAAGTGATGCCTGTGCCTAATACTGATAAAGTAGCCAATAGTCTCTCATAAATGAAAATTGTCCATATCTACTTCAACACGCTTATAGCCATGTTAATTGGTATGCGTGGAATGATGAAGCTTTTGCAAAAGCAAAAGATAAGCCTATTTTTTTGTCTACTTGCTACTATTCAAAGAACTACCACTGATGGGATGTTCGTGTAAATCAATAAAATAATACATAATAATGCTGCCTTGTGATGGTGGCTTTTTTGATTCGCCATACTTTTGCCATGTCCGTAGGTACAAAAATATGCGAAAGTAATTTTAGGGGAATATCCTAATAACTACATAAGAATGGAGTGCTTATTATGTATTTTGATTTTAATAAATTCAACTATAAATTAGTTCAAACTAATGAGCAAATGGCTTATATTCAAAGGGATAAAAAGGCATATTCAGAAATAGTGAAAAAATGGTTGGATAATAATCTCGATGAAATCATTGAACGGAAATGGGAAATAGAGGAAATTTTATTCTTTGATGATAATAGCGATTTCGTGAAATTATTGAAGGAAGCTGAAGCTCTTTATGAATTTGGTTTTTACACCAGTTGCATTGCTTTGATTGGTATTTCAGTAGAAGATTTTACAAAGTATTTGGTTACTAAAGCCGGGAAAAATGAATGGCAATCAGAAACGCAGTATAATAG